>JBJMIQ010000192.1:0-36498 GCA_045806805.1 Nocardioides sp. | reverse complement strand
CGTCGAGGCCGGGGATCCGGGCGACGGCACCGACGCCGACACTGCCACCGCATGGGAGGACACCCTGACCAAGGTCGTCATCCGCCGCGGTGACCACGCCATGCCGGTCGGCGACCCGCTGCCCGTCGTGCTGCCCGACTCGGCCCGGCGCACGACCCCCGGCGAGTCATAAACTGTGGCAGTGACGGGCAAGAGCCGTCTGCGGCGCAGCATCAGCAAGTGGGCCAGCAGCACCGAGATGCACGAGCGTGAGCTCCGGCGCGCCTACGCCGACACCGCGAGCACCCGGATCGCCGACGCACCCGATCGGGAGCGGGTCCGGCTACGCGGCACCCTGCGCACGGTCACCCTGCGCCCCCGCGGCGGCGTACCCGCTCTGGAGGCCGAGCTCGCCGACGGCTCGGGGGTGCTGATCGTGGTGTGGCTCGGGCGCCGGCGCATCGCCGGGATATCGCCCGGGCGGGCCATCGAGGTGGAGGGGCGGATCGGGTCCTCGGAGGGCCACCGGGTCATCTACAACCCCCGCTACGAGCTCATCCCGTGACCGATCCGGCAACCAGCGGCGCCTCCGTCGACACGGTGGAGGCCGTGGTCCGGAGCCAGCTGTCGAAGGCACTGGGCGGACGCCGGGGCATGGTCGAGGCGGCGGTGCCGACCCTGCTGTTCACGGTCACCTGGCTCACCACCCGGGATCTGATGGCCGCGCTGATCGCCAGCCTCGCCGTGGCGCTGGTGCTGCTCGTGGTCCGGATCGTGCAGCGCTCGACGGTCCAGTTCGTGGTCAACGCGCTCGTGGGCATCGGGATCGGCTGGCTTTTCGTCACCATGTCCGCCCGCTCCGGCGGCAGCAAGAGCGACCAGGCGCTCGCGTACTTCCTTCCCGGCATCCTCTACAACGCGGGCTACTCCGTGCTGCTCGCGTTCACCTGCCTGATCGGCTGGCCCCTCATCGGCTTCATGGTCGGCAGCGTCACCGGCGACCCCACCGGTTGGCACCGCGACCGCCAGGTGGTGAAGCTGTGCTCCCGGCTCACGTGGGTGCTGGTCGCACCGTGCGTCCTGCGGGTCGTCATCCAGGCCCCGATCTGGCTCAGTGCGAAGTCGGGGACGCTGGATGCGGACACCGCCGTCGCCATCCTCGGCGTCGCGAAGATCGTGATGGGCTGGCCGCTGCAGCTGGCGGCCCTGGCCCTGATGGTCTGGTTGCTGGCCCGGAACCGGACTCCGGTGCAGGGTGAACCCGCCGCCGTCCTGGGTGGCCCCGACCCGGGTGAGACCGAACGCTGACCGGTTGTTGATTGACGACGGGTCAGCTCAGCCGCCGTGCGCGGCCGGTGCCAGCAGGCGTTCGAGCTCGTCCTCGACGTCGGCGGCCGCGACGAAGAGCAGCTCATCGCCGGACTCGATGGGCTGGTCGGCGTTGGGCGTGTAGACCTGGCCGTCACGGAGGATCGTCACCAAGGCACAGTTCTCGGGGAAGGGGATGAGCCCCGTCGGCTTCCCGACGTACGGCGAGTCCTCCGGCAGGGTGAGCTCGACCAGGTTGGCGTTGCCCTGGCGGAACGTGAAGAGGCGCACCAGGTCGCCAACCGTGACCGCCTCCTCCACCAGCGCCGACATGATCCGCGGCGTTGACACGTTGACGTCGACTCCCCACGCCTCGGTGAACAGCCACTCGTTGTTGGGGTGGTTGACCCGGCCGACCGTCCGCGGCACGCCGAACTCCGTCTTCGCCAGCAGCGAGGTCACCAGGTTGACCTTGTCGTCACCGGTGGCGGCGATCACCACGTCGCACCGGTCCAGCCGGGCCTCCTCGAGCGACGAGAGCTCGCAGGAGTCGGCCAGCAACCACTCGGCGTCGGGGACCCGCTCGGGCTTCATGGCGCTGGCCGACTTGTCGATGAGCAGCACCTGGTGCCCGTTGGTGATGAGCTCGCGTGCGATCGAGCGGCCGACCGCTCCGGCTCCGGCGATGGCGACCCTCATTGTTCGGGGTCCCCGCGGAATCGGGAGCGGAGCGAGCGATTCTGTGGGGTGATCATTCGTTCCCCTCGGGTCCCTTGTCAATGACCGAGTAGGCGTGGCCGGCATTCTCCTCGCGGATCACGAGATGGACCAGGTCGCCCTCCTGGATGATCGTGTCGCGGGTCGGCAGCATTCCCTCGCCGAGGCGGTCGATCCAGGCGATCCGGCTCTTGGTCTGCTCCTGGAAGTGGATCGTGCGCTGGCCGATCCATCCCTCCGGCACCGGCAGGTGGTCGACCCGGATCGTCCCGGACGGGTCGCGGAAGTCGGGCTCGGCACCGGCCGGGAGCAACCGCCGAAGGATCTGGTCGGCGGTCCACTTGACCGTGGCCACCGTGGTGATGCCGAGCCGCTGGTAGACCTCGGCCCGGCCGGGGTCGTAGATGCGGGCCACGACCTGGTCGATGCCGAAGGTCTCGCGGGCGACCCGGGCGGCGATGATGTTGGAGTTGTCGCCGCTGGACACCGCGGCGAAGGCCTCGGCACGGCGGATCCCGGCCTTCTCCAGGACGGCCTGGTCGAACCCGAAGCCGGTGACCTTGTCGCCGTTGAACTCCGGGCCGAGCCGGCGGAACGCGTCGGGTTCGCTGTCGATCACGGAGACGGTGTGGTTGCGCTCCTCGAGGCTCCGGGCCAGCGTCGAACCCACGCGGCCGCAACCCATGATGACGACATGCACAGTGAAACCGTATCCCAGCGGCAGACCAGGGGTATGACGGTCTAGCCTGTTCGGTCGTGGGTGTCGGCGACGTTTCGAAGCGCATCCTGGTCGGCCGCCCGCTGCGCAGCTCCCAGCTGGGGGAGACGCTGCTGCCGAAGCGGGTCGCCCTTCCGGTGTTCGCCAGCGACGCGCTCTCCTCGGTCGCCTACGCTCCCGACGAGATCTTCATCATGCTGTCCTTCGCCGGGGCCTCGGCCTACGTGTGGTCGTGGAAGATCGGCATCGCGGTGGCACTGGTGATGACGGTGGTCGTCGCGTCCTACCGGCAGAACGTGCACGCCTACCCGAGTGGTGGCGGCGACTACGAGGTCGCCACCGTCAACCTGGGCCGCAACGCCGGCATCACGGTGGCCAGTGCCCTGCTCGTCGACTACGTCCTCACCGTCGCGGTGTCGATCTCCTCGGGTGCGCAGTATGCCGCGGCGGCGATCCCGGCGTTCATCGGCCACGAGGCGACGGTCGCCAGCATTGCCGTCGTGGTGCTGATGGCCATGAACCTGCGCGGCATCCGCGAGTCCGGCACGTTCTTCGCGTTCCCGACATACGCGTTCATGGTCGCGATCCTGGGCATGTGCGGGTATGGGCTGCTCCAGCTGGCCGCTGGCAACCTGCCAGAGGTCGAGAGCGCCAGCTACGAGATCGCGACGGCGCCGGGTTACGAGGAACCCCTGACGACGGTCGCCCTGATGTTCCTGCTGGCCCGGGCCTTCTCGTCGGGCTGTGCTGCGCTGACCGGTGTGGAGGCGATCTCCAACGGCGTTCCAGCGTTCCGAAGGCCCAAGAGCCGGAATGCCGCCACGACGCTACTGATGCTGGCCATGATTGCGATCTCGATGATGATGAGCGTCATCGTTCTCGCCAACCAGATGGGTCTGAAGTACGTCGACCCACGCGACATCGACCGGCTCACCAAGAACGGAGAGTCGCTTCCCGAGGGCTTCGACCAGCACACCGTCATTGCCCAGATCGCACGGGCTGTCTTCACCGACTTCCCGCTGGGGTTCTACTTCGTGGTGACCGTCA
This sequence comes from Nocardioides sp., assembly GCA_045806805.1. Lineage (GTDB taxonomy): Bacteria > Actinomycetota > Actinomycetes > Propionibacteriales > Nocardioidaceae > Nocardioides. Next base: position 32,729 of record JBJMIQ010000192.1, on the reverse strand, counting down.
CCGGCGTGATCCTGGTCCTGGCGGCCAACACCGCCTTCAACGGGTTCCCCGTCCTCGGATCGATTCTCGCCGAGGACGGCTTCGCGCCCCGGGCCCTGGGCTCGCGGGGTGACCGGCTGGCCTTCAGCAACGGCATCGTGTTCCTGGCGGTGATGGCGATCATCCTGATCCTGGCGTTCAATGCCGAGACCACCCGATTGATCCAGCTCTACATCGTCGGGGTGTTCGTGTCGTTCAACCTCAGCCAGCTCGGGATGATCCGGCACTGGACCCGCCACCTGCGCACAGAGAAGAACGCGGCGCGACGGCGCCGGATGCATCGATCGCGCGCCATCAACGCGATCGGGTTGACCTTCACGGCCGTGGTGTTCGTGATCATCCTGTTCACCAAGTTCCTCGCCGGAGCCTGGATCGCGATCCTCGCGATGGTGTGCTTCTTCCTGATCATGAAGGGCATCAGCCGGCACTACCAGAACGTCGCGCTCGAGCTCGCGGCCGACGAGGAGGACAAGGTCCTGCCCACGCGAGTACACGCCGTCGTACTGGTCTCCAAGCTGCACAAGCCCACGCTGCGGGCGCTCGCGTTCGCGAAGGCATCACGGCCCAACGTGCTCGAGGGCGTCTACGTCTCGGAGGACCCCCAGCGGACCAGCCGACTGCTCACCGAGTGGGACGACCGCAACCTGGGCGTGCCGCTCAAGGTGCTGCACTCGCCCTACCGCGAGGTGGTGAAGCCGATCGTCGACTACGCCCTCGAGATCAAGGAGGCCAACCCGCGCGGCGTGGTCGCGGTCTACATCCCGGAGTACGTCGTGGGCCGCTGGTGGGAACAGCTGCTGCACAACCAGACGGCGTTGCGGCTCAAGGGGCGGCTCCTGTTCACCCCAGGCGTGATGGTGACGTCGGTGCCCTACCAGCTGCGGTCCTCGGAGATCGCCCGCGAGCGCGTCGAGCGTGACCGCACCCGGGTGCGGCCCGGTGACCTGCGTCGCGGAAACGTGTCGGACCGCTCGCGCGGCGGACAGATCCCTCGGTGAGCCCACCACGCAGACGGCGACCCCGGCAGCGGCGGGCCGGTGGCCGGTCGCGAGTGGGGGAGCGTTACACCGTGGACGTGGGTCGGGTTGCCCACGGTGGTCACTTCGTGGCGCGGCTCCCGGCCCCGGACTCCCGGGTCGTCTTCGTCCGGCACGCGCTGCCGGGGGAGCGGGTCGTCGTCGAGATCACCGAGGGCACCGACCACGACCGGTACTGGCGCGGGGACGCGGTCGCGGTCGAGTCACCCTCGCCGGAGCGGGTCCTGGCGCCCTGCCCGGTCGCCGGGCCGGGACTGTGCGGCGGCTGCGACTTCCAGCACGTCACCCTGCCGGAGCAGCGCCGCCTGAAGACGCAGGTCGTGCGCGAGCAGCTGGTCCGACTGGGCCGCCTCGAGCCGGACCATCCGGTCGTCGCCGGTCTCGAGGTCGAGCCGGTCCCGGGCGATCAGGACGGTCTGCGGTGGCGGACCCGGGTGCGCTACGCCACCACCCCCGATGGGCGACGCGGGATGCGCAAGCACCGCTCGCACGACGTCGTGCCGGTAGACGACTGCCTGATCGCGCGCACCGATGCCCGACAGCCCGATGTCTTGGAGGCCGGCACGGTGGTGCAGCTTGTGGAGACCAACCGCGGCTCCCACACCTTCACCGTCCCGGCCGACGGCTTCTGGCAGGTCCACCCCGGTGGGCCGCGAGCCCTCGTCGAGACCGTGCTCGACTTTCTCGACCCCCGGCCCGCGGAGCGAGCACTCGACCTCTACACCGGAGTCGGACTCTTCGCCCGCTTCCTGCTGGACGCCGTCGGCTCGTACGGCGAGGTGGCCGCCATCGAGGGTGACGAGGCGGCCTGCCTGGAGGCCCGGTCCAACCTCGGACTCGACGACGCCGGCTACCCGGGCCCGGTCGAGGTGACGTGGGGGCGCGTGAGCACGGTGCTCGCAGCGGCGTACGACGGACCCTGGGACCTCGTGGTGCTGGACCCGCCTCGCGAGGGAGCGAAGCGCGAGGTCGTCGAGCAGATCGTGGCCCGCAGCCCGCGCGCGGTGGCGTACGTCGCCTGCGACCCGGCCGCGCTCGCCCGGGACGTCGAGACGTTTGCCGCTCACGGCTACCGGCTGGAGCGGCTGCGCGCCTTCGACCTGTTTCCCATGACCCACCACGTCGAGTGCGTGGCGCTGCTGTCAGCCGACAGCTGAGGAGATCTGTGCGACGTACGCCGCGAACTCGTGCGCGGCCTCCAGGCTTCCCGGTCGGGGTGGGGTGTCGGAGTCGAAGCCGAGTTCCCGATCGGCCAGCACCTGGTCCAGCAACGGGTGCCACCGATCGTCGACTCGATCGCGCACCCACAACATGGCGTGGCGCTTCGAGGCCACCTCTGCCGTCCTCACCGTGTAGAGGGCTCTGGCCGCCGAGGTGACGATGTAGCGCTGGCCCCAGGCGATCGTGGGCGGCATCCACGAGTGGATGTCGCCCACGAGGCCCGGCAGGGTCGCCCGGGCTGCGGCGACCATCACGTCCGGGGCGACGGGATCCACCAGGGTGTTCGGCGGCGGTCCGGCCAGGGTGATCCCGCGCTCGCGCAGGGACCACCGAGCCCACGGAGTGTTGCAGTGGGCGTCCCACGCCAGGGTGCGCGACCCATGGTCCACGAAGAGCCATCGAGCCCCCATGTGGTCGGTGGTCCGCAGCTCGACCGCGAGTGGATAGGAGCCTTCGAGGTGGCGGCACCAGTGACCGGAGCGGGTCGGGATCTCGTCGTGCAGGGCACGCAGGGCTTCCTCGCGGTCCGGGTCGGGCTGGGTCGTGATCGGGATCAGGAAGTCACAGTCACTGTGCTCGTCGGCGTCGCCGACTGCGAATGAACCCTGCAGGTAGGCACCCACGTACGTCTCGGCAAGGATGGCGCGGGCCCGTTCCACGAGCTCCACCAACAGCTCGTTGAGCTCCGGGAATGGTGTCGGGTGACGACCGCCCCCGAGGTCGGCCTGGCCGGAGGTCATCCGGGCGCGTCCACCAGCACGGACTGAAGCGTCTCGCCGTGGTGCAAGCGCCCGGTCATGGTTCGTGACTCCACCAGATCGATGAGCAAGGTGTCGAGCCGATTTCCGTGGCAGTCTGGGCGGGTGGCGACGTACACGGTCCACCGCGCTGGGGTGGAGCATGCCGAACGCCTGATCGACGGCAGGCAGTACGTCCTGGACAGCGACTGGGGCGAGGAGCAGCCGAACGCTGCCGCTCAGAACGCCTACCTCGAGCGTCACTCCTGGCCCGAGTACGCCGCGTGGCACCTGGGCCTCACCGACGGCACAAGCGACGAGACCAAGGCCCGCTACGCCTTCGTCTGCGGCGACTTCCGCCGGGTCCACCGGACCGCGCTGATCGCGTGCGTGTACCGCGCTTCCGAGTGGCGGCACAAAAAGATCGAGCTGGCGGCCCATGACCTGCTGCAGCGCCTCGACTCCGTCGCGGGGTGAATGACCGCCTGGCCTTCTCTCTCGTCCACGTGTATCTTGATATCAAGAGATATTCAACTCCGATCCGTGGGGGACGGAGGTCTACCCGACCTACCGGCCCCGAGTGACCAGCGGCAAGATGGGCACCGACGACGTGAGCGGACGACCGACGAGGAGACGGCTGATGCCCAGTCAGGACAGCTTCAAGGCGAAGAGCACGCTGGACGTGGACGGCAGGTCCTACGAGATCTACCGCCTGGATGCGGTCACCGGGGACGGGCTCGAGGTCGAAAGTCTTCCGTTCAGCCTCAAGGTGCTCCTCGAGAACCTGCTGCGCACCGAGGACGGCCAGAACATCACCGAGGACGACATTCGCGCCCTGGCCGGCTGGGACGCGGACGCCGAGCCCGACAAGGAGATCCAGTTCACGCCCGCCCGCGTGATCATGCAGGACTTCACCGGCGTCCCGTGCGTGGTCGACCTCGCCACCATGCGCGAGGCCATGCAGGAGCTCGGCGGCGACCCCTCGAAGATCAACCCCCTGGCTCCCGCCGAGATGGTGATCGATCACTCCGTCATCGCCGACGTCTTCGGCACCCCAGAGGCCTTCGAGCGCAACGTGGAGATCGAGTACGAGCGCAACAAGGAGCGCTACCAGTTCCTGCGCTGGGGGCAGGGCGCCTTCGACGACTTCAAGGTCGTCCCGCCCGGCACCGGCATCGTGCACCAGGTCAACATCGAGCACCTCGCGCGTGTGGTCTTCACCCGCGACTCCGATGGCGAGACCGTCGCCTACCCGGACACATGTGTCGGCACCGACTCCCACACGACGATGGTCAACGGGATCGGCGTCGTCGGTTGGGGCGTCGGCGGGATCGAGGCGGAGGCCGCGATGCTCGGCCAGCCGGTGTCGATGCTGATCCCGCGGGTGGTCGGGTTCAAGCTCTCCGGCGAGCTGCCCGAGGGCTCCACCGCCACCGACCTGGTGCTCACCATCACCGAACAGCTCCGCAAGCACGGCGTGGTCGGCAAGTTCGTCGAGTTCTACGGCGACGGTGTCGGCGCGCTGCCGCTGGCCAACCGGGCCACCATCGGCAACATGAGCCCGGAGTTCGGCTCCACCATCGCGGTCTTCCCCATCGACCAGCAGACCATCGAGTACCTCAAGCTCACCGGCCGCAGCGAGGAGCAGCTCGCCCTGGTCGAGGCCTACTCCAAGGAGCAGGGCCTCTGGCACGACCCGGCCGCCGAGGGGTACGTCGAGCCGCGCTACTCCGAGAAGCTCGAGCTCGATCTGGGGGAGGTCGTGCCCTCCCTGGCCGGCCCCAAGAGGCCGCAGGACCGGGTCGAGGTCACCGAGGCCAAGGAGGCCTTCCGGTCCGCCCTGGCCGACTACGTCGAGGAGGACCAGACGGGCGGCGAGGACCGCAAGTCCGGGGTCCCGAAGAACAAACAGCCGTTCGGCGTGGTCAACTCCGCCGACGAGGCGTCGGCGGAGTCCTTCCCGGCCAGCGACGCGCCGGCCTACTCCGCGGACGGCAACGGTGGCGGAGAGCCGACCGACTGGCACCTCAACCGCGAGAGCGCCAAGGGTCGTCCGTCCAGCCCCACCGAGGTGGAGCTCTCCGACGGCACGACCTTCGAGATCGACCACGGCGCGGTGACGATTGCCGCGATCACGTCGTGCACCAACACCTCCAATCCTTCGGTGATGATCGGGGCTGCCCTGCTGGCGAAGAACGCCGTCGAGAAGGGCCTCCAGCGCAAGCCGTGGGTGAAGACCTCGCTCGCGCCGGGCTCGAAGGTGGTCAGCGACTACTACGAGAAGTCAGGCCTCACGCCGTACCTGGACAAGCTCGGGTTCAACCTCGTCGGCTACGGCTGCACCACCTGCATCGGCAACTCCGGTCCGCTGATCCCGGAGGTGTCCGAAGCGGTGCAGGAGCAGGACCTGGCGGTCGTCTCGGTGCTCTCGGGCAACCGGAACTTCGAGGGCCGGATCAACCCCGATGTGAAGATGAACTACCTCGCGTCGCCGCCGCTGGTGGTGGCCTATGCGCTGGCCGGCTCGATGGACGTCGACCTGTTCGAGGACCCGCTGGGTGAGGACTCCGACGGCAACGAGGTCTACCTCAAGGACATCTGGCCCTCGCCGTCCGAGATCGAGCGGGTCATCGGCGAGTCGATCAGCGCCGACATGTTCGGCACGTCCTATGAGGACGTCTTCGCCGGCGACGACAGGTGGCGCAACCTGTCGACACCGGAGGGCGACATCTTCGAGTGGGACGAGGACTCGACCTACGTTCGCCGGGCGCCGTACTTCGACGGGATGCCGGAGGAGCCCGAGGACGTCACCGACATCGAGGGCGCGCGGGTGCTGCTCAAGCTCGGTGACTCGGTGACGACCGACCACATCAGCCCGGCCGGTGCCATCAAGAAGGACTCGCCGGCGGGCAAGTACCTCGCCGAGCACGGCGTCGAGCAGCGCGACTTCAACTCCTACGGTTCGCGACGCGGCAACCACGAGGTGATGATTCGCGGGACGTTCGCCAACATCCGGCTCCGCAACCAACTCGCGCCGGGCACCGAGGGTGGTGTCACCCGAGACTTCACCGCCGACGGCGACGAGACGACGGTGTTCGAGGCGTCGGAGAACTACCTCGAGCAAGGCATCCCGCTGGTGGTGCTCGCCGGCAAGGAGTACGGCTCCGGTTCGTCCCGCGACTGGGCGGCGAAGGGTACGGCGCTGCTCGGCGTGAAGGCCGTCATCGCCGAGTCCTACGAGCGGATCCACCGGTCCAACCTGATCGGGATGGGCGTCCTGCCGCTGCAGTTCCCCGAGGGCGAGACCGCCGAGTCGCTCGGGCTCTCCGGCGAGGAGACGTTCTCGATCACCGGAGTCACCGAGCTCAATGACGGGGAGACCCCGAGGACCGTGAAGGTGAAGGCCGACGACACCGAGTTCGACGCCGTCGTACGCATCGACACCCCGGGCGAGGCCAGCTACTTCCGCAACGGCGGGATCATGCCCTACGTGCTGCGCAACCTGCGCAAGAGCTGAGTCCGGTCTGAGCCTTCTCGGACTCGGGATCCCCGCGCTGCTGACGGTGGCCCTGGCCCTCCTCCTCGGGGCCACGGTCCAGTCGCTGGTCGGGCTCGGTCTCGGTCTGGTCGCCGCGCCGGTGATCACGATCGTGCAGCCGGACCTGATGCCCGAGCTCATGCTGTGGCTGGCCTGCACGTACCCGCTGGTCACGCTGGCCGCCGAGCGCGCCGACATCCACTGGGCGGGGCTCGGCTGGTCGCTGCCGACACGGTTGGTGGGCACCGCCGCGGGCGTGGCCGCCGTCGCGACGTTCTCCACCCGGATCCTCGGACTCCTGGTGGCGGTGATCGTCCTCGTCGCCGTGCTTGTCACCTGGCTGGCCGTGAGTCCCCGCATCACCCGGGGCTCGCTGATGACGGCCGGGCTGGTCTCCGGCTTCTCGGGCACCGCGACCTCGATCGGCGGGCCGCCGATGGCGATCTTGTACCAGGACCGCCCGCCCCGGCAGATCCGCACCACCCTGGCGGTGTACTTCATGGTCGGCGCCGGGCTGTCGCTGGCCGGCCTGTCACTGGCAGGCCAGCTGGAGCTCCGCAAGGCGCTCCTGGCCGCGTGCCTGGCGCCGGTGCTGCCGTTCGGCGCCGCCCTCGGGCGCGCCCTGCGCAAGCGGCTGCCCGCGCGCCACGTCCGGAGCGCGGTGCTGCTGGTGTGCGCCGCGAGTGCGGTGGTCCTCCTGGTCAGGTCGCTCGCGTAGCCCCGGCCCGAGTCCGCTGTCCCGCCTCGTCGAAGGCGGGATCGTGGCTCGCCACGTTGCGGGCCGCCGCGAGATGGCCTCCAAGGTAGCCACCGACCCCCGAGACGCCGGCCCCGGCCAGGGCCAGCACCGCGCCCTTGCCGTGGCGTCCCTTGCGGCGGGCGGACCACGACGCGGCATAGACACCGATCGCGGCGGCATTGGTCACGGCGTGCACCAGGCCCACCCGCTTGTCGCGCGCGCCGGCCTCCGACCACTCGGCCCAGCCGGCCCAGGCCGTCGGACCGACTGCCAGAAGCCCGGCGCCGACCAGTCTCTGCGCGGCGGCGGACGAGTCCCGGCCACCGAACAGGTCCAGCAGGGTGGCCGAGGTCCAGGTGCCGAGCACCACGTCGGTGAGCAGCGGGTGCAGGGCGTGGCCGAGCCAGTCCCCACGCAGCACGGCACCACGCGTCCCGGTCGCGAAGACCTTCTGCACGAGCGGTTCGAGCGCCTGGACCGGACGGTCGAGCGCGGCCGTCTCCTCCAGCCGCAGGGTCCAGCGCACGATGCCGGGTGGGCTTGCCATGGCGTCCATTCGCTCCTCCTCGGTGGGCGGCCTAGCCCTGCTGGCCGGCGATGTTGACCATCCAGGTCACGCCGAACCGGTCGGCGCACATGCCGAACTCGTCGCCCCACATCTGCTTCTCCAGGTTCACCATGACGTTGCCGCCGTCGGAGAGCTTGTTCCAGTTGTCGCGGAGCATCTCGTCGTCGTCGCCGCTGAGGCTGATGGCGTGGTTGTTGCCGGGGGTGAGCTGCTCGCCCGGCGGGTTGTCGGCGCACATCAGGGTGAAGCCGGCGGTGGTCTCGAGCTGCCCGTGCATGATCTTGTCGGAGTCTCCGCCGGCGTCGTTGCCGAAGTCGCCGAACGTGTTGACGTTGAGCTCCCCGCCGAACACGTCGCGGTAGAACTCCAGCGCCTCGCGGGCGTTGCCGTCGAAGCTGACGTAGGGGTTGAGCTTTGAAGCCATCGTGTCCCTCCATCTCGATATGGCCCTGATCACTCCGCACGTTAGACCCGCCCGCTGACAGTCGGAACCGCGCGGGGAGGAACTTTTCGCCGCCGGGTGCAACGCCCCCCGCCGCGCGGGTGCTTGGCTACGGTTGGCGCCATGATCGCCGCCTTCTCCATCTCTCCCACCGCCGCAGACGAGTCGGGGAGTGTCTCCCAGGCGGTCGCGGCCGCCGTACGCGTCGTCAGGGAGTCCGGACTCCCCCATGAGACCAATGCCATGTTCACCAATATCGAGGGTGACTGGGACGAGGTGATGGCCGTGGTGAAGCGCGCGGTCGAGGTCGTCGCCGAGGTGTCCCCGCGGGTGGGGCTCGTGCTCAAGGCAGACATCCGGCCGGGGTACGAGGGCCAGCTCACGGCCAAGGTGGAGCGCGTCGAGCAGGCGCTGCAGGCGTGACGGCCACGCACCGGCGGTTCCTCGTGCTGGGGATCGTCCTGGCCGTGCTGATCGGTCTGGCGCTGGTGTTGCTGGCGCGGGACGACGACGACTCAGCCCGGGCCGGGCTCGGTGACGTGGTGACCTACCACGACCTCAGTCGCGACCACATCGCCGGCGAGGTGCACTACCCGCAGTCGCCGCCCGTGGGCGGGGAGCACGACCCGATCTGGCTGACGTGCGGGGTCTACGACCGGCCGGTGCGCGAGGAGAACGCGGTGCACTCACTCGAGCACGGGGCGGTCTGGATCACCTACCGGCCTGGGCTCTCAGCGGACGAGGTCGACGGTCTCGCGTCGAAGCTCCCCGAGAAGGGGATTCTCTCGCCGTTCGAGGACCAGGACGCGCCGGTGGTCGTCACCGTCTGGGAAGCGCAGTTGGCGCTGGACGGGCCGGACGACCCGCGACTCGAGAAGTTCATCGCGGCGTACGGCGACGGGCACACCGCGCCCGAACCCCAGGCGGCCTGCGTCGGCGGGGTCAAGAAGTTCGAGAACTCCGGTGGCGGCAGCTGATCACCGGCTCGGCACGCGCGCGGCCTGGAGCTGGGTCTCGGTGCCGGTGAAACCCACCGAGCGATAGATCCGGATGGCGAGGTAGTCGGGGTCGGCGACCACGACCAGCGTGTGCACACCGAGCTCGTCGAGGCCGTAGCGCCCCGCGTGGTGGAACAGCGTCCCGCAGAGTCCGACGCCCCGGTGCTCGGGATGAGTCATCACGCCCTGGTAGCGAGCGAGCCCGTCTGAGGCGACGAACATTCCGAGCGATGCGGCGAGCCGGCCGTCGAGGAAGGCGCCGAACCACTGACCCAGCCCCCGGTCGACCAGACTCCGCTCCGCCGCAGCCCGCCGGGTGGCGAAGACCCGCCCCCCGTGCAGGTCCTCCTCGGTGAGGACCATCTCCACCTGCTGGGCCCAGTCGTCGTCGGTTGCGAGGGGACGGATGGTCGCCTCGCCGTTGGGATGGGCGGGTTCGTGCACCGCCTGCGCGGTCATCACGGTCGACGCCTCGACGACCATCGCCGCCGCGCGGAACGGGGCCAGGTCCTCGACCGACCCGGCGGTGCCGTCGACCCCGAAGGTTCGGTGCTCTGCCTCCGGGAACTCCTGCTCGAAGACGCGCAGCCAACCCGGTACTTCGTCAGGTCCGGCGGGAGCCTCGAGGAGCAGGAAGTTCCCCCAGTAGAAGCCCGGATTGGTGGACGTGCGTACGACGAGGTGGTCGCCTCGGTCCTCGACCTCGCTGCCTGCCGCCTGGAGCAACGCGAGGTCGGTCCGCCAGGCCAGGGACCGGAGCTCCATGAGGCGAAGGTACGCAAGCGGTGGCAGGATCGTCAGGTGGATTCCGAGACACGTAGCTATCGCACCGGAGACTCCGACACCGTCCGCGACATCACCGGCGACTGCGCCGAGTTCGCGTCCGGTCGCGGGGACGGCCTGCTCCACGTCTTCGTCCCGCACGCCACCGCCGGGATCGCGATCATCGAGACCGGCGCGGGCAGCGACGACGACCTGCTTGCCGCCCTCGGGGACCTGCTCCCTGCCGACGATCGCTGGCGGCACCAGCACGGCAGCCCGGGGCACGGCCGGTCCCACGTGATGCCCGCCCTGGTGCCGCCGTACGCCACGGTCCCGGTGTTCGACGGACAGCTGGCGCTCGGCACCTGGCAGAGCATCTGTCTGGTCGACGTCAACGTCGACAACGCAGAGCGCGAGGTGCGCCTGTCCTTCCTGGCCGGCGGCTGACCATCCCAGCGAGCCGCTCGCTTCGCCGTGGAGACCGGCCGACGTGCGGCCCGGCCGACCCCCCACCCCGGTGGCGCCGGCCGGCTAACCGAAGAGCTCGGCGACGAAGACTGCTCGCCCGTCCGGCAGGTGCCGGGACTCGATCTGCACGTCGAGCACCTGCTCGGACCGGTCGGCGCGCAGCACGGGGACCGCGACCCGGTTGCCCAGGAGTGGGCCCCGACCGCTGGCCAGATGCAGCGTCAGGCCGGCGATGTGTGCCTGGTGGTAGCGGGTCGGGATGATGCAGATGAGCCGGCTCCCGACCAGCTCGTGTGGCTGGCCGTAGCCGAGGAGGGTCAGTGCCGAACGGCTGGCTGCGACGATCTGGTCGGTGTCGTCGGCGGCGATCAGCGCGCGGGTGGAGGTGTTGACCGACGCCGGATCCCAGTGGAAGGACCGCGGGTCCGGAGGCGGCGGATTTCCGATGGGAGCCCTCCACGGAGCCGGTGTGCCGCCGGCGGCCTGCTCGCGGACCTGGGCGCATAACCAGCGCCTCAGCTCCCCGATCTCGGGTTGGGTGGGTGGTGACAGGAGGTTGCCCAGCTCGGCCTGTCGGACCGCGATCTGCAGCATCTCGTCGAGAACGTCGAAGTCTGCGGCCGCCTCCCTGGACAGGTCGAGGAAGACCTGCTCCGCGGACACGTGCGGCTCCAGGGCGGTGGCCATGATTGCCTCGGGATGCTCACCGAGCTCGGGTTCCGGGATCTGCTCGAAAAGCACGCTCATCGCCGCGCTGGCCGCGGCGTGGTCGTCAATGGCGGACGCATCCTCGTCGAGTCGTGTGAGCAGGAGCTCGCGGAGGAGTCCGGCCGCGTGCTCCTGCCAGGCGGCGTGCATCAACAGCGGCACGTTGGTCAGCTCGACGTGCAGCGCCGACGGGTGGGTCGGCCGCAGTGCCGAAGAGACCTGACCAGCGGCGTTCGATGGCTCTGGCGGCGGTGGGTCGGTGATCTCGAACCACACCACCTTGCCGTCCTCGTCGTGATGGGCGCCCCACTGGTCGACCACCTCGGTCACCATGTGCAGACCCCGTCCCGTCCCGGCAACCCGGGAGTAGTCGCGGGGCAGGGGGAGGTGGATGCTGCCGTCGGCGAGCTCCACCCGGACGGCTGACGGCGCGAGGATGACCCGGAGTCGCATCGGCGTGCCGGCGTGGACCAGAGCGTTGGTGACGATCTCGCTGAGCGCCAGGGCCGCGGCGTCGACGGCCTCCTCCGAGGCTTCTCCCGGCAGGGCGTCCCGCAGCAGCCTGCGCGCCTCCCCGGCGCTGCTCGGCAGCGCGGGAAGCATCTGATCGACCGCCACCTGGGTCCCCATGACCTGACCATCCTCGCGCGCACGACCGTTGCTTGGGAAGGATCCGGCTCCTCAAGTTCCCCTTAAATCGAACACCTGTTCGAGAGAGGGGTATGCTGGGTGGATGGCCACGCATGTCGCTCCTCCCGGCTGGCCGTCCCAGGTCCGTCCCCCCGACGCGCCCGGCTGGGAGCACACCGCCGCCAACTGGCTCCTCGACCTCTGCCCGCCCGACTACCGCGCCTACGCCGCGCTTCGTCGCCACGTCGTCGTGCTCGCCCGTTTCGCGGTGCTCCACGTCGAGGCCTCCCAGGCCGCCTGCCGACGCGGGTTGAGCGAGGCGCGGGCCGACCTCCGCGACGTCGCGCCGCCCGACGTCGTCGAGGCGGCGGTGCAGACCTTCCAGCGCGAGGAGGCCCGGCTGGTCGCCTGCCGCCGTGCGGTGGGTCTGGTCGAGGAGGCATTGCGCGGACGGCGCTTCGTCGCGCGCCTGTAGCGTCGACCCCCATGCAGTCCTACTCCAGCGTCGCCGTGGTCGACAGCAGGGGCTGGCTCCTTCTCCAGGAGCGCGACGAGCACCCGGTCATCGACCCGGAGAAGTGGGGCTTCCCCGGTGGCGGTGTCGAGCACGGTGAGACGTTCGAGGACGCCGCCTACCGCGAGCTCGCCGAGGAGACCGGCGTACGGCTGGACGGCGGCCTGCAGCTCTTCGACGAGTTCGTCTGCACCGTGGAGGACTTCGGTGACTGTCCGGTTGCCGTGTACGCGGTCCAGCTGGGGCTGACCGACGACGACATCGAGTGTCACGAAGGCCGCCAGATGGTGTTCGTCGACCCCGACCGGGCACTGGGACTCGATCTCACCGCGTCGACTTCACGCGCCCTCCCGAAGTTCCTCAGGTCCGACCTCTACCGAAGGATGAAGGCATGGCCTTCCGTGTGATCCCGGTTCCCGCCTACGGCTGCGAAGACGTGGTCGTGGCCACCCACGGCCCGGACCGGCAGGCGGTCTTCACCGGCACCGAGGACGGCAGCATCTGGAGGATCCGCGACGACGGCGCGCAGGTCGACCGGGTGGCGAGCACTGGCGGTCGCCCGCTCGGCATCGAGTACGACGGCGACGGCCGGCTCGTGGTCTGCGACGCCACCCGGGGCCTGCTCCGCGTCGACCCGGCCTCCGGCGACGTCGAGACGCTGGCGGACACGGTGGCGGGCACCCCGATCCTCGTGTGCAACAACGCCGCCATCGGTGCCGACGGCACGATCTGGTTCAGCGACTCCTCGGCCGTCTACACCCTCGACAGGTGGAAGGACGACTTCATCCAGGTCACCGCCACCGGCCGGCTCCTCCGCCGCGATCCGGACGGGACCGTGGAGGTCGTGATGGGAGATCTCGCCTTCGCCAACGGGGTGGCGCTGGGCGGCGACGAGGCGTTCGTGGCGGTCGCCGAGAGCAGCACTCGCCGCGTGGCGCGCCACTGGCTGGCCGGCGACCGTGCGGGGGAGCGGGACTTCCTGGTCGAGGACCTGCCCGGCTACCCCGACAACATCGCGCGCGGCAGCGACGGACTGATCTGGGTGACCATCGGTTCGCCCCGGGATCCGGTGGTCGAACGCGTGATGAGAGGGCCGGTCTGGCTGCGCCGCCAGGTGACCAGGATCCCGGAGAAGCTGCAGCCGAAGGAGAAGCAGTCGGTGTGGGTGCAGGCCTACGACGACACGGGCAGGCTGGTCCACGACTGCAACGTCGACACCGGTGATTTCCACATGGTCACCGGCGTCCGGGAGCACGAGGGCCGGGTGTGGATGGGCAGCCTCCACGAACGCGGCGTCGCGGTCCTCGACCGTTAGACTCGCCGCCATGGGCCACCTCGAGTCGATCGCGACCCCGCGTGACCTGCGCGACCTCTCCGACGACCAGCTCGACCAGCTGGCCAGCGAGATCCGCGACCTCCTCGTCGCCACCTGCTCCCGCACCGGCGGACACCTCGGCCCCAACCTCGGCGTGGTCGAGCTGACCCTGGCCATCCACCGGGTCTTCGACTCCCCGCGCGACCGCGTGGTCCTCGACACCGGCCACCAGTCCTACGTCCACAAGCTCCTCACCGGCCGGCGAGGCGAGTTCGGCCGCCTTCGTCAGGAGGACGGCCTGAGCGGCTACCCGAGCCAGGCCGAGTCCGAGCACGACATCGTCGAGAACTCCCACGCCTCCACCGCGCTCAGCTATGCCGACGGGCTCGCCAAGGCCTACGCCATCCGGGGCGAGGACCGGCACGTCGTCGCCGTCATCGGCGACGGTGCCTTGACCGGTGGGATGGCCTGGGAGGCGCTCAACACCATCGCCATCGCCCGGGACAGCCGACTGCTCATCGTGGTCAACGACAACGGCCGCTCCTACACGCCGACGATCGGTGGACTCGCCAACGCCCTCACGACCCTGCGCACCAACCCTCGCTACGAGCAGGTCCTCGACCAGGTGAAACGGCGGCTGACCGCGGTCCCCGGTGTTGGCCCGGCCGCCTACGACGTCCTCCACGCCATGAAGAAGGGCATGAAGGACGCCCTGGCCCCACAGGGCCTCTTCGAGGACCTCGGCCTGAAGTACGTCGGCCCCATCGACGGCCATGACCGGGCGGCCATGGAGCAGAGCCTGGCCCAGGCGAAGCGCTTCGGTGGACCGGTCATCGTGCACGCGATCACCCGCAAGGGCTTCGGCTACGACGCCGCCGAACGACACGAGGCCGACCAGTTCCACTCGCCCCAGCCCTTCGACATCGAGACCGGTGAGGAGAACCCACGCGGCCGGATCTGGACCGACGTGTTCGCCGATGAGATGGTCCGGATCGGCCACCGCCGCCAGGACGTCGTCGCGATCACCGCCGCGATGATGCACGTGGTCGGGCTCAGCGACTTCGAGGCCAGGTTCCCCGAGCGCACCTTCGACGTCGGGATCGCCGAGCAGCACGCCGCGACCAGCGCGGCCGGGCTGGCCATGGGCGGCCTGCACCCGGTCGTCGCCGTCTACTCCACCTTCCTCAACCGCGCTTTCGACCAGGTCCTGATGGACGTCGCCCTGCACCGCTGCGGCGTCACGTTCGTGCTCGACCGGGCGGGAGTCACCGGTGACGACGGCGCCAGCCACAACGGCATGTGGGACATGTCGGTGTTCCAGGTCGTCCCCGGCCTGCGCATCGCCGCCCCACGTGACGCCACCCGGCTCCGCGAGCTGCTCAACGAGGCGGTGGAGGTCGACGACGCTCCGACCATCGTCCGGTTTCCCAAGGGTCCGCCTCCCGGCGACATCGAAGCCGTCGGCAAGGCGGGCGGAGCCGATGTGCTCGTCCGCACCGGTACCCGCGACGTGCTGATCGTCGCTGCCGGCGCCATGGCCGCGACCGCCGTCGACGTGGCCGGACGTCTCGAGGCCCAGGGGATCGGGGTCACTGTCGTCGACCCCCGGTGGGTGAAGCCGGTCGACCCGGCCATCGTCGAGCTCGCCCGCAACCACCGCCTGGTGGTCAGCGTCGAGGACAACGGCCGGGTGGGCGGCTGTGGCGCCGTCCTCCTCCAGACCCTCAACGACGCGGGCGTCACCACGCCGTTCCGGCTGCACGGCATCCCCCAGGAGTTCCTCGGCCACGCCAAGCGGGCGGCCATCCTCGAGCGGATCGGTCTGACGGCGCAGGCACTGGCGCTGGGCATCGTCGAGGACGTCACCGCCCTCGGTGAGGGTCGTTCTCTTGTCGATGCCGAGCCGACATCCTGAGGTGAAGCCCTGGCGGCGGGTGCTCGTGCCGGTCGCGCTGGTCCCGGTACTGCTCTCCGGATGCTCGGGCGACGAGGAGCCGGCCCCCGCCCAGCGCCCTCGTCACGAGGGGCAGCGCGACGAGACCCACCAGAAGAACCCCGCCCCACAGCCCGCCGTGGCGCCCGCCCTGGAGCGTGCCCTTCGTGACCGTGCCGCCGCAGTCAGAAGCAGGGACCGGGCGGCGTTCCTGGCGAGCGTCGCCGGTCGCGACGCCTCCTTCGTCGCCGACCAGACGACGTACTTCCAGAACCTCGACCAGCTGCCCCTGGCGCGGTTCGCCTACTCGCTCGACCCGACCAGCCTGTCCCGGACCGGGCACGGCTACTGGGCCACCGTCGAGGTCACCATGCAGCTCGACGGGTACGACGCGCGACCGGTCGTCCGGCCCGACCGCTACCGGTTCACCCCGCAAGGCAGGGGACGGTACGCCGTCGCGTCGGTGACCGACCAGGCGTGGGAGTCGCGCAACGAGCTGGATCCGCAGCCCTGGGACCTCGGCCCGATCACGGTACGGACCGGTCACCGCGTGCTCGGGGTGTTCGACGCGGGCAGCAAGGCGTCGGCCCACGCCGTGATGGGCGAGGTCGAGAAGGGCATCTCGGCGGTCGATGCGGCGATCCCCTACGACTGGGACGACGGCGTGGTCCTCTACGCCCTCGACGACCCCGCCTTCCTCTCCGGCCTCCACAACGCGCCAGGAGCGGACCCGCTCAGCCTCGACGCGGTGTCGTTCGAGGTGATGGCCACGGCGGCGGGACGCACGGTGGCGAGCACGCGCTTCGTCCTCAATCCCGACGTGCTCGGCGATCAGGGGCCGGGCCGCGGCCGTCTCATCCGCCACGAGCTCACCCACGTCGCATTGGGGTCCCGCGCCGACGACGTACCGGCCTGGCTCAGCGAGGGCCTCGCAGAGTACGTGTCGGTCCGTCCGATGGCACCGGAGGACCGGGCGATCTCCGGGGCGGCGCTGTCCGCGGCCGAGGACGGGCTCACCTCGCTGCCCACCGACCAGGACTTCGCCGGACCGGGGGCGGAGGCGAGCTATGGGGTCTCGTGGTGGGCGTGCGAGTACCTTGCGTCGGCCTACACCGAGCCCATCCTCTGGACGCTCCTGGAGGCCATGCCGGAGGGGCGACCGGACGAGGTGCTCGAGGACCTGGTCGACATGGACGAGGGTGAGCTCGCCCGACGCGCCGGGAGGCTGATGCTCGACACCTACCGGCCCGAACCGGAACCGCGGCCGTCCAGGTCGCCCCAGAAGTCGCCGAAGAAGGAGCCGCTGAAGTCCGGGTAGCGTCAGACCACCCGCACCCGGGTGCGGCCGGCCGTGAAGCTCCAGACCCGCAGCGACATCGCCCGGCTCAGTCTGATGCAGCCGTGGGACTGGGTCATGTTGGTGCCGAGGTACCAGTCGGGATGGATCTGGTGGCCTGTCGACTTGTACCGGGGGATCCGGTGGAACCCGATCCCGCAGGGGGCGAACCGGACGAAGTTGTCCAGCCACAGACTGCCGCCGAGGTCTGTGTTGTGCCGGATCCGCGCCGCACGGCCGCAGTACGAGCCGGTGGCGTGCCAGCCCTTGCCCAGCTGCGAGGGCAGGTCGATCGCTCCGTCCTGGGCCAGAATCGCGCCCTTCGGACCGACCAGCCAGACCCAGTTCTGAGCCTGGCTGAGCACGATCCGTCGTCCGGCCCCCGAGTGCCGCGGGACCGGGCGCAGGTCGCAGCGGCGGGCATCGGCCCGGTGCAGTCGGGTGCGCACCGGCCCGGCGAGCCTTCCCGTCTGCGCCATCCCGTGCCGTGACTGGAAGCGCACCACCGCCGACCGGGTCCATGGGTCGATCGTTCCGTCGGCCGGTCCGGCGTGGCAGTGCAGCGCGTTGAGGCGTCGCTGGGCGTCGGCGATCCACGCCTCGGCGGCGTCGGCCGGGGTGGGCAGGCAGAGGAGGGCGCACGCGGTGAGGAGCGAGAGCAGGCGGGCGTGCGCTGCGCGGGGCATGGAGAACAGTCTGGGCTGGCCCCGGGCTCCGGCGATAGCCCCCACCGGGAAGGTTGGGTCGACTCGGGGGTGTGGCTCTCGTCTGGCGCCCACCCGACGGCATAGGTTGCTGGGCATGAACCTCTTCCGAACGAAGTCCGTCGAACAGTCGATCGCGGAGACCGACGAGCCCGAGCACCGGCTCAAGAAGAGCCTCGGCACGCTCGACCTGATCGTGTTCGGCGTGGGCGTCATCATCGGCGCCGGCATCTTCGTGCTCACCGGGACCGTCGCCGCGACCAACTCCGGGCCGGCGATCGCGCTGTCGTTTGCCATCGCCGGGTTCGCCTGCGCGCTGGCCGCCCTGTGCTATGCCGAGTTCGCCTCGACGGTGCCGGTCGCCGGCAGCGCCTACACCTTCAGCTACGCGACGTTCGGCGAGCTGATTGCGTGGATCATCGGCTGGGACCTCGTCCTGGAGTTCACGATCGGGTCCGCGGCGCTGTCGACCAGCTTCTCCAGCTACCTGCAGACGATCCTTGCCGGTACGCCACTGGAGGTGCCGGCGTCGATCGCCACGGCGGAGGACGGCCTGGTCAACCTGCCCGCCGTACTGGTCGCGCTGGTCGTGATGACGGTGCTGATCCTCGGCATCAAGTTCTCCAGCCGGCTCAACCAGGTCGTGGTGGGGATCAAGCTCGCGGTGGTGCTGATCGTCATCTTTGCCGGGCTGCAGTACGTGAAGGCCGACAACTACTCGCCGTTCATCCCGCCGTCGAAGCCGGCGCCAGAGACTGCTGGAGGGTTCCTGGACGTGCCGCTGATCAGCACGCTGTTCGGCCTCGACCCGAGTGTCTACGGGCTCGCGGGCGTGATCGCCGGCGCGGCCGTGGTGTTCTTCGCCTTTATCGGCTTCGACATCGTGGCGACGACGGCCGAGGAGACCCGGAACCCCCAGCGCGATGTCCCGCGCGGGATCCTCGGCTCGCTGGCCATCGTGACGGTCCTCTACATGGCCGTCAGCCTGGTCGTCACCGGCATGCAGAGCTACACCGAAATCGACCCCGAGGACGCCGCCCCGCTCTCGACAGCCTTCGCCGCCAACGGCGCGGACTGGATGAGCGATGTGATCGCCGTCGGCGCCTGCATCGGACTGGTGGTCGTGGCGATGATCCTGATGCTCGGCCAGACCCGCGTCGGCTTCGCCATGTCCCGCGACGGCCTGCTGCCGCGGGGATTGGCGAAGGTGCACCCGCGCTTCGGTACGCCGTACGTGTTCACGGCGATCACCGGCGTCGGCGTGGCGGCGATCGCGGGCTTCGTGCCGCTCACGACGCTGGCCGAGCTCGTCAACATCGGCACCCTCTTCGCGTTCATCCTGGTCAGCGTCGGCGTGGTGATCCTGAGGCGCACCCGTCCCGACCTGCCGCGCACCTTCAGGGTGCCGGCGGCCCCGGTGGTGGCGGCCGCTGCGGTGCTGCTGTGCCTCTACCTGATGCTCAACCTCACCGGTGGCACGTGGCTGCGGTTCGTGATCTGGATGGCGATCGGCCTCGTCGTCTACTTCGCCTACGGCAGCCGCCGGAGCCGGCTCGCCCTGGCCGGGGAGCGTGAGGAGGGAGCGCGGGCGTGACCCAGGAACCCCGCCCCGTGCACATCGTGGACGACGTGCCCGAGCTCGAGACCGGCTCGCCGATCACGATGGTGCTGGTCCTAGACGGGTTCCTCGACGCCGGCAGCGCGACGGCCCGGGCGGTGCGGCACCTGGTCGGCCTTTCCGACGGCCGCGTGGTCGCGACCTTCGACGTGGACCAGTTCCACGACTACCGCGCCCGGCGTCCCCCGATGTCGTTCGTGCGCGACCACTACGCCGCCTACGACGCACCGCGGCTGGTGGTCCGGGTGCTGCGCGACAGCGGGGACACGCCGTACCTCCTGTTGCACGGGCCCGAGCCCGACAACCGCTGGGAGGCCTTCACCCGGGCCGTGATCGAGGTGGTGGAGCGCTTCGGCGTGAGCCGCGTCGTGAGCATGGGCTCGGTGCCGATGGCCGTCCCGCACACCCGACCCGTCGCGATCACCCACCACGCCAACAACCCGGAGCTGCTCACCGGCGAGAGCCCCTGGCGCGGCGAGCTCCGGATCCCCTCCAGTGCGCAGGCCCTCCTCGAGATCCGCCTGGGGGAGCACGGTCACGACGCCCTCGGCTTCGTCGCCCACGTCCCGCACTACCTCGCCCAGCTCGAGTACCCCAAGGCCTCGGTCTCGCTGCTCGAGCAGGTCGAGCTCGCCGGACGGCTGACGATCGACCTGAGCGACCTGCAGGCCGAGGCCGAGGAGCGGGAGGCCGAGGTGGCCCGCTACCTCGCGGCCAACGAGGAGGTCGCCGACGTCGTGACCGCCCTCGAGCGGCAGTACGACGCCTTCGAGCGCGCCGAGGAGTCCGGCACCAGCTTGTTGGCCACGAACCAGCCGTTGCCCACCGGTGAGGAGATCGGCGAGCAGTTCGAGCAGTTCCTCGCCGGTCTCGACGGTCCCGAGGAGCACCGGCGTCCCGACGACCCCGACCCGGAGTCCTGACATGCCCGCCTCCGCCAAGGAGCTCGTGGACCTGCTCAGCCTCGAGGCCATCGAGGACAACCTCTTCCGGGGCCGCCAGCCCGACACCGACCGGCAGCGGGTCTTCGGGGGACAGGTGGCGGCCCAGGCGCTGATTGCCGGCGTCCGGACCGTGGACCCGGCCTACCGGGTCCACTCCCTGCACTCCTACTTCCTGCGCCCGGGGGACACCGCGGTGCCGATCGTCTATGACGTCGAGCAGCTCCGCGACGGGCGCTCGTTCGCCACCCGCAGGGTGGTGGCACGGCAGCACGGCCGGCCGATCTTCTTCCTGACCGCGAACTTCCAGCGGGAGGAACAGGGGTTCGAGCACCAGGACGTGATGCCCGACGTCGCCCCGCCGGAGGAGGGCCTCGACTTCGCCGAGCTGGCCCGCTCGCGGGGCGGCGCCGAGAGCGATGCCTTCGTGCGTGAGTGGGCCGCGCTGGACGTGCGCTACATCGGCAACTCGCGGCGCGGGCTCGCGGAGGATCCCGACCACCCCGCGAGGGCCCGGCTCTGGATCCGGGTCAACGGGGAGCTGTCCGGCGACCCGCTGGAGCACCTCGCGACGTTCACCTACGCCAGCGACATGACCCTCCTCGGCGCGACGCTCGTGCCGCACGGAGTGAACATCTCCACGCCGGGCCTGCAGCCCGCGTCCCTCGACCACGCCGTGTGGTTCCACCGGCCCTTCCGGGCCGACGAGTGGTGGCTCTACGACCAGCACTCCCCCTCGGCTTCCGGTGCTCGTGGCCTGGCGCTGGCCCGGGTCTTCACCCAGGACGGTCGGCTGGTGGCGACCGTCGCCCAGGAGGGCCTGATCCGGCTCCGCGACTCCTGATCCCCGCCGGCTGGCTGGGTCGCTACGCCTGGACGCGGACCGCGCGGCCAAGCAGGTGGGGCGACCCGTCCTTGGGCCTGGTGAGCGAGAACGTGTGCCCCTCAGCGGTTGCGGCAGTCGCGAAGGACACCGTCCCGGGCAGCAGGATCGGCTTCTTGAACGCCACCTCGACGCGGACGGAGTCGGGGAGCCGGTTCTCGATCGCCGCAATGCACCGGGCCTTGCTCCACATTCCGTGCGCGATCTGGCGGGGGAACCCGAGCGCCTTCGCGGTGAGCGGGTAGAGGTGGATCGGGTTGCGGTCGCCCGACACCGCGGCGTACCGACGGCCGAGGTCGCCCGGCAGCTTCCACTCCACCCCGCCCTCAGGCACGTGGTCGAACTGCAGGCCTGCTTCGGCGTCGTCGGAGCCCTTGCCCCGCCGGAGGTACGTCGACGTCGACTCCCACACCAGCTCCCCGCCGGACCGGGCCTCGGTGACGAAGTCGACGACCTTGCCCTTGGCGTGGTTGCGGGGCGTCGTGGCCCGGCAGGTGACGGACACGGTCTCGCCGACCCGGACCGGCCGGTGGCCGGTGATGGAGTTCTCCACGTGCACCGACCCGATGGCGGGGTAGGGGAAGGCGGGGTCGGTCATGATCGCCATGTGGAGCGGGAAGGCCAGCATGTGGGGGTAGGGCAACGGCGCGGTGTCCTTGCGCGGGAAGCCGCAGACCTTGGCGTAGGCGTCGACCTCTGACCTGGTGACCTCGACCGCTGGCCGGGAGAACACCAGGCTGCTCGGGTCGGAGCCGGAGTCCTTGCGGATGCCCGGCAGCAGGTTGACGACCGGCAGGGACGGCAGCGCGGCCTTGAGCACGGTGGTCAGGCCGGCGCCGCCCTCGACGACGCGGGGCTCGGTCATCGGGGTCCCCGCACCATCGTGGAGCGCCAGGGGAGCGATTTCGTGGGGTGCATGTCAGGCACCCAGCATCATCTGGCCGCAGACCCGGACCACGTTGCCATTGACGGCGGTGGATCCCGGATTGGCGTACCAGGCGATGGTCTCGGCGACGTCGACCGGGAGGCCGCCCTGGCTCATCGCGTTGAGCCGCCGTCCCACCTCGCGGGTCGCGAGCGGGACGGCCGCGGTCATCTTGGTCTCGATGAAGCCGGGCGCCACGGCGTTGATGGTCGTGCCGTGCTCGAGCTCGTCGGCGAGCGAGTCCACCAGGCCGATCACGCCGGCCTTGGAGGCGGCGTAGTTGGTCTGGCCGACGTTGCCGGCGATGCCCGCGATCGAAGCGACGCCGATGATCCGGCCGTTGTCGTTGATCGCCTTCTGGTCGAGGAGCTCGCGGGTGATTCGCTCCGGCGCGACCACGTTGACGTCGAGAACGGAGCTCCAGCGGTCCTCGTCCATGTTCGCCAGCTTCTTGTCGCGGGTGATGCCGGCGTTGTGGACGACGACGTCGACCCCGCCGTGCTTCTCCTTGACGTGGCGGGCGATCCGCTGGGGGGCGTCCTTGGCGGTGATGTCGAGAGTGAGGTGGTCACCGTTGATCTCCTTCATCACCGTCTGCAGCTCGCTGGCGGCCTGGGGCACGTCGACGCCGACGACCGTGGCGCCGTCGCGGTGCAGGACCCGGGCGATCTGCTCCCCGATGCCCCGGCTGGCCCCGGTGACCAGGGCGACCTTGCCGACCAGCGGCCGCAGCACGTCCTGGACGTCAGCGGCCGTGGTCTCGCCGGTGGCGCCGATCCGGATCACCTGGCCGGAGACGTAGGCGGACTTGGGTGAGAGCAGGAAGCCCAGGGTGGAGGCGGTGGCGGCCTCGGCCCCCTCGGCGACGTAGACCAACTGGACCGTGCCGCCGCGGCCGATCTCCTTGCCGAGGCTGCGGGTGAAGCCCTCCAGCGCCCGCTGGGCCACGCGCTCGCTGCCGGCGACGGCCTCCGGCGGAGTTCCGAGCACGACCACGCGCGGGCAGGTCTCGAGGCTGCGGAGCAGGGGGGTGAAGAAGTCGCGGAGAGCGCCGAGCTGCGAGGTGCTGGTCAGACCGGTGGCGTCGAAGACCAGGCCCTTGTACTTCTCGGCGGCGTCGGTCGACTGCGTCGAGGCGATGCCGAGGCTGTCGAGGATCCCAGGGAGCGACTCGGCCATGCGGCCGGTGCCGCCGACCGCGACGGTGCCGTCGACGAGCGGCTCGCCGTCGACGTACCGCTCGAGCGGGACCGGGTTCGGCAGCCCGAGGTTCTTGACGAGCAGCTGGCCGATCGAGGTCTGCACGAAGCCCTGGTAACGGTCACTCATGAGTAGGGGATCCTCCAGAAAGTCGGGGTGTCGGCTCCATGTAACTGGATGTGTAACTTCGAGTCCACATATCGTGATGTGGCGCTCATTGCATTCCCTCGCGGGGGTCCAGAGGCAAGGATAGGAGCATGAACTCCGAGACTCGACGGGTCGCCATCATCGGCGGCAACCGGATCCCCTTCGCCCGCTCCAACACGGCGTACTCCGACGCCTCCAACCAGGAGATGCTGACCGCCGCCATCGACGGTCTGGCCACGCGCTTCGGACTCGAGGGCCAGCGGGTCGACGAGGTGGTCGCCGGCGCCGTCCTCAAGCACGCCCGCGACTTCAACCTGACCCGCGAGTCGGTGCTCGGCTCGAAGCTCTCCGCCGAGACCCCCGCCGTCGACATCCAGCAGGCCTGCGCCACCGGCCTTCAGGCCGCGATCCAGGTCGCCAACAAGATCGCACTCGGCCAGATCGAGGTCGGGATCGCCGGCGGCACCGACACCACGTCCGACGCCCCGGTCGCGATCAGTGACAAGCTGCGCAAGAAGCTGATGAAGGTCAACGCGGCTCGCGACACCAAGGGCCGTCTCACCGCGCTCGCCCAGATCCGGCCGACCGACATCGGGCTCGACATCCCCCAGAACGGTGAGCCGCGTACCGGCCTGTCGATGGGCGAGCACGCCGCGCTCACCGCGCTGGAGTGGCAGATCGGCCGCGAGGAGCAGGACGAGCTCGCGGCCACCTCCCACCAGCGGCTCGCGGCGGCGTACGACGCCGGCTTCCTCGACGACCAGGTCACGCCGTTCCGCGGCCTGGAGCGCGACTCCAACCTCCGCGCCGACTCCTCGGTCGAGAAGCTGGCGAAGCTCAAGCCGGTCTTCGGCAAGGGCGAGGCAGCCACGATGACCGCCGCGAACTCCACCCCCCTGACCGATGGCGCCTCGGTGGTGCTGCTCGCCTCGGAGGAGTGGGCGAACGAGCACGGCCACCCGGTGCTCGCCTACCTCACCGCCCACGAGACGGCAGCGGTCGACTACGTGCACGGCGGCGAGGGGCTGCTGATGGCGCCGGCGTACGCGATGGCGCGGATGCTGTCGCGCGAGAGCTACTCGCTGCAGGACTTCGACTTCTACGAGATCCACGAGGCGTTCGCCTCGCAGGTGCTGGCGACGCTCAAGGCCTGGGAGGACCCGATCTTCTGCAAGGAGCGCCTCGGCCTCGACGCCCCGCTCGGGTCGATCGACCGGGCCCGGCTGAACGTCAACGGCTCCTCGCTCGCCGCGGGCCACCCGTTCGCCGCCACCGGAGGCCGGATCCTGATGACCCTCGCCAAGCTGCTCGAGCAGCAGGGCTCCGGACGCGGCGTGATCTCCGTCTGCGCCGCCGGTGGCCAGGGCGTTACCGCCATCCTCGAGCGCTGACCCTCCTTTGTTGAATTGGGCCTGGCTAAGCGTTGAGCTGGGCCTGGCTAAGCGTTGAGCTGGGCCCCGAGCCGTAGCTGCGCCCAACTCAACGGGTAGCCGGGCCCAACTCAACGGGGCCGGTGGCCAGGGCGAGGGCTGAGGAGACCAGGTAGTCCTTGACCTGGTCGGGAGAGACCGCGGCGACCTTGGGCACGCCGGGGGCTGCCTCCTTGACCAGGATGCCGACCCGGGCCAGCTGAAGGGCGCCGAGCCCGCTGGCGTAGAGCGCGTTCGCCAGCAGCTCGGGGTCCTCCACGGTGAAGTCGCCGGACTCCACCCCAGCCTCGAGGGCGGCCGTCAGCAGGGCGAGGCAGGAGGAGATCGCCCGGCCCAGCCGGTAGATCGCGGACTCGGAGATCTCCTCGAACAGCTCGGGCCCGCTGCGCCGCATCAGTGCCTGGGCGCAGTCGACGAAGGCGGGGTACCGGACGCCGTAGTCCACGAACGCCCCGGTCATGGCGGCCAACCGGTCCGGGGGGCTCCCGTCCGTCGATGCAGCGGTCAGGGCCGCCGCCAGCTCGTCGAGGTAGCCGACGAGCGTGAGCGCGAACATCTCCTCCTTGCCGATGAAGTGCCGGTAGACGATCGCCCGGTTGATCCCGACCGCGTCGGCGATGTGGTCGATCCGCGCCTCAGCGACGCCACGCTCGTCGAACAGCGCCCGGGTCGCGTCGAGGATCTGTTTCTCGCGCGTACGACGCCGCGCGGCCGCCGCGGTCCGCCGTCCGTCGCTCTCGGGGGCAGTGGCCATGCGGCCATCGTAGGCATCTTGCAACCCTGAGTTGGACAGTTGTGACGGGGTTCTCGGGGGTCCCCGTCAGGGGACGATGTGCTCCCGGACCTGGTCGATCGTGTCGGCCTGGTCAGGGGTCTTGTCGTGGCGATAGCGCACCACCCGGGCGAAGCGGAGCGCGACGCCCCCCGGATAGCGGGAGGACCGCTGCAGTCCGTCGAAGGCGATCTCCACGACCTGCTCGGGCCGCAGCTCCACGACGTAGTTGTCGCGAATGGTGTCGGGGGAGACGGCCAGCTCGGTGAACCGCTCGGTCTGCCAGATGAGCATCTCGTCTGTCATGCCCTTGAAGGTCTTGCCCAGCATCACGAATCCGTCAGACTCCGGGTCCCGCGCGCCGAGGTGGATGTTGGACAGCCAGCCCTCGCGTCGGCCGCTGCCCCACTCCACGGCAAGCACGACCAGGTCGAGGGTGTGCACCGGCTTCACCTTCACCCAGGCGGAACCGCGGCGGCCGGCGTCGTACGCCGCGGCGAGGTTCTTGACCACCACGCCCTCGTGCCCGGCAGCCAGCGCCTCGTCGAGGAAGCGGCTGGCAGCGTCGGTGTCGTCGGTGACCAGACGGGGGACCCGGTTGGCCTCGGGGACGAGCGCCTCCAGTGCCGCCGCGCGCTCGTGACCGGGGGAGTCGAGCAGGTCGGCGCCGTCGACGTGCAGCACGTCGAAGAAGTACGGCGTGACCTCGACGCCGCTGCCCATCGCCGTGCGGGACGCGGTCTCCTGGAACGGTCGGGGCCGACCGTCGGCGTCCAGCGCGATCGCCTCCCCGTCGAGGACGAAAGATGTTGCTGCGACGCCGCCAGCGACCTCGACCACCTCGGGGAGTCGCGCCGTGATGTCATCGAGCGAACGCGTGACCACCCGGATGGTCTCTCCCGTGCGGTGGACCTGGATCCGGATTCCGTCGAGCTTCACGTCGACAGCGACCTCGCCGCCGCCCGCCTTCGTCATTGCGGCCGGCAGGTCGGGCGCGCTCGACGCCAGCATCGGCAGGACCGGGCGGCCCACCTCGAGCCCGAACCCGGCCAGTGCCTCCGCGCCGCCGGTCAACGCGGCCAGCGCCACCTCTGGCGTCGAGCCCGCCAGCATCGCGCTGCGGCGTACGACGGTCAGGGGCACCCCGGCGGCCGCGGCGACCGCCTCCTGGAGCAGCGCGTCGAGGGCCCCCTGGCGGACGGCCCCGGTGACGATCCCGCGCAGCCATGCCTGCTCGTCCGCCGTCGCCCGGCCGAACAGCTCGGCCACCGCGGCCTTCCGGGCGGCCTGCGAGCCGGCACCCGACAGGGCGGCGATGCGGTCGAAGAGCCGATGGACCTCCAGCACCTCCAGGCTCGGCGAGCCCGCCGGGTCCGGCAGGTCGCTGACGCCGCGCCAGCCGAGGCCGGTACGACGCTGGCGCAGCGACCCGGCGAGGTAGGACGCCACCGTCTCGATCTCCTCCGGGGCAGCCCTCCCCAGGGCGTCGGCGAGCGCGGCGACCTTCGCCTTGCGGGAGCGGGTGGCGGCGACGGCCCGGGAGGCAGCGACGATGTCGGCGAGGAGCACCCGTCCATTGTGGCGTCGGCGACCGACGGTCTCGACCGCGCCGCCCGTCTGGTGACGCAGTTTCATCAAGGGATGCAGGTCAGCCTGCACTTCCCTCGCTGGGTTCGCCTAGGGAAGTGTCGGTCCGCCTACATACCTTGATGAAACCGCACAAGCGCGGACAACACTCGGCGCGGCCTACTCACCGATCCGGGTCCGCACCGCGAACAGCTCGGGGAAGAAGGTCAGGTCGAGCGCCCGGCGTAGGAAGTCGACGCCGGTCGACCCGCCGGTGCCGGTCTTGTGGCCGATCGTCCGCTGCACGACCTGGAGGTGCCGGAACCGCCAGTCCTGGAAGTTGTCCTCGATGTCGAGCAGCTCCTCGCAGGTCTCGTAGACCCCCCAATGGTCGTGCGGCGCGGCGTAGACCTTGGCGAAGGTGTCCACGAGCGCCGAGTTGAGCCGGTGCGGCTTCGACCAGTCGCGGTCGAGGAGCTCGGCGGGTACGGCGTACCCCTGCCGGGACAGGAAGGCGAGGAACTCGTCGTAGAGACTCGGCTCGTGGAGCAGCGTCTCCAGCTCCAGCTGTGACTGCGGGTCGTGGGCGAAGACCTCGACCATGTCGGCGTCCTTGTTGCCGAGGAGGAACTCGACCTCGCGGTACTGCGCCGACTGGAACCCCGAGCTGGTGGCCAGGAACGGCCGGATCTCGGCGTACTCGCTCGGCGTCATGGTCGCCAGCACGGTCCACTGGTCGGTGAGGACGTGCTGGATGTGCTTGATCCGCGCCATCCTCTTCAGGGCCGGCGCCAAGTCATCGGCACCGAGCAGCCGGCGGGCCGAGCGGAGCTCGTGGACCATCAGCTTGAGCCAGAGCTCCGAGGTCTGGTGCTGGATGATGAACAACAGCTCGTCGTGCAGCGGCGGGTCGCTCTGGGGGCGCTGGGCCGTCAGCAGCCGGTCGAGGCACAGGTAGTCGCCGTAGGACATCCGGGCGGAGAAGTCCCGCTCGATGCCCTGCTCGAGCTCGCGCTGCACGCTTCCCTCGTCGCGCATCTCTCCCTTGGCCACGAACCAAACCTAGCGACCTGCAACCTAGGGTTGGCGCGTGACCGAGCACGCGAGGACCTGGCGCCCGGACTGGCCGTGCCCGGTCGGCCAGATCCTCGCCCAGTCCCGCCGCGGACCCGGCGACCCGACGTACCGGATCGACGGCGGCCACCACTGGCGCGGACTTCGCACACCGGAGGGGCCGGCCACCCTGCTGATCGAGCCCCGGCCCGCCGAGGCAGTGGTCGAGGCGCGGGCCTGGGGCCCGGGCGCGACCTGGTCGCTGGAGGCGCTACCCGCGACGTTGGGGGCCGACGACGACCCGACCGGGTTCGAGCCGCGGCTGCCGCTGCTCGAGCAGGCGATCCGGCACCACCCGCACTGGCGACTGGGCCGCACCGGGCTGGTCCTGGAGGCGCTGGTTCCCGCGATCATCGAGCAGAAGGTCACCGGACAGGAGGCCTTCGCCGGTTTCCGGCGCCTGGTCCGTCGGTACGGCGAGCGCGCACCCGGACCGGGCGCGGACACCGACCTGTGGATCCAGCCGAGCTCCGAAGCACTCCGCACCATCCCGTCGTGGGAGTGGTTGCGGATGCACATCGACCCGGCGCGATCGCGCCCGGTGGTCCGCGCCGCCCGGGTGGCTGAGTCGCTGGAGCGCGTGAATGGCCTGCCGGCAGAGGAGGCAGACCGGCGGCTGCAGAGCCTGCCCGGTGTCGGGCGCTGGACCAGCGCCGAGGTCCGGCAACGGGCGCTGGGAGACCCCGACGCCGTGTCGTTCGGCGACTACCACGTGGCGGCCGACGTCGGCTGGGCCGTGAAGGGTACCCCCATGGACGACGCCGAGCTCGAGGAGTTCCTCGATCCGTGGCGGCCGCAGCGGGGCCGGGCGACGGCCCTGATCATGATCGCCGGTCCTCGCCGCCCCCGACGCGGCCCGCGGATGGCACCGCGGACCCACCTTCCGGTCAGGTGAGCGGGTACGGTGCCCCGGTGCGCCCCGATCTGGACCAGCTCCGCACCGCCGATCCCGGAGAAGCCGCGAGGTTCTTCGATGACGTGGATCCTGAGCTCCTCGTCCAGGCGGTGGCGGCGGCGTCCGACGCCGACCTGCTGGAGCTGATCGGACGCGACGAGATCCGGTCAGCGGCCGTGGCCGGGATCCTGGGCCGACTCCACGAGTTCTCGCTCCCGGAGCGGATGGCCCGGCTCCAGGGCGCGGTCCGGTTCGATCTCCACCACCGCGACAGGGTGCTCGAGCGCCACGCCCTGTCGTTCGACGACGGGACGATGACGCCGCAGGTCGACATCGACGACCAGACGCCGGCCGACGTCGTGCTCACGACCAGCGTGCTCACCTTCGTCCGGCTGGTCAGCGGCGACCGCAACGCCGGGCTGGAGTACCTCGCCGGACGGCTCGACATCGACGGCGACGCCGACCTGGCCCTCGAGCTCGGCGGCATCTTCCGGGTGCCCGGGACCGACTCGGTCGCGGTCGATCCCACCGCGCTCGATCCGGTCGACGTGGCCACCGCCCTCAAGGACGTCAAGGGCGACCACCTGGCCAAGGTGATGCGCTCCGGCTTCCGGACGATCGTGCTGAGCGAGATCTTCCGCCGGTTGCCGGACTTCGTGGACCAGAAGAAGGCGGCCAAGGTGCAGCTCTGCGTGGGTTTCAGGCTCACCGGAGCCCCCTCCGGCGACATCGAGCGGTACGTCGTCGAGGTCGACCGCGGGATTGCGACGGTGACGCCGGGCGACCAGGGCAGCGACCACCGCAACGCCACGGTCACCTGCGAGGGCCACGACTTCCTGCGGCTCGCGACCGGTCACCTGAGCCCGATCGCAGGTGTCCTCAAGGGGCAGCTCAAGGTGAAGGGTGACCGGGCCAAGGCGCTGCAGCTGAGCTCGGTGATCGACATCCCCCAGCCCCGCTGAGGCATGCCGTTTGGTACCAAACGGTGAGTTTTCGCGACCCAGGCCTGCCGTTTGGTACCAAACGTGTGGTTCGCGAGTGACACTCAATCGAGCGGGCGCGCAGCCCCCTTGGCGGCACGGAAGGTGATGTGGCCCATCAGGTGGGGCGAGCCGATCCGGTAGACCGCCTTGTTGTAGAGCCCGGCCACGCCGCGGACCGGTCCGGGGAGGTAGGGCTCGTACATGGACGGAAGATCCCAGCACCGGAACTCCACGGTGTCGAAGCCGCTTTCGTCCAGGCGCCGCGTCATGGCCCGGATGGTGTTGAGGCGGTACTCGGTGGCGAAGTGGTACTGCTCGACCTGCTCCCGCGGCCGCAGGTGGGGGAGCAGACGATCGGCCACGCCCGCGCGGGTGGCGGCCCAGGTGGCAAGTCCGAAGTAGTGCCACAAGTTCACGGTCATTCCCATCACCAGCCCTCCGGGGCGCAGGACTCGAGCACAGGCACGGGTGAACGCCGTCGGGTCCTGCACGTGCTCGAGCACGAACACCGAGAAGGCCAGGTCGAATGGCTCGGGGCCGGTCGCGGCGTACTCCTCCAGGGTCTGGCAGTGGCCCTCGTCCAGAGTGGGGTTGTCGCTGATCGCGGGGTCCGGGTCGACGCCGACGATGACGGCTGCGCGCCGGCGCACCGGGCTCAGGGAGCCGGAGAGGTTGCAGCCGGCGCCGATGTTGAGCACGCGCGCGTCCTGCGGGCACTCCTCGGCCACCCAGCGAGCGAAGCTGCCCACCGCCCGAGACGGCGACGGGACCGCCCGCACCTGGTGGTGGATACGCGTACCTCCGAGAAGCGCCATGACAGATCCTGACCCGGGGATCCGACCGGAGCAATGGCCCAAATGGACTAGACCGGGCCTCAGAGCAGGGTCATCAGAGCAGCGGACGCAGCGGGGCGAGCACGAACTCGGTGAACTTGCGGTGCAGGTCGCGTGCCTCCCACTCGGCGCTGGACAGCTCCAGGCAGTTCGACTCGTCGACGCGGTAGATCTCCTCGAGCGCCTTGGCCAGCGACTCGTCGATGACCTCGAGGTTGACCTCGTAGTTCCCGGTCAGGCTCAGCCGGTCGATGTTCGCTGTGCCGACGGTCGCCCAGGCGCCGTCCACGGTGGAGGTCTTGGCGTGCACCATCGCGTCGCGGAAGCGGAAGATCCGCACCCCCGCGTCGAGGAGCTGGGAGTAGTAGCCGCGCGAGAGCCAGTCGGCCACGATGTGGTTGGACTTCAGCGGCACCAGGAGGCGTACGTCGACGCCGCGTCCGGCCGCCTCCTTGAGGGCGTCGACGAAGTCCTGGTCCGGGATGAAGTAGGCCTGGGTCATCCACACGTTGCGACTGGCCCGGGTGATCGCCTCGATGTACATCGCCCGGATCGGGAACATCCAGAGCCGCGGGACGTTGCGGTGCAGCCGGATCCGCGGCTCCCAGGTGGAGGGTGTCTCCATGAGCAGCGGGCGTTCGCTCTGGCCGATCCGCCGGCGGCGGTGCAGGTTCCAGAAGTCGGCGAATGCCCGCTTCAGGTCCCACACCCCCGGGCCGGTGATCCGGACGTGGGTGTCGCGCCACTCGGTGGCATACGGGGTGCCGATGTTGTATCCGCCGACGAAGCCCACCTCGTCGTCGACGACGAGGATCTTGCGGTGGGTCCGGCCGTAGCGGCGCAGGTCGAAGAACCGCCACCCGGCCGGGTAGACGGGATAGCGCAGCACCTTCATGGTCGCCGGGAAGCGCTTGAACCGCGGGCTGACCACGAGGTTGGCGAAGCCGTCGTAGACGCAGTAGACCTCGACGCCCCGGTCGGCCGCCGCGGCCAAGGCGCGCTTGAACCGCTCGCCGACCTCATCGCCCTTCCAGATGTAGGTCTCCAGGAGCACCTGCCGCTTCGCGCCCTCGATCGCGGCGAGCATGTCGTCGTAGAGGTCGCGGCCGTAGGTGTACGTCGTGACCGTGCCCTCACCGATCTCCACGGTCCGCGGGGGAGTCGTGGGGAAGGGCTTGGGCTTCTTGCCGCGGCGACGGTAGGAGTCCACCAGTGACATCCCGATCGCCAGCACGAGCTGGGCGCCCAGGATCGTCAGCAGCGTGCGTCTCAGGGCCCGGGCGAGTCGCCCGAGTGCCCTGCGTTCCCGCGTGCTCACCCGGACAATCTAGCGGCGGGCGATGGGCGCCCCGGGAGGACCAGCCGGTCGGGACGACGCTCTCCACCAGGGGCCTCGCGTCCCGGGAACCAGGTCCCCCGAGAGGTCGGACCTGGTTCCCGGTCCGGAATGTCGCTGACGCGGATCTTTGATGTGTCTTGAACAACCACGGACGGGTGAGCGGGTTAGGTGGTCATTACGGGTCATTTCGGCATGGCCCAGATGGGCCATCCCGCCAGTCCCCCGAATCCGCCCGGGACCGGTTTCGAGACGCGTCGCGGTGCCACTCACTGCGTTCGGGGCCCCGCCGACGCTCCTCGCCTGACGCGCGTCCCTCGCAGGCTCGGTCCGCGCTGGCTCGGATGTCGGTGCCGGGACGTAGGCTCGCACGCATGCGACCAGTGACCGATCTGGAG
>JBJMIQ010000191.1:0-7592 GCA_045806805.1 Nocardioides sp. | reverse complement strand
GCCGAGGCCGCCGGCATGCCCGGCGCACTGGTCAAGATGATCACGAAGAGCCTGCGCAACGAGACCTCGGCGCTGTCCCTGTTCGCACCGCGCACGATCTTCAACCAGCAGATCACCGGGTCGCGCCGGTTCGCGGCGCAGGACTGGCCGATCGAGCGGCTGCGCGCGATCGGCAAGGCGACGGGTACGACGCTCAACGACGTGGTGCTCGCCATGTGCAGCGGCGCGATCCGCACCTACCTCCTCGAGCTGGACGCGCTGCCCGACTCGACGCTGGTCGCGATGGTGCCGGTGGGTCTCAACGCCAAGGAGTCACACCTCGCCTCCTCCGAGGGCGGCAACGCCGTCGGCGCGGTGATGGCCCGGCTCGGCAGCGACCTGCACGATCCCGCCGACCGGCTCAAGTCGATCCACGAGTCGATGCGCGACGGCAAGGAAGGCCTGTCGTCGATGACGCCCACCCAGATCATGGCGATGAGCGCGATCGGCCAGGCCCCGGCCCTCCTCACCCCGATCCTGCGGATGCAGGGCATCGTGCGGCCGGCGTACAACCTGATCATCAGCAACGTCCCTGGTCCCCGCACGACGCACTACTGGAACGGCGCGCAGCTGCTCGGCACCTACCCGCTGTCGATCCCGATCAACGGGATGGCGCTCAACATCACCTGCACCTCCTACGACGGCCTGATGTGCTTCGGCCTGACCGGGTGCCGCCGCACCGTTCCCCACCTGCAGCGACTCCTGACCTATCTCGACGACGAGGTCAAGGCGCTGGAGAAGGCGGCCGGGGTCTAGCGCAGGTACGCCCTGCTCAGGATCGCGTCGAACGCGCGGTCCGGCAGCAGCCGGCGGGACCCCATCACCATCCGGGCCCCGCGTCCGGTGGCGTACGCCGAACGCGGGTGCGAGGTGGTCGCGGCCTTCACGATGGTCTTCGCCACCGTCCTCGGGCCACTGGAGAGGACCTTGTTGTCGACGCTGGCCAGCCGCCGGGCCGCGGACTCGGCCATCTGCTCGTATGCGCCGCCCCGGGCGCTCTCCAGCAGGCCGTCACGGGCGATCTGGTTCCACTCGGTGAGGATGCCGGCGGGCCGGATGATCACCACGTCGATCCCGAACGGCGCCAGCTCGACGCGCAGGCTGTCGCTGAACCCATCGACCGCGAACTTCGTCGCGTGGTACCACGCCCCGAACGGCTCGTAGATGACCGCACCGACCGAGGAGATGTTGATGATCCGCCCGCTGCCCTGCTCGCGCATCACCGGCGTCACGAGCTGGGTGAGCCGCGCCAGCCCGAAGACGTTGACCTCGAACTGCCGCCGCGCCTCGTCCAGCGACACGTCCTCGACCGCGCCGTAGGAGCCGTACCCGGCGTTGTTGACCAGTACGTCGATCCGACCGTGCTCCTCAAGGATCCGCTGGACCCCGGAGGTCATGGACCCATCGTCGGTGACGTCCATCCCGAACACCTCGACCCCGGCGTCGGCCAGGGAGTCCATCCGGTCCACGCGGCGGGCGACGGCGTAGACCTCGAAGCCGGCCTTCTTCAGACCGAGCGCAGCCTCCTCGCCGATCCCGCTGGATCCGCCGGTGACCAGTGCGACGCGTGGGGTTTCCATGGGGCTCATCCTCCACTCAGCCCAGGGCCAGGCCACCACCGACCCGCTCCGCGACGGCCGCCAGCCGGGCCCGGGTGATGTCGGCGACCGTGGCCAGCCCGGCCCGGTGCGCGTTGGACCCGGGTCGGGTGGGCTCCGCGGAGTTGATGCTCAGGCAGTGGCGGGTGCCGCCGTCCTCGGCGTTCTGCAGGGCGACCGCGTGACCCGTCGTACCGCTGCCGGCGAAGAAGTCGAGCACCCGCGCGTCGTCGGGCATCGTGGCCAGGATCCGCCGGACCAGCCCGGTCGGCTTCGGCGACTCGAAGACGTGGCCGACGAGGTCCTTGAGCTCGGCGACCGCGGTGTCGGTGGAGCCGATCTCCGCGGCCAGCCAGATCGTGCGCAGCTTCTTGCGCCGGCCCCGCTCGCCATCCCGGTGGAGCCAGTCCCGCTGGAACACGTCCACCCGCTCGCCGCGGGTGCCACGCACCACGCGGCACACCAGGTCGCCGGGCTGGGCCTCGATCTTGGGTCGGCTCCACCGCCACACCGCCGGCGTTCCGTCGCCGAACACCGGCGAGATCTCCACCGCGCCGTCGTACGGCGCCGTGCTCACCCGGCCGCTCTCCGGGTCGCCCCACACCGCGAAGTGCATGGTCCGTGCGGTGGTCGGGTTGAACTTCTTGTTGGTGTTGCGCAGCGGCAGGTGCCGGAAGCGTCGTCCGTCCGGGGCGGTCAGGGGGAAGTCGCGCTCGTCGACCGTCTCGGCGCTGCTGGCGTCGAGGACGCACCGGCGGGGGTCGCGGGCGTAGACGAGGAGGTACTCGTGGCTGGTCGCGAACCCCTTGCCGAGCTGGCGACCCTTGGCGTTGAGGTTGACCACCACCTGGGCGAGGAACCCCTCCTCGCCGAACACCTCGTCCATCAGCAGCCGCAGGTGGGCCACCTCGTTGTCGTCGATGCTGACGAAGATGGCGCCGGACTCCGCGAGCACCTCCCGGGCGGCCTGCAGCCGCGGGCGCATCATCGCCACCCACGCGGCGTGTCCCCGGAAGTCGTCGTGGTAGGCGAACGGGTTGCCGGTGTTGTAGGGCGGGTCGATGTAGACCACGTCGACGGATCCGCGCTCCAGGGTGGGCAGCACGTCGAGGTTGTCCCCCTCGACAAACGTGTTCCAGGTCACGCCCACGCCACGAAACACTAGTGGCCTCCAGGCGTGACCTCGGGCATTGCTGGGCAGTTGAACAGGCATGAAGTCGCGCATCGCTCTCGCCCTGGGCGCCGGTCTCGTGGCGGCCACCCTGTCCACCGTCCCCCTCGGCACGGCCCAGGCCGCTGCCGCCACCACCACCGACGGCTGCGTGAAGAGCGTGCCCGAGCCGGGCTCCACCGAGAAGGTGAAGATCTGCTACACGATCTTCCGGCCGGCCGGCGCCAGCCGTACCAACCGGGTGCCCTTCATCATGCACAGCCACGGCTGGGGCGGGTCGCGCACCAAGGACCCGGCCAGCTTCCAGAAGTGGCTCGACGCCGGGTACGGCGTCCTCTCCTTCGACCAGCGCGGCTTCGGCGAGAGCGGCGGCAAGGCCCACGTGGAGAACCCCGACTTCGAGGGCCACGACGTACGTCGCCTGATCGACCTGATCGCCGACCTCGGCTGGGTCCGCAAGGACGCCCCGGGCGACCCCCGGCTGGGCGCCATCGGCGGCAGCTACGGCGGCGGCTACCAGTTCCTCGGCGCCTTCGAGTCGCTGCGCCACGAGGGCAGGCCGATCTTCGACGCACTCGCTCCCGAGATCACTTGGTACGACCTCAAGGAAAGCCTCGCGCCCGAGGGCGTCACCCGCACCGAGTGGGCGGCGGCTCTCAGCGCCGCGGCGGTCCCCTCCGACGCGCTGGAGCCGCAGATCTACCAGGCCCTGGTTGAGGGCGCGGCGACCAACACCTGGCCCGACGGCTCCAACGGCACCGTGAACCTCGACGCCTACTTCAAGAAGAACGGTCCCAAGTGGCACGTGGAGCACGGCCGCAAGCTCGACATCCCGGTCCTGTTCGGCCAGGGCACCACTGACACGCTCTTCCCACTGCAGCAGGGCATCGCCAACTTCCAGCGCTCGATCACCGCCTCCGCTCGTAGCCAGAGCATCTTCGTCGGCTACAACGGCGGCCACACCCTGCCGGCGATCTACCCCCAGGGCGTCAACGTCGCCTCCGACCCGTGCAGCCAGGAGCTCACCGGCGGTACCTTCTCAGACCTCGCTCTCCGCTTCATGAACGAGAAGCTGAAGGGCCGCGACACCGGCCTGGGCGGGTACGGCGCGTACCACATCGCCACCCCCGCCAGCACCTGCACCACCGTCGGCTCGGTGGCGCCGAACACCAACTTCGACATCGGCCAGGTGGCCACCACCCAGGCCGCCGGCCCGGCGATCGCCTACCCGATCGCCGAGGGCCCGATCAGCATCGCCGGGTCTCCGCACCTGACCGGCACGATGACCGCGCTGGGCGTCAACAACCGGGCCTTCTACGGGCTCGGGGTCGGTACGTCGCCTGCGGACGCGCACCTCGTGCAGAACAACGTGCTGCCGATCAACGAGCCCGACCCGGTCCAGGGCGAGCCGCGGAGGATCACCCTGCCGTCGGTGGCCGTCGACGTCCCGGCCGGGCAGACGCTCTACGTGATCGCCTCCCCGGTCAGCGACACCTTCGGCGGCAGCAGCAACCGCGCGCCCGGCGCCGTCGTACTCGATGACACGGTGGCGCACCTCCCCGTTGTGACCCGGTAGGCGACATAGCCTGACCCGCATGCGACAGGCCCGGGTCCGCCTTGCCCTCATGGCGCTGTGCTGCCTGGCCTACGTCGGTTCGCTGGCGGTCCTGACCCTCGGTGACCACGAGGACGGGAACTCACCCGTGGCGGAGCAGGCCGCCGCCGACGCCGACAAGAGCCGGCCGCCCGGCCAGACCTCCGAGGGCGTCACCGGCCCGTCCGCCAAGCCGATCCCGCCGGGCCGGCGCGGGCGGACCGTCGTCACCGGCGAGCGAAGCTGGCAGGTCGCGCCGGGGGTCCGCTACCGCCGATGGGACCAGTCCAACGCCCGCGGACGGATCCGCGCCCACCTGCTCACGATCGACACCCACCGGGCGGGCGTGACCCTCGACTACGCCCACGCCGCGCACGTCCCCACGCGTGCCCCGCTCACCCGACTGCTCGCCCGCGACCACGCCGTGGCCGGGATCAACGGCGGCTTCTTCGACATCTACGACACCGGCGCGCCGCTCGGGATCGGCCGGGACCGGCAGCAGGGCATGCTGCACGGCGCGAAGTACACCTGGCACAACGCGTTCTACCTGACCCCGGGCGGTGAGTACCGGATCGGACCCCGGGTCCTGACCGCCCAGATCGAGCAGTTCCCGCAGATCGAGATCACCAACGTCAACTCGCCACGCGTCCGGGAGGGCGCGGTCGGCATCTACGCGCCCGCCTGGGGCCGGACCTTCGGCTACCGGATCACCGACGGACAGACGAAGCGGGTCCGGATGGTCGTGATCCAGGACGGCCGGGTGGCCTCGAACCGGACCACCCTCAACAGCGACCGCCGGATCGACGGCCTGGTGCTGATCGGACGCGGCCCGGGCGCCGACGCGCTCGCCCAGCTGAAGGTCGGCTCCATCACCAACGTCCAGTGGGGACTGCCGGGAGAGCCGCAGATGGCCATCAGCGGCGAGAGCATCCTGCTCCGCAAGGGGGTCCGCAGGGTCACCGACGACCGCGAGCTCCACCCGCGGACCGCGATCGGCATCGACCGCGACACCGGGCGGCTGCTGATGCTGGTCGTCGACGGCCGGCAGCGCTTCAGCCGTGGCCTCACCCTGGTCGAGGAGGCCAGGATGATGAAGCAGCTCGGCGCCGAGGACGCGCTCAACTTCGACGGCGGCGGCTCCTCCACGATGGTCGCCAAGGACCGCAGCGGCGACGTACGGGTCCTGAACTCGCCGTCTGACGGCCATCAGCGCTCGATCCCCGACGGGATCGCGGTCATGTACTCCGCACCCTGACGCCCGCCTTCCCTCAGACCGCCGACTCCGGGACCGAGACCAGGGCGACTGTGGTCACCGGCACGAGGCACTGGACCTTGTTCTTCACCGGGTCCGCGGTGATCTCCACGCCACTCTTCGTCTGCTTGACGTGGAGCTCGCTCGGCGGTTGACAGGAGACGGCCACGACGGCGGCGACCAGGACCTCGCCGTCAGGCACGTCGGACTTCTTGTACGCCTTGGTCAGCGCGGTGCGCATCTGCGAGCCGCTGAACTGCCCGGCGAACTCGTCCACCGCGGCCTGGCTGTCCAGCACGACTGCCTGGGGGTCCATGGTGCCTTCTGCGTTCGACACCGAGATCAGCGCGACCTGGGTGAAGTCGACGGGGCCGGTCTCCGGAGGGGTATGGCTCGGACTGGGCTCCTGTGTCTGCTCGGTCGTCCGGTCGTCCGTGGGTGCCGCGGTGTCGTCGGCCGACCCGCAGCCGGCCAGCAGGCCGAGGGCCAGTAGGGCGGTGCCGAGGCGGAGTCCGATGCGCATGTCCATTCGACGGTAGCGCCGTGTCTCAGGTTCCCCCCTCATCTGCCAGAGTCTGCGCATGCCCCGGTTCACCCGCGACCAGCTCGAGGCGTGCCGTGGCATGGAGGTGCCCGACCTGCTCGGCGACGACGTCCGCCTGCTGTTCGTCGGGATCAACCCTGGCCTCTGGACCGCCGCCACCCAGACCCACTTCGCGCACCCGGCGAACCGGTTCTACCCCGCCCTCCTGCTCGCCGGAATCATCACCCGTCCCGTCAACCCCTCGGCCGGCATGACCGACGAGGACCGGGACCACCTGCGGTCGCGAGGCATCGGCATCACCAACCTGGTCCGGCGGGCCACTGCGCGAGCCTCCGAGCTCACCGCCGAGGAACTGCGCGAGGGCGGGGCTCGTCTCGAGTCCCTGGTCGCCGAGGTGCGGCCGCGGGTGGTCGCGGTCGCCGGGATCACGGCCTACCGGAGTGCCTTCGCCGTGCGCGCCGTCGTGCCTGGCCGCCAGCCGGCCGATCTCTCCGGGGCTCAACTTTGGGTGGTGCCCAACCCGAGCGGCCTCAACGCCCACGAGACCATCGCGACCCTCGCCGAGGCGTACGGCGAGGCGGCACGGGCGGCCGGCGTCAGCTGACCAGGTGCGGCGCCGCCGACAGCACCGCCAGGTCGAACGGCTCGCCCTCAATCGTCACGGTGCCGCCGACGTCCTGCCAGTCACCGCCGTCAACCCGGTACTTCGCCGACCAGGTCGTGTCCACCCGGGTCGTCACGTCGGCGGCGTCGGCGTAGTTGTGGGTGATGTACTCACCCATCGGCACGCCCTTCTCCCACGCCCGGCCCGCCCATTCGGTCGCGAAGTCGGCGCCGTCGCCGGTGACCCACTCGAACCGCGACGGCGCGATCGCCAGGTCCACCCGGTGCCCCAGCAGACCGATCGTGCGCGTGAACTCCTCCGCCTCCGTAGAGAAGATCGTCTCCAGGTTGACCAGAGTCTTGCCGCCCGGTGGCTGGATCTCCACTCGCGACGCCGGTACCGGGATCCGCTGGAAGGCGCGGAGCACCATCGCCTGGGTGACCTGGCGTTCCGGCGCCACCGGCGCTTCGTCGGGTTCGAAGCACTGAGCCCCGAGGTTCTCGCTCCCGCCGCTTGGGTAGTGGGCCCACACGTAGAACACGTGGCCCTTCTCTCCGCACTTCTGCTGCCCGCCGCAGCCGTAGAACGCATCGTCCACGATTCCCTCCCCGCGAACGCAGACGGGTTCGTAGGAGTAGGTAGGTTGTGGTCCCGTCGTCTCGGCTGACTGCACGATCGACTGCTGTCCGCCCTCACTCTTCTCCGTGGAGACGTCGAACCAGTCTTCGCCTGAATGTGCACCCACATGATCGTCAGCGATGGACTGCCCTCCATGGAAGCTGATCAGGAT
>JBJMIQ010000190.1:0-8443 GCA_045806805.1 Nocardioides sp. | reverse complement strand
GTTCATGTTGAAGATGCTCGCAAACCTGACCGACCCGCGCGGCGGGGACGTCTCGGACCGGGTGATCAACGCCCTCACCAGGGTCGCGCCGACCGCCTGACCCATCACACCCACGAGAAGCACAGGACGACGGACAGGAGGGACCGGGAGCCATGGAACTCTACGCACCCGTCCTCGCGTTGCTCATCATCGCGGCAGGCTTCGCGGTTTTCTCGGTGGCGATCAGCTCGCTCACCGGCCCCAGGCGCTACAACCGCGCCAAGCTCGACTCCTACGAGTGCGGGATCGAGCCCACCCCACAGCCGGTCGGCGGCGGCAAGTTTCCGGTGAAGTACTACATCACCGCGATGCTCTTCATCGTCTTCGACATCGAGATCGTGTTCCTGTACCCGTGGGCCGTCTACTTCGACAACATGAAGATCTTCGGGCTCGTGGAGATGGTGCTGTTCATCGCGACTGTGTTCGTCGCCTACGCCTACGTGTGGCGTCGCGGCGGACTGGACTGGGACTAGGGGCAGTTCATGGGTGTTGAGGAGAAGCTCCCCAGCGGCGTCCTGCTGACCACGGTCGAGGGCGTCGCCGGCTACATGCGCAAGGCCAGCTTCTGGCCGGCCACGTTCGGGCTCGCCTGCTGCGCGATCGAGATGATGACCAGCGGCGGCCCCAAGTACGACCTCGCCCGGTTCGGCATGGAGGTCTTCCGGGCCAGCCCGCGCCAGGCCGACCTGATGATCGTCGCCGGCCGGGTCAGCCAGAAGATGGCGCCGGTGCTCCGACAGATCTACGACCAGATGCCCGACCCGAAGTGGGTGCTGGCGATGGGGGTGTGCGCCAGCAGCGGCGGGATGTTCAACAACTACGCCATTGTCCAGGGCGTGGACCACGTGGTCCCCGTCGACATGTACCTCCCGGGCTGCCCGCCCCGGCCCGAGATGCTGATCGACGCCATCCTCAAGCTCCACGACCAGGTCAAGACCGCCAAGCTCGGCAGCAACCGGCGCCACCAGATCGAGGAGCTCGAGACTGCCGCCCTCTCCGCCCTGCCCACCTCTGAGATGAAGGGTCAGCTGCGGTGAGCGACGAAGAGACCACCCCGCCCGGCAGCGACAAGGAGCGGGGGACCCGCACCCAGGACGTCGTGCGCGCCGGCACCACCACCGAGAACGCCGTCGGCGTCCGCCGCGGCATGTTCGGCGCCAAGGGCCCGGGAGACACCAGCGGGTACGGCGGGCTGGTCGACCCGATCGTCTTCCCTGCGGCCGCGCGGCGTCCGTTCGGCGGCTGGTTCGACGAGGTCGCCGACGCGCTGGAGGCGCGGCTGGGCGACAGCGACCTCGAGCACGCCGTCGAGAGGGTCGTGATCCACCGCGGTGAGATCACCTTCCACGTCCGGCGCGAGGACCTCCTCGCGGTGGCCCGGATGCTGCGGGACGACGACGCGCTTCGGTTCGAGTTCTGCTCCGGCGTCAGTGGTGTCCACTACCCAAGCGACGAGGGCCGCGAGCTGCACGCCGTCTACCACCTGCTCTCGATGACCCACAACCGCCGGATCCGGCTCGAGGTCACCGCTCCCGACGGCGACCCGCACATCCCCAGCATCGTGAGCGTCTACCCGACCAACGACTGGCACGAGCGCGAGACGTTCGACATGTTCGGCATCGTCTTCGACGGCCACCCGGCGCTGACCCGGATCCTGATGCCCGATGACTGGCCGGGGCACCCCCAGCGCAAGGACTACCCGCTGGGCGGGATCCCCGTGGAGTACAAGGGCGGCAGCATTCCTCCCCCCGACGAGCGGAGGTCGTACACATGATTCACCCCACGAAACCGCTCGCTTCGCTCACGCTTCCGCGGGGGCCCCGATGACGCACGACGTGTATGCGGGCAGCTCGGAGACCTCGCACGGCAAGGTCTTCACGGTCACCGGTCAGGACTGGGACTCCATCTCCGAGGAGCTCGGCGAGGGCGCCGAGGAGCGGGTCGTCGTCAACATGGGCCCCCAGCATCCCAGCACCCATGGCGTCCTCCGCCTGATCCTCGAGCTCGAGGGCGAGACGGTGAAGGAGGCCCGCTGTGGGATCGGCTACCTCCACACCGGCATCGAGAAGAACATGGAGTACCGCACCTGGGTGCAGGGCACCACGTTCTGCACGCGGATGGACTACCTCAGCCCCTTCTACAACGAGGCCACCTACGCGCTCGGCGTCGAACGACTCCTCGACATCGAGGACGAGGTCCCGGAGAAGGCGCAGGTCATGCGCGTCCTCCTGATGGAGCTCAACCGCATCTCCTCCCACCTGGTCGCCATCGCCACCGGCGGCATGGAGATCGGCGCACTCACAGTGATGACCATCGGATTCCGCGAGCGGGAGCTGGTGCTCGACCTGTTCGAGCTGATCACCGGCCTGCGGATGAACCACGCCTACATCCGCCCCGGCGGCGTCGCCCAGGACCTTCCGCCGGGTGCGCTCGACGAGATCCGCGACTTCGTCGCGCTGATGAAGAAGCGCCTGC
This sequence comes from Nocardioides sp., assembly GCA_045806805.1. GTDB lineage: Bacteria > Actinomycetota > Actinomycetes > Propionibacteriales > Nocardioidaceae > Nocardioides. The sequence continues at coordinate 5,929 of JBJMIQ010000190.1, read as the reverse complement.
CGGAGTACGCCGACCTCTGCAACGCCAACCCGATCTTCAAGGCCCGCCTCGAGGGCGTCGGCCACCTCGACCTCGCCGGCTGCCTCGCGCTCGGACTCTCCGGGCCGGTCCTGCGCAGCACCGGCTACCCCTGGGACCTGCGCAAGACCCAGCCCTACTGTGGCTACGAGGACTACGACTTCGACGTCCAGACCTGGGACACCTGCGACTCCTACGGCCGGTTCCGGGTCCGGCTCGCCGAGATGGGCGAGTCGCTGAGGATCGTCGAGCAGGCCGCCGACCGTCTCGCGGGCCTCGAGGGTGCCCCGGTGATGGTGGCAGACAAGAAGATCGCCTGGCCGAGCCAGCTCGCCATCGGCACCGACGGCATGGGCAACAGCCTCGACCACATCCGCCACATCATGGGTGAGTCGATGGAGGCCCTGATCCACCACTTCAAGCTCGTCACCGAAGGTTTCCGGGTGCCGGCCGGGCAGGCGTACGTGCCGGTGGAGTCGCCACGCGGTGAGCTCGGCGCCCATGTGGTCTCTGACGGCGGGACCCGCCCCTTCCGGGCGCACTTCCGCGACCCGTCCTTCACCAACCTGCAGGCCACCAGCGTGATGAGCGAGGGCGGCATGGTCGCCGACGTGATCGTGGCCATCGCGTCCATCGACCCGGTGATGGGAGGAGTGGACAGATGACCCATTCCACGCCCGAGCTCGACGAGGGGGCCCGCGCGGAGCTCGAGGAGATCGCGGCCCGCTACCCGCAGGCGCGGTCCGGGCTGCTGCCGATGCTCCACCTCGTGCAGTCGGTCCAGGGTCGGATCACGTCCGAGGGCATCGAGGCCTGCGCCGACGTACTGGGCATCACCGCGGCCGAGGTGAGCGGGGTTGCCACGTTCTACACGATGTACAAGCGCAAGCCGGTCGGCGACTACCACGTCGGCGTCTGCACCAACACGCTGTGCGCGGTGATGGGCGGCGACGTGATCTTCGAGCGGCTCAAGGAGCACCTCGACGTCGGCAACGACGAGACCACCGAGGACGGCAAGATCACCCTCGAGCACGTCGAGTGCAACGCGGCCTGCGACTACGCGCCGGTGATGATGGTCAACTGGGAGTTCATGGACAACATGACCCCGCAGTCGGCGACCCAGCTGGTCGACGACCTGCGCGAGGGCAAGGAGGTCCACTCCACCCGCGGCCCGCGTCTGTGCACCTGGCGCGAGGCCGAGCGCGTGCTCGCGGGATTCCCCGACGACCTCGCCGACGAGGGGCCGGCCGCCGGCCCGGCCAGCCTGGTCGGCCTGGAGATCGCGCGCGAGAACGACTGGACCGCGCCGGGGGGTGGGAAATGACCGACATGCTCACCCCGGTACTCACCGACAACTGGGACCAGGAGCGCTCCTGGACGCTGCCCGCCTACGAGGAGCGCGGCGGCTACGACGCCCTGAAGAAGGCGCTCGACATGGCCCCCGAGGCGGTCGTCGAAGAGGTCAAGGACTCCGGACTGCGCGGTCGCGGTGGTGCGGGCTTCCCGACCGGCATGAAGTGGGGCTTCATCCCGCAGGACAACCCCCGCCCGAAGTACCTCGTCGTCAACGCCGACGAGTCCGAGCCGGGCACCTGCAAGGACATCCCGCTGATGATGGCCAGCCCGCACACGCTGATCGAGGGCGTGATCATCAGCTCCTACGCGATCCGGGCCAACCACGCCTTCATCTACGTGCGCGGTGAGGTGCTCCACGTCGTACGACGTCTGCAGCGGGCCGTGCAGGAGGCCTATCTCGCGGGCCACCTCGGCAAGGACATCCACGGCTCCGGCTACGACCTCGACCTGGTGATCCACGCCGGGGCCGGCGCCTACATCTGCGGCGAGGAGACCGCGCTCCTCGACTCGCTCGAGGGTCGCCGCGGCCAGCCCCGCCTGCGTCCCCCGTTCCCGGCCGTCGCGGGTCTCTACGCCAGCCCGACGGTGATCAACAACGTCGAGTCGATCGCCTCGGTGCCGAGCATCATCGAGCACGGCAGCGAGTGGTTCTCCTCGATGGGCACCGAGAAGTCCAAGGGCTACGGCATCTTCTCGCTGTCCGGCCACGTCAACCGGCCCGGACAGTTCGAGGCACCGCTCGGCATCACGCTGCGTCAGCTGATCGAGCTTGCCGGCGGCATGCGCGAGGGTCGCGAGCTGAAGTTCTGGACGCCGGGCGGGTCGAGCACCCCGTTGCTGACCGCCGAGCACCTCGACGTACCGCTCGACTTCGAGGGCATCGGTGCCGCAGGCTCCATGCTCGGCACGCGCGCCCTGCAGCTCTTCGACGACACCACCTGCGTGGTGCGCGCGACGCTGCGCTGGACCGAGTTCTACAAGCACGAGTCCTGCGGCAAGTGCACCCCGTGCCGGGAGGGCACGTGGTGGCTGGTGCAGGTGCTCGGTCGGTTGGAGAAGGGGCAGGGCACCGAGGACGACCTCGAGCTGCTGCTGGACCAGTGCGACAACATCATGGGCCGCTCCTTCTGCGCGCTGGCCGACGGTGCCGTGGCACCCATCCAGAGCTCGATCGAGTTCTTCCGCGACGAGTACATCGAGCACTTCCGCAGCGGCGGCTGCCCCTTCGACCCGGCCGCCTCGACCGTCTTCGCGATCGCTGGAGCCCCCGCATGACCACGACTCCCGAGAAGACCGATCTGGTCACGCTGACCATCGACGGGGTCCAGGTCAGCGTCCCCAGGGACACCCTGGTCATCCGTGCCGCCGAGCGGATCGGCGTGGAGATCCCGCGGTTCTGCGACCACCCGTTGCTCGCGCCCGTGGGAGCCTGCCGTCAGTGCCTGGTCGAGGTGCCCGACGGCGGCAACGGCCGTGGCTTCCCCAAGCCGCAGGCGTCGTGCACCCTCCCGGTCGCCGAGGGCATGGTCGTGGAGACCCAGGCCACCAGCAAGGTCGCCGACAAGGCCCAGCAGGGAATCATGGAGTTCCTGCTGATCAACCATCCCCTCGACTGCCCGGTCTGCGACAAGGGGGGCGAGTGCCCGCTGCAGAACCAGGCCATGTCCAACGGCCGGGGGGAGAGCCGCTTCGAGGGCGTCAAGCGCACGTTCCCCAAGCCGATCAACATCTCCGCCCAGGTGCTCCTCGACCGCGAGCGCTGCGTCCTGTGCGCCCGGTGCACCCGCTTCTCCGAGCAGATCGCCGGTGACCCCTTCATCGCCCTGGTCGAGCGTGGAGCCCTGCAACAGGTGGGCATCTACGAGAAGGAGCCGTTCGAGTCCTACTTCGCGGGCAACACGATCCAGATCTGCCCGGTGGGCGCGCTGACCAGCGCCGACTACCGCTTCCGCTCCCGCCCGTTCGACCTCGTCTCCGCGCCCTCGGTGGCCGAGCACGACGCGTGCGGGTCGGCGATCCGGGTCGACCACCGGCGCGGAAAGGTGATGCGCCGGCTCTCGGGCAACGATCCGGAGGTCAATGAGGAGTGGATCACCGACAAGGATCGCTTCGCCTTCCACTACGCCCAGGCTGCCGACCGGCTGCGTTACCCGATGGTGCGCGACGAGGAGGGTGAGCTCCGCCCCGCGTCGTGGCCAGAGGCGTTCGCCGTGGCCGCTCGCGGCCTCCTCGACGCGGGCGCCTCGGCGGTGCTGACCGGCGGCCGGCTGACCGCCGAGGACGCCTTCGCCTACAGCACGTTCGCCCGAATCGCGCTCGGCACCAACGACATCGACTTCCGCTCCCGCCCGCTGTCGCAGGAGGAGGCGTCGTTCCTCGCGAGCGAGGTCGTGCTCCGCCAGACGGTGTCCTACGGCGACCTCGAGACCGCCGCGACCGTCGTCCTCGCCGGGCTCGAGCCCGAGGACGAGGCCGGCGCGATCTTCCTGCGACTGCGCAAGGCGTCCCGTCGCGGGACCCGGGTGGTCTCCGTGGCGCCGTACACAAGCCGTGGCCTCTCGAAGATGAACGGTCAGCTGGTGCCGGCGGTCCCGGGCGACGAGGCCGCGGTCCTCGAGTCACTGGTCGAGCAGGGCGAGTTCGGCATTGACAAGACCGCGGTGATCCTGGTGGGGGAGCGCCTGGCCACCTCCCCCGGCGCCCTGACGGCCGCCGCCAGCCTGGCGCAGAAGACCGGCGCCCGACTGGCCTGGGTCCCGCGCCGGGCCGGCGACCGCGGCGCCGTCGAGACGGGGTGCTTGCCCAACCTGCTGCCCGGTGGTCGCCCCGTCGGCGACGCCGCCGCGCGGGTCGACGCCGCCACAGCCTGGGGTGTGGACTCGCTGCCGGACACCGTGGGTCGCGATGCCGACGCGATCGTGGCCGCTCTCGTCGCCGGTGAGGTCGGTGGCCTCGTCATCGGTGGCGTCGACCCCGACGACACCGCCGACCCGGCCGCGACCCGCGCCGCGATCGATGCGGCGCGCTTCGTGGTCTCCCTCGAGCTTCGGGAGACCGACGTGACCCGCGCAGCCGATGTCGTGCTGCCGGTCGCCCCGGTCACCGACAAGGCCGGCATGTTCGTCAACTGGGAGGGACGGGTGCGGACCTTCGACACCATCCTCGGCAACCCCGGGTCGCTGCCGGACCTGCGTGTCCTGGCCGGCATCGCCGAGGAGCTGAGCGCGCTGGGCTCCGGACGCCCGCTGGGCTTCCGGACGGTCGACGAGGCGCGGGTGCAGATGGAGGACTTCGGTGGCTGGGACGGCGACCGGGCAGCCCTCGACCGGCCTGACCAGACCACGACCCGCCAGAGCACCGACGGACTCGTCCTCGCGACCTGGAAGCAGATGATCGACAACGGCTCGATGCAGGACGGCGACGACCACCTGCGCGCCACCGCCCGCGTCCCGGTCGCCCGCGTCTCCGCCGAGGTCTACGACGCCGTCGGCCCGATCGTGACGCTGACCGGTGACCGAGGCTCGGTCACCCTGCCGGCCGAGATCGCCGACATCGCCGACGGCACGGTGTGGGTGCCGGCCAACTCGTTCAAGCGCGGCGTCCTCGCCGACCTCGCCTCGCCCGGAAGCCGCGTCACCGTGACGGGAGGACAGGCGTGAACCCGATCATCCCGCTGGCCACCACCGGTGACGACCTCTCGGCCTTCGGCCAGGACCCCTGGTGGCTGGTTCTGGTCAAGGCGGTTCTGATCTTCGTCGTCCTCGTGCTGCTCACGCTGTTCAACATCTGGTTCGAGCGCCGGGTCGTGGCCCGCATGCAGCACCGGATCGGCCCCAACGTGCACGGCCCGTTCGGCCTGCTCCAGTCGCTCGCCGACGCCATGAAGCTCCTGGTCAAGGAGGACATGACGGTCAAGGCGGCCGACAAGCTGGTCTACATCGTCGCGCCGATGATCGCGGTGTTCTGCTCGCTGCTCGTGTTCGCCGTCATCCCGTTCGGCCCGGAGGTCGACCTGTTCGGCGTGCTCACGCCGCTGCAGCTCACCGACTTCCCGGTGGCCGTGCTCTACATCCTGGCGTGCGCGTCGGTCGGCGTGTACGGCATCGTGCTCGGCGGCTGGTCCTCGGGCTCCACCTACCCGCTGCTGGGTTCCGTCCGCTCGTCCGCGCAGGTCATCTCCTACGAGCTGGCCATGGGCCTGTCGCTCGTGACGGTGTTCATCGTGGCGGGCTCGATGTCGACGTCGCAGATCGTGTCCTCGCAGGAGGGCATCTGGTGGATCATCCCGCTCGTCCCGGCGTTCGTGCTCTACATCGTCGCGATGGTCGGCGAGACCAACCGCCTGCCGTTCGACCTCCCGGAGGCCGAGGGCGAGCTGGTGTCCGGGTACATGACCGAGTACTCGTCGATGAAGTTCGCGTGGTTCTTCCTCGCCGAGTACATCAACATGCTCAACGTCTCGGCGGTCGCGACCACGCTGTTCTTCGGCGGCTGGCGAGCGCCATGGCCGGTCTCCGCGATCAACGACGGCATGTTCAACACCGGCTGGTGGCCG
>JBJMIQ010000189.1:0-38278 GCA_045806805.1 Nocardioides sp. | reverse complement strand
CGGTGCGGCGTCGCCGAAGGCAGCCATCCCGCCGCCGTTGCTGCACTGGGCCTACGCGTCACTCGCCCTCGGCTCCGCGCTGGCGCTGTTCATGTACCCGCACTCGGTGACGGCCGTCCTGTCGACCCGGAGCCGTTCGGTCATCCGCCGGAACGCCGCGCTGCTGCCGGCGTACTCCTTCCTCCTCGGCCTGCTCGCGTTGCTCGGCTTCGTGGCGATCGCGGCGGGTGTCGCGGTCGAGAACCCGCAGCAGGCGGTGCCGCAGCTGTTCGAGAACGAGTTCCCCGACTGGTTCGCCGGCGTGGCGTTCGCGGCGATCGCGATCGGGGCGCTGGTGCCCGCGGCGATCATGTCGATCGCCGCCGCGAACCTGTGGACCCGCAACATCTACAAGGCGTACCTCAATCGCAACGCCACCCCGAGCCAGGAGGCCCAGCAGAGCAAGGTCGTGTCCCTGTTCGTGAAGGTCGGCGCCCTCTTGTTCGTGCTGTTCGTCTCCACCCAGTTCGCGCTCGACCTCCAGCTGCTCGGTGGCGTCTGGATCCTGCAGACGTTCCCGGCGATCGTGGTGGGTCTCCACACCGGGTGGTTCCACCGATCGGCGCTGATCACCGGCTGGGCTGTCGGGATGATCTACGGAACGTGGACGGCGTACAACAACCCGAAGGTCGGCGACCCGGGCAGTCACTTCGGTAGCCCGCTGGACCCGTTCCTGAGCCTGCCCTGGTCCGACACCCTCCCGTTCGACACGGTGGTCTACATCGGCTTCACGGCGTTCCTGCTGAACCTGATCGTGACAGTCGTCCTCACCGCGATCCTCCGGGCGCTCAAGGTGCCCGGCGGTGTCGACCAGACCTCACCGGCCGACTACCACGCCGATGAAGGTGACGTGGGCGTCGAGGAGGAGCTCGACCCCTACACCACCAGCTCTCACCCCTGATACATCTGCGATCGTCCGGAACGTGTGGCAGGTCTCGTGGCCACGATGGCCTGCCGAACGTTCCGGACCATCCGGATAGGTTGAGCGGATGACGACGCCTTCGTTCGAGCTCGGCCAGGACCACCTCGACCTGCGCGAGTGGGTGCACACGTTCGCCGCGGACGTGGTCCGGCCGGCGGCGGCGGAGTGGGACGAGAAGGAGGAGTTTCCCTGGCCGGTCGTCGAAGAGGCGGCGAAGGCCGGTCTGTACTCCGTCGACTTCATCGTCGCCCAGGCGACGGACGAGACCGGGCTCGGCTTCCCGATCAGCATGGAGGAGCTGTTCTGGGGCGACGCCGGGATCGGGCTCTCCATCGTGGGCACCTCGCTCGCGGCCGCCGGTGTCCGCGCCAACGGCACCGACGAGCAGGTCATGGAGTGGATCCCCCAGATGTACGGCTCGCCCGGCGACCTCAAGCTCGGCGCGTTCTGCTCCTCCGAGCCCGACGCGGGCAGTGACGTGGGCGCGATGCGCACCAGGGCGACGTACGACGAGGCGAAGGACGAATGGGTCCTCAAGGGAACCAAGACGTGGGCCACCAACGGTGGCATCGCCGACGTCCACGTGGTCACCGCCGTGGTCGACCCGGACCTTCGGACCCGTGGTCAGGCCAGCTTCGTCGTGCCCCCGGGAACCAAGGGATTGAGCCAGGGCCAGAAGTTCGCCAAGCACGGCATCCGGGCCTCCCACACCGCCGAGGTGGTGCTCGACGATGTCCGGATCCCCGGCTCGTGCCTGCTCGGTGGCAAGGAGAAGCTCGACGCCCGCCTCGCCGCCGCACATGAGGGCTCGAAGGGTCGCGGGCAGCCGTCGATGGCGACGTTCGAGCGAACGCGGCCCGCCGTCGGCGCCCAGGCGATCGGGATCGCGCGGGCCGCCTACGAGGTCGCGCTCGACTACGCAAAGACCCGGGAGCAGTTCGGGAAGCCGATCATCGAGAACCAGGCCATCGCCTTCACCCTCGCCGACATGGCGACCTCGATCGAGGCGTCGCGGCTGCTGGTGTGGCGGGCGGCATGGATGGCGCGACAGGGCAAGTTGTTCGAACAGGCCGAAGGCTCGATGTCGAAGCTCTTCGCCGGTGAGACGGCGGTCCGGGTCACCGGCCAGGCGATGCAGGTCCTCGGCGGCAACGGCTTCACACGGGAGTACCCCGTCGAGCGGATGGCCCGGGACGCCAAGATCTACACGATCTTCGAGGGCACGAGCGAGATCCAGCGTCTGGTGATCGCGCGCTCGATCTCCGGAGCGCCGATTCGCTGATGAGGGACCGGCTGCGCGACCCGGTCTTGTGGTCCGACGTCACGCAGCTGATCAAGACCGCGATCGCCGCCACCCTGGCGTGGGTGCTCGCGGTCGAGCTGGTCGGCGAGCGGCAGTCGTTCCTCGCGCCGTGGGCGGCCCTGCTCGTCGTCCACGCCACCGTCTATCGGACCTTCTCGCAGGGCGCCCAGCAGGTGGGTGCCGCAGTGGCCGGCGTACTCCTCGCTTGGGGTGCGGGCAACTTGATCGGCCCCGACGTGGCGGCGCTCGCCATCGTCGTCTTCCTGGGGCTGCTGCTCGGACGGTCGCGCTGGCTGGAGGGAGAGGCCACGACCGCCGCAGCCACGGCGCTGGTCGTGCTCACCACCGGGTTCGCCGACCATCAGCACCTGCTGGTGAACCGGCTCATGGACACCGGCATCGGGATCGCGGTCGGGCTGGTCATCAACGTGGCGGTGTGGCCACCGCTGCGGCGCCGTACCGCCATCGCGGCGCTGGACGCGCTCGACGACCGCATCGGCGAGCTGCTGGTCGAGATCGCCGACGGCTTGGTGGGGGAGAGCCCGGCGGAAGAGGTCGAGGGCTGGCTGGAGGCCACCAGTGACCTCGACGACGAGCTCGAGCAGGCGTGGTCCCACGTCCGGCAGACGAGGGAGAGCGCCCTGCTCAACCCACGGCGGTCAGCTCGCGCCCTGCGCAACCCGGAGGTGTGGGTCGTGCTGCTGCGTCACATGGAGCAGGCCGTCGCCGAGATCCGCAGCACCGTGCGCACTCTCGAGCGCTTCTTCGGACAGCACGCGTGGGACCCCGCGTTCCGGGACGGCTACGTCGACGCGGTGCGTCGCGGTGGCCAGGCCATCGACGCCGCCGATGCCGACGCGATCCGCGACTGCCGCGCCGAGCTGGACCGGCTCGTCGACCTGCGCGGGGAGGGCATCCCGGTGCCGGACCTCTGGCCTGTGTACGGCGGGCTCGTGGTGAGCCTCGCCAACATCCTCGAGGCGATGGAGGAGGTGGCGGCCGCGAACCCGCTCGACCAGCCGCCGCTGCCGATCCTCTTCCGGCGGCGGCGGACTACAGGTCGACCGCCCGGTTGACCCACGTCGACGTGACGCGCATGCCGACTTTCTCGTAGAGCCCGAGTGCACCGGTCCGCGAATCGGTCGAGAGCTCCGACCGGGTGGCGCCGTGCTCCGCGGCCACCGCGAACGAGTCGATCAGCAGCCCCTGGGCCAGGCCACGGCCACGCTGGTCCTTGCGCGTGGCCAGCCGCGCGATGAACGCGCATTCGTAGCCGAGCTGGATCACGGCCATCGCGACCACCTCGCCGTCGGGATCGGTGACGACGCGCAGGTGCCACGGCTCGAAGCCGGGCCGACGCGTGGTGGTCGCCTGCCAGCTCTCGAAGGGGTCGCGTTCGCGCACCGACCACTCCAGGAACGCGTCCTCCTGGACCCTCCAGCAGGCCTCATGCTCCTCGGCGGTGGCCTCACGGACGGCGTACCCCGCCGGCAAGGTCCGCTGGGGGATCTGCGCACCCTCAGGGAGCTCGAGCACCCAGCTGTGCCAGCGCACGTGGTAGCCGAGCGACTCCAGTAACCGGTCTCCGGCGGAGCCCTGGGGCACCGGCATGCCGATGACCGTGCTGCCCTGGCGGCGGGCCGCGTCCTGCATCCAGTGGGCCAACCACGTGCCGATGCCGCGGCCGCGCTGGTCCGGATGTACGGCGGCGTCGCCGCGATCGGCGCCCATGACCTCGGCGTAGCCCACCAGCCGGTCGCCGTCGAAGACACCGATGCTGCGGGTGCCCAGGTCGTAGCCGGGACGCTGCCAGTCACCGATGATGTCGGCTTCCTCGATCTGAACCTCGCCCACGTCGACGAGCTCCTGCCCCGCGATCACCTCGTAGACCGCAGAGGAGTCGGGCCTGGTCAGTGGCCGGGTGGTGAGGCCGGCGGGCAGGTCGACCTTCGTCGCGTGTGTCATGGCTCAATCCTGCGGTGGGCGCGGTCCCGTCTGCCACTGAAATAGCGCTGACCCGCCCGAAAGTTTCGGGCGGGTCAGCGTGGGGTGTGGGTCAGGAGGAGCGGATGGCGGAGATGTCGAAGTCGAGCTTGATCTTCTCCGACACCAGGACGCCGCCGGTCTCCAGCGCGGCGTTCCAGGTCAGGCCCCAGTCCTTGCGGTTGATCGAGGTCGAGCCCTCGAAGCCGACCCGGACGTTGCCGAAGGGGTCGCGCGCCGAGCCGGTCTCCTCGAAGACGATGGTGACGGGCCGGGTGACGTCCTTGATGGTCAGGTCGCCGGTGATGGCCCACTCGTCGCCGTCGCGCTCGACGTCGGTCGAGACGAAGGTGATCTGCTTGTGGGCGTCGGCGTCGAAGAAGTCGCCCGAGCGCAGGTGGCCGTCACGGTCGGCCTGGCCGGTGTCGATGGAGGAGACGTCGATGGTCAGGGCGACCTTCGAGGCGGTCGGGTTCGCGGTGTCGATGGTGGCCGTCCCCTCGAAGTCCTTGAACGCGCCGCGGACCGTGGTGACCATCGCGTGGCGGGCCGAGAATCCGAGGCGGCTGTGGGCCACGTCGAGGGTGTAGTCGCCGGAGATGTCCTCAACGGCGGCGGTGCCGGCGTCGAAGTCCGGCTCGGTGACGGCGGTGCTGGTCTTGCTGCGGTTGAGGAAACCCATCTGCTGCTCACTCCTGTGAATGGTCGGGTTGATTGAAGTTTTCACTACCCTAAACAGAACTCCGGTCCGCTTCTATTCCGGCCCCGGTGTGGCGCCGGTCACACGCGCGGCCTCCGTAGGATCCGCAGCGATGATCGACCCACTCCAGACCATCCTGATCGTGGTCTCCCTGCTGTTCGCGGCGGTCGCCATGGCCCAGGTGGCCTTCGACAGACCCACCGGCGGACTGCTGCTCGTGATGGCCGCCGTTCTCGAGCTCGGCTTCCTCGCCCAGGCGGTCATCGGCATCGGCCAGCTCGTCTCGGGCGACCGCGACGTCAACGGCGTGGTCTTCGTCGGCTACCTGCTCGCCGCCGTGATCTTCCTGCCGCTGGCGACGCTCTGGGCGCTCGGCGAACGCAGCCGCGGCGGTACGGCGGTGCTGGTGGTGGCCGGTCTCGTGCTGCCGGTCCTGGTCATCAGGATTCAGCAGGTCTGGACGCCGACCGGTGCCTGAGGGTCAGGCCACCAACCGGGGGTGGGGCCGAGCGTTGATCCTGGTCTACGCCGTCTTCGCCATCTCCGCGCTCGGTCGATCTTCGGTCCAGCTGCTGGAGAAGGCCGGCGAGGCGCCGCTGGCCTACGCGCTGTCGGCGTTCGCCGCCGTCGTCTACGCGGTGGCCACCTTCTGCCTGGCACGGCCCGGTCGGCGTACCACCCCGGCTGCGTGGGCCGCCGTGCTGGTCGAGCTCGCCGGCGTCCTGGTCGTCGGGACGCTCACCGTGGTCGACCCCGCGCTGTTTCCCGACGACACCGTGTGGTCGCGGTACGGCAGCGGCTACGGCTGGGTGCCGGCGGTGCTGCCCTTCCTCGGCCTGGCCTGGCTGTGGCACACCCGCCCCCGGCACTGAGTCCGGCTCAGCGGAAGGCGGACTCCCCGGTCAGCGCCTGACCGATCACCAGCTGGTGCACCTCCGCGGTGCCCTCGTAGGTGAGCACCGACTCGAGGTTGTTGGCGTGCCGCATCAGCGGGTACTCCAGCGTGATCCCGGCGGCACCGAGGATGGTGCGGCACTCGCGGGCGATCCGCAGCGCCTCGCGGGTGTTGTTGAGCTTGCCGACGCTGATCGCCTCGGCCGGGAGCCGACCCTCGTCCTTGAGCCGTCCGAGGTGAAGCGCGAGCAGCATGCCCTTGCCGAGCTCGACCGACATGTCGGCCAGCTTGGCCTGGGTCAGCTGGTACGACGCCAGTGAACGGTCGAAGATCTCCCGGTCCCGGGCGTAGGCGATCGTGGTCTCGAGGCAGTCGCGTGCAGCACCAAGCGCGCCGTACACGATCCCGAAGCGGGCCTCGGTCAGGCAGGACAGCGGACCCGAAAGACCCTTCGCCTCGGGCAGCATGGCCTCGGCCGGCAGCCGCACCTGGTCGAGCACCAGCTCGGAGGTGACCGACGCGCGCAGCGACATCTTCTGCTTGATGTCAGGCGCGTCGAACCCGGCGGTGTCGGTCGGCACGACGAAGCCACGGATCCCGTCGTCGGTGCGGGCCCACACGACCGCGACGTCGGCGACGGAACCGTTGGTGATCCACATCTTGTTGCCGGTCAGGATCCAGTCCGTCCCATCCCGCTGCGCTCGGGTGCGCATACCGCCCGGGTTGGAGCCGAAGTCGGGCTCGGTCAGCCCGAAGCAGCCGATCGCCTCGCCAGTCGCCATCCGCGGCAGCCACTCGTCCTTCTGGGCGTCGGAGCCGTGCTTCCAGAGCGCGTACATCGCCAGACTGCCCTGCACCGACACCACGGAGCGCAGACCGGAGTCGCCCGCCTCGAGCTCCATGCAGGCCAGGCCGTACGCCGTCGCGCTGGTGCCCGCGCAGCCGTAGCCGGTCAGGTGCATCCCGAGCAGGCCCAACGACCCGAACTCCTTGGCGAGGTCGCGGACCGGGGCGGTGCCGGCGTCGTACCACCCGGCGATCTCAGGCTTCAGCTTGTCCTCGACGAAGCTGCGGACCGTGTCGCGGATGGCGCGGTCCTCCTCCCCGATCAGGGAGTCGGTGTCGAGCAGCTCGAGGGGGGTGAGGGCCATGCGCTCATCATCCCTCGAAAGACGACAGCGTGTTCGACCGGCACTCGTCCTCGTTCTGGACGAATCTGCCCGAAAACGGGCAGGAAGTTGCCCAAGCGAGGTGCGCTGGGGATGATTCCGGACGTGGCGGCAGCAGACTCGGAGCTCCTGGACCGGATCGTGGCGAGCACCGGGCTGACCCGGGCAGAGGCGGTCCGGGTGATCGAGGACGTGGTCGCCTTCCACGCCGAACCGGTCGAGCAGTTCGTCCGGCGCCGGCACGCCCATCTGAAGACCTACGGCGCGAGGAACCCGGAGATCTTCGCCCGGATCGCCGAGGAGCTGGCTGACCGTGTGGTGGCCGCGCCGCCGCTCACCGAGCGGCAGCTCAGACGGATTGTGTACGGCTAGCGACCGGCGTGTCGAGACCCGGTGAGATGAGAGGCAACCCAAATGTGCGGAATCGTCGGCTACATCGGACGCCAGCAGGCCGCCCCGCTGCTGCTCGAGGGACTGACCCGGCTCGAGCACCGCGGCTACGACTCCGCGGGCCTGGCGGTCCTCGGCGGCAGCGGGATCCGGGTGTCCAAGCGCGCGGGCCGGGTCCGTGACCTGGCCGACGGCCTGCCGAAGCGGTTCGGCGGGAAGGTCGGGATCGGTCACACCCGCTGGGCCACTCACGGACCGGCCACCGACACCAACGCCCATCCGCACACCGACACCTCCGGCGAGGTCGCGGTGGTCCACAACGGGATCATCGACAACGCCGCCGAGCTCCGTCAGCGCCTCGCCGACCAGGGCGTCGAGCTGGCCTCCGACACCGACACCGAGGTGATCGCCCACCTGGTCGCCAGTTCCGAGGCCGAGACGCTCGAGGCGCGGGTCACCGAAGCGCTGGAGATGATCGACGGCACCTACGGCGTCGCCGTGCTGCACGCCGCCTTTCCGGACCGGATCGTGGTGGCCCGCAACGGGAGCCCGCTGATCATCGGCGTCGGCGAGCGGGAGATGCACATCGCCTCCGACCTCGCGGCACTGGTGCGCTACACGACCACGGTCGCCCACCTCGACGACGGCGAGCTGGCGACGATCACGGCCGGCGGCTTCACGACGTACACGCAGGATCTCGACTCGACCCACAAGCGGGCCACGAAGGTCGACGTCGATCCCGAGGCCTACGACGCCGGCGAGCACACGTCGTACATGCACAAGGAGATCCTTGAGCAGCCGGAGGCGGCCGAACGGGTGCTGCGCGGTCGGCTGGACGAGCGGTTCGGGACCGCGCACCTCGGCGGGCTGAACATGGACGCCCGCGAGACCCGGGCGATCCGGCGGGTGAAGGTCCTGGGCTGCGGGTCGGCCTACTACGTCGGGCAGATGGGAGCCGGCCTGGTCGAGGAGCTTGCCCGGATCCCGGCGGACGCGGAGGCGGCCAGCGAGTTCCGCTACCGCAACCCGATCATCGAGCCGGACACGCTCTACGTCGCGGTCAGCCAGTCGGGCGAGACCATCGACACCCTCCTTGCGGTGCAGGAGATCCGGCGCAAGGGCGGACGGGTCATCGGGCTGGTCAACGTGGTCGGCAGCGCGATCGCGCGGGAGTGCGATGGCGGGATCTATCTGCACGCCGGACCCGAGGTCGCCGTCGCCTCAACGAAGGCGCTCAGCAACATGTTCCTCGGTTTCGCGCTCCTGGCGCTCCAGCTCGGGAGGGTCCGCGACCTGAGCATCGCCGACGGCAGGCGACTGATCGCAGGCCTGACCCGGATGCCCGGCCAGATCGGCGAGGTCCTGGCGCGCGAGGAGGAGCTGGCCGAGCTGGCGACCTCGCTGGCGGAGGCCGAGAGCCTGTTCTTCATCGGCCGGGTTCGAGGCTTCCCGGTGGCCCGGGAAGGGGCGCAGAAGTTCAAGGAGATCTCCTACCGGCACGCCGAGGCCTACCAGACCTCCGAGCTCAAGCACGGTCCGCTCGCGCTGATCTCACCCGAGGTGCCGACCGTGGCCGTGGTCCCGAACGATGAGCTGACCGACCGCAACGTGGCCGCACTGCACGAGATCGCCGCCCGCAGCGGCCCGCTGGTCGTGGTCACCCACGAGGACGTCGACCTGGGCGAGCTCGAGGCGGTGCGGATCGACGTACCCCGCAACGAGGTGGAGCTCGACCCGATCCTCCTCACGCTGCCCCTTCAGCTGCTCGCCTACCACGCGGCCAGGCACCTGGGCCACGACATCGACAAGCCGCGCAACCTCGCCAAGTCGGTCACGGTGGAGTGACGGACGTCGCCGTCTCGGCGAATCATCGACAGCGCCGTGCAAGGCCTACCGTTGGAGTCGTGTCCGAAGAGCCAACGACCCCCGCGACCACCTTCGACGACCTCGGGCTGACTGCCGAGGTGCGGAAGGGCCTGCGCGACGTCGGCTACGAGACCCCCTCGCCGATCCAGGCGGCGACCATCCCCGTCCTGCTCGAGGGCCGCGACGTCGTGGGCCTGGCGCAGACCGGGACCGGCAAGACCGCAGCGTTCGCCCTGCCGATCCTCTCCCGGCTCGACCTGTCCCAGAAGACGCCGCAGGCCCTGGTCCTGGCTCCCACGCGGGAGCTCGCACTCCAGGTGTGCGAGGCGTTCGAGAAGTACGCCGCCCACCTGCGCGGCGTACGGGTTCTTCCGGTCTACGGCGGGCCGGGGTACGGCGTCCAGCTCTCCGCCCTGCGTCGGGGCGTCCACATCGTCGTCGGCACCCCCGGCCGGATCATGGACCACCTGGACAAGGGCACCCTCGACCTGACCGAGCTGCGGTTCCTGGTGCTCGACGAGGCCGACGAGATGCTCAACATGGGCTTCGCCGACGACGTCGAGACGATCCTCGCCGACACCCCGACGGACAAGAACGTCGCGCTCTTCTCGGCCACCATGCCCGCCCAGATCCGGAAGCTGTCGGCGAAATACCTCCGCGAGCCTGCCGAGATCACCGTCCGCAACAAGACCGCGACGGCCGCCAACATCACCCAGCGATACCTGATCGTGTCCTACCCGCAGAAGGTGGATGCCCTCACGAGGATCCTCGAGGTCGAGAACTTCGAGGGGATGATCGTCTTCGTCCGCACCAAGAACGAGACCGAGACCCTGGCCGAGAAGCTGCGGGCGCGTGGCTTCTCCGCGTCCGCCATCAACGGCGACGTCCCGCAGGCGGTGCGCGAGCGCACCGTCAACCAGCTCAAGGCGGGGAAGCTCGACATCCTCGTCGCGACGGACGTCGCGGCTCGCGGGCTTGACGTCGAGCGGATCAGCCACGTGGTCAACTTCGACATTCCGACCGACCCTGAGTCCTACGTGCACCGGATCGGCCGCACCGGTCGCGCCGGTCGGAGCGGCGAGGCGATCTCGTTCGTCACCCCGCGTGAACGGCGGCTGCTCAAGGCGATCGAGAAGACCGCGCGCCAGCCGCTGACCCAGATGCCGCTGCCGACGGTGGAGGACGTCAACGTCACCCGGCTGGCCAGGTTCGACGACGCGATCACCACCGCCCTCGGCGACGAGGAGAAGGTGTCCTTCTTCCGCGACGTCGTGGCCCACTACATGCGCGAGCACGACGTCCCCGAGGTCGACGTCGCGGCCGCCCTCGCCGCCGTTCTCCACGGCGACACCCCCCTTCTGCTCGAGCCGGAGCCGACGCGACCGGTGCGGCGCGACCGGGATGACCGACGCCCCGAAGGGGGCCGTCCGCCCCGCAAGGAGCGAGGGGGACAGCGCGGCTCGTCGCCGATGGCGACGTACCGGATCGCGGTCGGGAAGCGGCACAAGGTCGAGCCCCGGCAGATCGTCGGCGCCATCGCCAACGAGGGAGGGCTGAACCGGCAGGACTTCGGGCACATCTCGATCCGTCCGGACTTCTCCCTGGTCGAGCTCCCCGCCGACCTCCCGCCCGGAACGACCGAGCGGCTCGCCTCCACCCGGATCTCGGGGAAGCTGATCGACCTGCGCCAGGACACCGGACGACCCCAGGGCCGGTCGCGTCCTGGCTTCGAGGATGACGCGGCCGGCCGCAAGAAGAAGCCCCGCACCAAGCCGCGGACCAAGCGCTGACCCGCTGGCGGGACAGCGGTGATGGTAGAAGGGACGCCATGCGGCTCCCCCCAACCCACGCGCTCGTGATCGGCCTGCTCGTGGTCGGCCTGCTGACCGGTTGCGATGCCACACAGGACCTGGGTGGTCCCGATCCGGACGAGGCGGCCGCCGCCCTGGCCACGGCACTCGGCTCCGGTGATTTCCAGGCCGTGACCTTCACGAACGCCACGGCGGACGAGGCCAAGCGCTCCTACGCCAGGATCGTCGAGGGGATGGACAAAGCGGAGCCTGCGGTCGAGGTCGCCGGTGTCGAGGACTCCGGCGACACGGCCACCGTGCAGCTCGCCTGGAGCTGGCCGCTCGATGGCCACCGTTGGGCCTACCGGGCGGAGGGGTCTCTGCGGTCGGTCGACGACGAGTGGCAGACGGTGTGGAAGCCCACCCTCGTCGAGTCCTCCCTGAAGGAGGACGAGGTCCTCGACAGCGGTGAGGTCCCGGCCGCCCGCGGGCACATCCTGGGCGCGGGCGGTCAGACCCTGGTGGCGGAGCGGCCCGTGGAGCGGATCGGAATCGACCGGACCCAGGTGAAGGCTGCCCGGGCGGGTGAGTCCGCGCGCCAGCTGGCTCAGCTCGTGGGGGTCGACGCGGTGCCGTACGTCAAGCAGGTCGAGGCCGCCGGCGAGGAGGCCTTCGTCGAGGCGATCGTGTTCCGCCGGGACGACCTACCGCCCGAGGTCGACCCGCAACACCTGGCCGCGATTCCCGGCGCCATCACGGTCAGCGACACCCTGCCCCTGGCACCCACCCGCGAGTTCGCGGCCCCGATCCTGGGCACGGTCGGCGAGGTCACCGCAGAGATGATCGAGGACGACCCGGACAAGTACCAGGTCGGCGACGAGGCCGGGTTGTCCGGTCTCCAGGCACGGTACGACGACCAGCTCCGCGGCACCCCCGGTGTCGCTGTCCACGCGGTCGGCCCGGACGGCGCAGCGCGGAAGCTGTTCGCGGAGGAACCCACCGCGGGTCAGCCGTTGAAGCTGACGCTGGACCTCCGACTCCAGCAAGGCGCCGAGCGGCTCCTTGCCGGGGTCGGCCCGGCCAGCGCGCTGGTGGCGATCCGGCCGTCGACCGGCGACATCCTCGTCGCCGCGAACGGACCCGGAACCGACGGCATCAACCTGGCAACCTACGGCCAGGCCGCGCCCGGCTCGACGTTCAAGAGCGTCAGCAGCCTGGCGTTGCTGAGGGCTGGACTGACCCCGTCGTCGACCGTGCCGTGCACCGACCGGATCGTGGTCGACGGCAAGCAGTTCGAGAACTACGACGACTACCCGGCCGGTGGTCTCGGCCGGATTCCGTTCCGCACTGCGGTGGCGAACTCCTGCAACACCGCCTTCATCTCCCAGTCCGGCAAGCTCGCCGACGACGCCCTCGCCGACGCGGCCGCCTCCCTCGGCATGGGTGTCGACCACGACCTCGGCTTCCCGGCGTACTTCGGCAGCGTCGAGCCGCCGGCGTCGGAGACCGAGGCCACTGCCGACATGATCGGCCAGGGCAAGATCCTGGCTTCGCCGATGGTGATGGCCACCGTGATCGGGTCGATCCAGTCCGGGACGACCGTGCTTCCGCGGCTCGTCAAGGACTTCAAGACGGAGCAGGCAGACGTCCCCGAGCTGGCCGGAGGCGAGGCCGGGCAGCTGCGCGCGATGCTGCGCGGGGTCGTCACCTCGGGCAGCGGCAGCCTGCTGGCCGACGTACCCGGTCCTCCCGTGATCGCCAAGACCGGCACTGCGGAGTTCGAACGTGACGGGCGCTTGCTCACCCACGCCTGGATGATCGCTGCCCAGGACGATCTCGCGGTCGCCGTGTTCGTCGACGAAGGTTCCTCCGGCTCCGGTACGGCGGGTCCCATCCTCGAGTCCTTCCTCCGCGCCGCTCGTTGAGCTGGGCCTCGCTGTGCGTTGAGTTGGGCCTCGCTGTGCGTTGAGTTGGGCTGAATGGCAGAGCCGGCGCAGGCATGCCCAAATCAAGGCTCAGGCTCGCCCAACTCAACGGGGGTCCGGGCCGGCGTACCGTCGAGGCGTGGAACGCACCAAGCGGCGCCGGATCTACTTCACCCTGATGGGGATCTGCGTAGGGCTGATCGTGCTGGCGTGGAACGTGGTGCGGTTCTGGTCGACCACCGCCGCGATCGTGATGAGCGCCGTGGCCGCGGTCATCCCGCCGGTCGCGGCCTTCCTGGGCAACCTGGGCGGTCTGGACGACACGCAGGACTGACCAGGGGTCAGCGCTCGCGGGGAGTGACCTTGGCGGCGACGTCCTCCGGCATGGGCTCGTAGTGCGCGAAGGTACGGCTGAACGTGCCCGACCCGTGGGTCGAGGACCGCAGGTCGACGGAGTAGCGGACCAGCTCGGTCTGGGGAACCTCCGCCTTGACCAGGGTGCGGTCGTCGCCGACCTTGTCGGTGCCGAGCACCCGGGCCCGCCGGGAGGCCAGGTCGCTCATGACCGTGCCGACGTGGTCGTCGGGGATGATCACGTCGACGGTGTCGTAGGGCTCGAGCATGGTGATCTTCGATGCGGCCGCGGCCTCGCGCAGTGCCAGCGACCCGGCCATCTGGAAGGCCATGTCGGAGGAGTCGACGCTGTGGGCCTTGCCGTCGGTGAGCGTGACCCTGAGGTCGACGACGGGGTAGCCGTTGCGCACGCCGCGTGCCATCTGCGCCAGGACCCCCTTCTCGACGCTCGGGATGAACTGCCGCGGCACCGACCCGCCGACCACCTTGTCGACGAACTCGAAGCCCCCGCCCTCGGGCAGTGGCTCGACCTCCAGGTGGCACACCGCGAACTGGCCGTGGCCGCCGGACTGCTTCACGTGCCGGCCGAGCGCCTTGGCGGGGGAGGCGAAGGTCTCCCGCAGCGAGATGATGAACGGCGTCTGGTCGACGTTGACCGAGTAGCGGCTGGCCAGGCGTTCGAGCACCACATCGGCGTGGGCCTCGCCCATGCACCACAGCACCAGCTGATGGGTCTCGGCGTTGTTCTCGATCCGGATCGAGGGATCCTCGGCGGCCACCCGACCCAAGGCCTGCGAGAGCTTGTCCTCGTCGGCCTTGCTCTGGGCAACGATCGCGACCGGCAGCAGCGGCTCCGGCAGCGACCACGGCTTCAGTACCCGCGGCTCGTCGACCGACGACAGGGTGTCGCCGGTCTCCGCCCGGCTGAGCCGGCCGATGGCACCGAGGTCGCCGGCCACCACCTGGGTGGCCGGCACCTGGGTCTTGCCGAACGGGTAGGTGAGGCTGCCGACGCGCTCGTCCTCGTCGTGGTCCTCGTGGCCCGAGCCCTCGCCGAAGAACGAGGAGAAGTGTCCCGAGACGTGTACGGCGTCGTCGGGGCGCAGCGTGCCCGAGAAGACCCGGACCAGGCTGAGGCGCCCGACGTAGGGGTCGCTCGCCGTCTTCACCACCTCGGCCACCAGCGGCCCCGCTGGGTCGCAGGTGATCGGCGGGCTGGTCGCGCCGTTGGGCGTGAACACCGAGGGCGAGGGGTGTTCGGAGGGAGAGGGGAACGCGCGGGTGGCCAGCGACAGCAGCTCGGCGCAGCCGACCCCCGTGACCGAGCAGACGGGCACCACGGGGAAGAACGTGGCGCGGGCGACCGCGCGTTCGAGGTCGGCGACGAGGACCTTCTCGTCGATCTCCTCACCGCCGAGGTAGCGCTCCATGAGGGTCTCGTCCTCCGACTCCTCGATGACCCCCTCGATCAGCTGCCCCCGCAGCTCGTGGTCGTTGGGAGAGAGGAGGCCGGTCAGCGAGACGACCTCGGACCCCTCGCGGAGCGGGAGGTACAGCGGCATCACCTTGTCACCGAAGGCCGCCTGGGCCTGCCCGAGCACGCCGTCGTAGTCTGCGCGCGACTGGTCGAGCTTGGTGATGATCACCGCGCGCGGCATGCCGACGTCGGCGCACTCGCGCCACAGCGACCGGGTGGCGTCGTCGACGCCCTCGTTGGCGGCGATGACGAAGAGCGCGCAGTCGGCGGCGCGGAGCCCGGCCCGCAGCTCGCCGACGAAGTCGGCGTATCCGGGGGTGTCGATCAGGTTGATCTTGATGCCGTCGTGGATCAGGGGAGCGAGCGCCAGCGAGTTGGAACGTTCGTGTGCTTGTTCGGACTCCTCGAAGTCGGTGACGGTGGTTCCGTCGCGCACCGAGCCGGCGCGGGGAATGGCTCCTGCGGAGGCGAGCAGCGTCTCGACCAGGGTGGTCTTGCCGGAGCCTCCGGGTCCGACCAGGACGACGTTCCTGATCCGGTCCGGGCTGCTCGCCTCGAGATCCTGCCCGGCTGGTCTACGGGCGCCACTCTTGTCTGCCATCGCGCCACCTCCACGACGAAGGCAACTCCTGTTGCCGCGCCCGCACAAGGGGTAGCGGAAAAACTGTCCGAGCAGAGAGGAAGCCCCCCGCCGCATGGGGTCAGCGGGGGGCTCCTGTCGACATTCGACTTGCTCCCTCCGAAGTCGACGCCCACATGATCGCACCGCGAAGCCCTGGTGTCTGCAGTTTTCTCCAGGCTTTCCCGGTGCAAGAGTGAGTTCATGAATTCGAACCAGCAGCAGCGCACCGCGACCGACGACCTGCCCCTGCTCTCCTCCGAGCGGCTCCGGCTCTACATCGGCGGCGAATGGCGTGAGGCCAACGACGGCGGCCACTTCGACGTCCACGACCCAGCCGACGGATCGGTGATCGCCGAGGTCGCCGACGGGTCACCGGGTGACGCCATGGACGCCCTGGACGCCGCCGTCGCCGCCCAGCACGACTGGGCGCGCACCCCTCCCCGCGACCGGGGCGAGATCCTGCGGAAGGCCTTCGAGCTGCTGACGGCGCGGGCTGACGACTTCGCCCGCCTGATGTCCCTGGAGATGGGCAAGACCGTCACCGAGTCCAAGGGCGAGGTCACCTACGGTTCGGAGTTCTTCCGCTGGTTCGCGGAGGAGGCGGTCCGGATCCACGGACGCTGGATGCATGCACCGAACGGCGCCAGCAGGCTGCTCACCCTGAAGAAGCCGGTCGGGCCGTGCCTGTTCATCACCCCGTGGAACTTCCCGCTCGCGATGGGCACCCGCAAGATCGGGCCGGCCGTCGCCGCCGGCTGCACGATGGTGGTCAAGCCGGCCGCGGAGACGCCGCTGTCGATGCTGGCGCTGGCCGCGGTGATGGAGGAAGCGGGCCTGCCGCCCGGAGTGCTCAACGTGATCACGACCAAGCACTCCGGCGACGTCGGGTCGGCCCTGATGGGGGACGACCGGCTGCGCAAGGTGAGCTTCACCGGCTCCACCGAGATCGGGAAGGTTCTGGTCCGGCAGTCCGCCGACGAGCTGCAGCGGGTGTCGATGGAGCTGGGCGGCAACGCGCCGTTCCTGGTCTTCGAGGACGCGGACGTCGACGCCGCGGTCGAGGGCGCGATGATCGCGAAGATGCGCAACATGGGCGAGGCGTGCACCTCGGCCAACCGGTTCCTCGTGCACGAGTCGGTGGCCGATGAGTTCGGGAAGAAGCTGGGTGACCGGATGGCGGCGCTCACGGTGGGTCGCGGCCAGGACGAGGGTGTCGACGTCGGCCCGCTGATCAACTCCGATGCGGTGGAGTCCGTGAGCGGCCTGGTCACCGACGCGGTCCACGAGGGCGCCACCCTCGTCACCGGCGGCACGCCGGGCGACGGACCCGGCTACTTCTACCCGCCGACCGTCCTGGTCGGCGTCCCGGCCGAGGCCCGGATCAACAGCGTCGAGATCTTCGGACCGGTCGCGCCGATCACGACCTTCACCGACGAGTCGGAGGCGGTCGAACAGGCCAACAACACGGAGTACGGCCTGGTCTCCTACGCCTACACCCGCGATCTGCAGCGCACGATCCGGCTCTCGGAGTCCCTCGACTTCGGCATGGTCGGCATCAACACCGGCCTGGTGTCGAACCCGGCCGCGCCGTTCGGTGGGGTGAAGGCGAGCGGGTTCGGACGCGAGGGCGGCTTCGAGGGGATCGAGGAGTACCTCGACACGACGTACGTCTCCCTCCCTGCCGGTTGACAGAGCTGCCGGGTGATGGAGCCCTACGCGCCGGTTGCCGAGCAGTACGCCGAGTTCGCGCGCTGGTCCCGCGACGAGTCGCCGAGCTTCGCCGCCTGGGCGCGTGGGGTCGCCGACGATTCCGAGGTGCTGGCGCGGTTGGCGGACCTGCCGAGGATCAAGCAGCAGCCGAACCTCGTCTTCGCGGCCGCACGTTGGCACGGCGTCCCGGCTCCCGGCCCCTACTCCGGACTCCGCGACGCCCTGCTCGGAGACGACGGCACCATCCGGTCGACGATCCTGTCCCGTTCCACCCAGACCAACGAGGTCGGCCGGCTCGCCACCCTGACACCGGCGTTCGCGACCATCGCGGGTGAGGAGCCGCTGGCGCTGATCGAGGTCGGAGCGAGCGCCGGCCTGTGTCTCTACCCGGACCGGTACTCCTACGCCTGGGCGACCGAGCGCGGATCGGTGACCGCGGGTCGGGGCCCCCGCCTGGACTGCGAGGTGACCGGCCCGTTCCCCGAGCGGGTCGCGGTTCCCCCGGTGGCCTTGAGGGCCGGGATCGACCTCAACCCGTTGTCGGTGGCCGACGAGGACGCGATGGCCTGGCTGACCAACCTGGTCTGGCCCGAGCAGGACGAGCGGCGTGAGCGCCTGCGCTTGGCCATCGAGGTGGCCCGCTCCGACCCCCCGTCACTGATGACCGGAGACCTCCTGACCGAGCTCCCGGATCTGGTCGGGCAGGCGGCCAACCGGGGACGGGTGGTGGTCTTCCACAGCGCGGTCATCGCCTATCTCGAGGCCGCCGACCGGGTCCGGTTCCAGGAGATGATGACCGAGCTCGTCGCGAGCGGTCGCTGTCACTGGGTCAGCAACGAGGGCGCCAACGTGCTCCCCGAGGTGACCGCCACCGGTCCGCCGGTCCCGGACGACCTGGCGTCGTTCATCCTCGGCGTCGACGGCGGGGTCGTCGCGTGGACGCACGGTCACGGCCAGTCCATGACCTGGCTGACGCCGGCCGAGGGGTCCTAGACAGCCACGCCCATCGTCTCGGCCAGACCGGTGCGCCCGCGGATCTTCAGCTTCCGGTAGACGTTGGAGAGGTGCCACTCGACGGCCTTGACGGTGACCGCGAGCTCGGCGGCGATCTCGCGGTTGGTCATCCCGGCCGCGGCCAGCCGGGCAGTCGTCTGCTCCGTGACGGTCAGGCTGGCCAGCGTCTCGCTGAGGATTCGGCGCGGCTCCTCGCCTACCCGCTGGAGGATGCCCCTGATCCGGCTCTGGAGCGGGAACAGGTCCTCACGGCCGGCGTACGCCTCCGCGCCACGGAGCAGGGTGACGGCCTCAGCGGTGCCCGCGGGGTCGCCCTGGAGAGTCAGAGAGATCGCGAGGTCGGTGTCGACCTGGGCGGCGAGGCGCCGGGCCTCCAGGCCATCGAGGGTCGCCTGTGCCTCACGCAGCAGCTCGAGCCGGCAGCCGTCGGAGTTGGTCGTGGCCGCGGTACGGAGCGCATGGGCCAGGGCGTACGGCGTACCGCCGTCGCGGACGAGCTCGAGGTGCTCGCGGGCGAGCTGGTCGGCCTCCCGCTGCCGGTGCAACCGGGTCAGGGCGAGGGCGGCGCCGGCACGCCAGGGGACGAGGTCCGGGTCGTCGAGGTCGGGCCCGAGGTGCTCGCTGGCCTCGGTGTAGCGGAGCAGGGCGAGGTCGGCGTTCCCCTGTGCGGAGGCGATCTCGCCCAGGGTGTACGCGGCGAGAGCCCCCGGGAGGCCGTCGTACGACGTGTATGCGCGTGCCCGTTCGCCGACCAGCACGGCGCGGGAGAGGTCCCCGCGGGCGAGGTGGCACTCGGTCAGGGCCGCGACGTGGCGAACCGCCGCCAGCGGCGGCGCGCTGACGGTGGAGACGTCCAGGAGGTGCAACGCCTCGGTGATCTTGCCTGCCCGAACCAGGTCAGATCCCGAAGGAAGCTGTCTGGGCGCCGTCGGTTTTGTGGACTCGACGAGCATGGGACAAGGCTAGGAAAGGAGCGTGACCAAAACGTAACGAACGCCGATCTTTTTGCTTCCGCGCCTGTTCAGGGCCGGCCGAGGAACGCCCGGAGCCGTGCGTCGGCCGTCGCTCCGACCGGCTCCGGGAGCGCCTCGGCGAACCGGATTCCGCGGTCGAGGTCGACGACGGTCCGGTGCGCGATCGGGAGCAGTTGCCGCGCGAGCCCCTCGGGAATCGGGGTGCACTCGCCGGTCGCCTGGGCCACGTCCCAGCCGTGGACGGTGATCTCCAGGGCAGCGGTGGCCACCAGCAGGTCGGTGGCCAGGTCGGCCCCGCCGACACTGACGCCCGGCGGCACCTGGTCGCACCAGAGGCCCATCAGGGCGCAGGCCTTCTGTTGCAGGACCATGACCTGCGGCACCGAGGAGGCGTGGGTCAGGGCCACGTTGCCTCCGGCAGCCTCGGTGAAGGCGTCCAGGGAGTCGTCCATGTGGGCCAGCAGGTCGCCCAGCGTCCAGTCCCGGCACGGGGTCGCTGCGGCGAGGCGGGCATCGGTGACTCCCACCAGGGCCCCCCGGGTATAGCCGAGGGACCGCTCCAGCAGCTCGATGGCGCCCGCGAGCGCCGTGGTCACGGCGCCTTCGTGTCGGCGGGCAGGCGGTCAGGCAGCCCGAACCGGCGGAACAGGTTGGTGTCGAAGAACGCCGCCACGTGCCGTACCCGGTCGCCCTCGATGTCGAGGACCTGGAGGTGGAACGGCTCGAAGTCACCCTCCGGTGTCCGCATGTAGAGCCCGAACGCCGGCTGGCCGTTGGCGCTCGTCGCCACCATCGGCATGTCGTGCATCCCGCCGGGACACTGGGTGTCGATGAGCTGACCGATGTTCTCGGCGCCGACGTACCAACCGAGGAAGGGGGGCATCTCCCAGACGGCCTCCTGGGTGAGCATGCCGACGATGGCGTCGATGTCCTTGCGCCAGAACGCCTCGACGTAGCGATCCAGCAGGTCGTGCTGTTCGGCGGTCAGGTCGGGCTGGACGGTGTCCTCGCTGAGGTGACGGTCGGCGAGCTGGGCGTGGGCGCGCTGGAGCGCGGAGTTGACCGCCGGGGTCGTGGTCTCGAGCGCCTCGGCGACCTCGGCCGCCGACCAGCGCAGCACGTCGCGGAGGATGAGGACGGCGCGCTGCCGGGCCGGCAGGTGCTGCAGCGCCGCCACGAAGGCGAGCCGGATCGAGTCGCGCTCGGCGACCACGACCGCGGCGTCGGGGACCGGCTCCAGCCACGGGATCTCCGCGTCGGCCTCGAGAGCGTCACCGGCCATCTGGTCGGGTGTCCCGAGCCCGGCCGGCAGCGGCCGGCGCGGTCGACCCTCGAGGTTGGTGAGGCAGACGTTGGTGGCGATGCGGTAGAGCCAGGTCCGCACCGACGACCGTCCCTGGAACTGCGCCGACGCCTTCCACGCCCGCAGGAAGGTCTCCTGCACCAGGTCCTCGGCCTCGTGGAAGCTGCCGCTCATCCGGTAGCAGTGTGCGAGCAGCTCGCGCTCGTAGCGGTGGGTCAGACCCTCGAAGTCGTCGAGCTCCGTCGTCGTGGTCATGGTCGCCGTCCTCATCGGTCGCTCCTCACCCCAGTCGGGGTTGGTCCAGTCTGCCGTCAGTTGTTGACCGGCGTCGACGGGGAAACTCATCGCTGACCCGTCGTTGATTCACGACGGGTCAGCGCCTGGCCCTGACGGCGAGGGCGAGGGCACGTTCGGCCGCCGGGCTGGCGAGGTTGCGGTCCTCGGGGATCAGCCCGATCCGGGTACGCCGGTCCAGCAGGTCGTCGACATCGGCGGCGCCCTCGTGGGTCACCCCGAAGAGCAGCTCGGCCAGCGTGACCGGGATGTGCTCCACGACCGGGGCGAGCAGGTCCTCGTCGGGGAGGCCGCTGACCTCGCGGGCGCTGGCCAGCACCAGCTCGGCGTCGGTTCCGTAGCGGCGGACGAGCCGCGCCGGGAGCTCGAGCCGGGCCAGGTGGTCGCGGGCCGCCGCTCCGGCAAGGGCCAGGGCCCGGGTGCGGCAGGGGCCGGCGTCGATCCCGTTGGTGGTGAGCGCGGAGTCGAGCACGTCCTCGGCCATCCGGCGGTAGGTCGTCAGCTTGCCGCCGACGATCGTGACCACACCGGAGGCGGAGGTCAGCACCGCGTGGCGGCGCGACAGGTCCGCGGTCGAACCGTCACGGGTGTCGAGAAGCGGCCGGAGGCCGGCGTAGGCCCCTACCACGTCGGAACGGCGCAGGTCACGGGCGAACGCCGCAGACACGACGTCGAGGAGGAACCCGATCTCGGGCTCGGAGGGCGTGGGGACGTCCGGGATCTCGGTGCCGACCGGTTCGTCGGTGAGGCCGACGTAGATGGTGCCGTCGGGCTGCGGCAGCACCAGGGCGAACCGGTTGGATTCCCCGGGGACGGGTGGGGCGACCGCGACCCGGAGTCCGGGCAGGGTGCCCGCCCGCAGCACCAGGTGCGTGCCGCGGCTCGGTCGCAGCCGGACCTCCTCCACCAGCTCCCCCGCCCATACGCCGGTGGCGTTGACGACCGTCCGGGCGGTGACAGTGGTGATGCTGCCGGTGAGCTCGTCACGGAGCTGCACGGTGGTTCCCGTCGCAGCAAGGACCCGAGCGCGGGTGCGGACGTGGGCGCCGTACGAGGCGGCGGTGCGGGCGATCGTCGTGACCAGCCGGGCGTCGTCCTCGAGCTGCCCGTCCCAGGAGAGCAGCCCTCCGCGCAGGCCGCCGGGGCGCAGTCCGGGGGCGAGGGTGAGGGCCTCGGTGGCGGAGACCCGGCGCGGACCCGGCAGGGTCTCGCGCTCGGTGCGGGCGCCGCGGCGGAGCAGGTCTCCGGCGGTGAGCGCTGCCCTGGTCTTTCCGGCCAGGTAGGCACTCACGCTCGGGGTGAGCGGCACCAGCATCGGCATCGCATGCGTGAGGTGGGGTGCGGTGACCTCCATCAGGAGACCGCGCTCGACGGCACTCTCGTGGGCGACCCCGATCTGGCCGTGGGCGAGGTAGCGCAGTCCGCCGTGGACCAGCTTGGAGGACCACCGGGAGGTGCCGAAGGCGAGGTCGTGCGCGTCCACGGCGAGCACCGAGAGTCCCCGGGTGACGGCATCCAGCGCCACCCCGGCTCCCGTGACGCCCAGGCCGATCACGACCACGTCCACCTCGGCCGGTGCGCCCGCCAGGCCGGGGGCGATCAGGGTTGCGGTTTGGTCACCAACCGCAGGGTTCTGGGCCGAAATGTTGCGGTTGGGGACCAATCCGTGCGGTGCGCCGCGCCCCCGGGTCATGGCTTCAGTGCCCGGGTGAGCACGGCGACCAGCTCGGCGTCGAGTGCCTCCTCCGAGAGCGAGTCGTCGACCATCGTGTGCGCCGACAGCACGAATCCGTGGGTCGTCAGGACCAGCCCGCGAGCGAGCGCGACGGGGTCGCCCGAGCGGACGTCACCGCTCTGCTGCCCGGCCCGGACCCACTCCTCCACCAGCCCGAGGATCGCGTCCTGGGACCGGCCGCGACGGGAGAGCAGGTAGGGCAGCAGCAGTTCGGGGTCGAGCTCCACGATCCGCACGAACAGCTCGTTGTCGCGCAGCGCCCGGACCCCGCCGACGAGGGCGGTCACGAGCCGGTCGGCCGGCGAGTCCGCAGAGTCGGCGGGGGTGTCGGTGATGGCCGCGACGACGTTGCCCCACTCCCGCGTCATCAGGTCGCCGAGCAGCCGCGGCATGTCGGACCAGGTGCGGTAGATCGTCATCCGGGACACCCCGGCGCGACGGGCCACCTCGGTGAGCGTGGTACGCCGCCAGCCGACGTCGAGGATGCACGCGCGGGCGGCGTCCAGGTATGCGCCCTCCCGCTCGTCGAGATCCGGAATGTGACGAAGTGACGCCATATGTCACACTGTAACCCATGACCCGCGAGATGCATCCGACCCGCTGGGGCGACCCGGCCGCTGCCGCACCGCTCCCCGATTCGGCCCGCGGGTTGATCGAGCTTGCCTTCGGTCTCGACGAGCGACCGGCGACCGAGCACCCGAGCGTCCCGCCCGGCAAGGTCGACGAGGCGGTGCTCGAGGGTCTCCGCGAGGTAGTGGGAGCCGAGCACGTGCTCTCCGACGACGACACCCGGCGCCTCCGCACCCGCGGCAAGTCCACTCCCGACCTGCTCCGCGCCCGTGCCGGCGACCTGGACGACGCCCCCGATGCCGTGGTCCGCCCCGGCAACCATGACGAGGTGGCCCACGTGCTGGCCTTCGCGGTCGCGCACCGCCTGGCCGTCGTCCCGTTCGGCGGGGGCACCTGCGTCACCGGCGGGCTGGCCGCCCGTCGCGACGGGTTCGCCGGCGTGATCTCCCTGGACCTCGCCCGGATGACGCGGCTGCTCGACGTCGACCCGGTCTCGATGACCGCCACCCTCGAACCCGGCCTCCGCGGCCCCGAGGCCGAGGCGCTGCTCGCCGAGCACGGACTGATGCTCGGCCACTTCCCCCAGTCCTTCGAGTACGCCTCGATCGGCGGTTTTGCCGCGACCCGCTCCAGCGGTCAGTCCAGCGCGGGCTACGGCCGCTTCGACGCCATGGTCGTCGGCCTCACCGTGGCCACGCCCTCGGGGCGGCTCGACCTCGGCGTCGCCCCTTCCAGCGCCGCCGGGCCCGACCTGCGCCAGCTGATCCTCGGGTCCGAAGGTGTCTTCGGGGTGATCACGTCGGTCAGCGTCCGGGTCCGCAGGGTCCCGGAGCTCACGATCTACGACGGGTGGCGCTGGCCGTCCTTCGCGGTCGGCGCGGCGGCCATGCGCGCCCTCGCCCAGGCCGGGCTGCTCCCGACCGTGATCCGGCTCTCCGACGAGGCCGAGACCGGACTCAACCTCGCCCGTCCCGACGAGATCGGGTCCGACTCCGCCGCCGGCTGTCTGATGATCACCGGATACGAGGGCACCCCCGCCGCGGTCAAAGCCCGACGAGCCGCCGTCGCGGCCGTGCTCCCCATCCTCGGGGGTACCGACCTCGGCGAGGAGCCCGGACGGTCCTGGGTTGACGGCCGGTTCCGGGCGCCGTACCTGCGCGACTCCATGCTCGACGTCGGCGTCCTCGTCGAGACCCTGGAGACCGCGACCTGGTGGTCCAACCTCGACCGGCTCTACACCGACGTGAAGGGGGCCCTCGAGGCCTCCCTCGGCGAGGGGACGATCGTGCTCTGCCACATCTCCCACGTCTACGAGACCGGCTGCTCCCTCTACTTCACGGTCGCGGCCAAGGAGACCGACGACCCGATCGCGCAATGGAGGGTCGCCAAGGTGGCCGCAGGCGACGCGATCGCGGCGGCCGGCGCCACCATCACCCACCACCACGCCATCGGCACCGACCACAAGGCGTGGTTCCGCCACGAGATCGGCGACATCGGGGTGTCGATCCTGCGGGCGGTCAAGGCCGAGCTCGACCCGACCGGCATCCTCAACCCCGGCGTGCTCATCCCATGAGCTCACCCGGAAGGGTCCGCAACTTCACGTTCCTGGTGAACCCCGCGTCCGGCGGCGGCGCCGCGCCCCAGGCCGTCATTCCCGTGGCCCGGCTGCTCCGCGAGGCCGGCGCCCGGGTGGAGGTCACCTACTCCCCGGGACCGCACGCCGTGCGCGAGCTCCTGGACGCCGCGCAGTGCCGGGGTGACGTGGTGGTCGCCGTCGGCGGCGACGGGATGCTCTCCTCGCTCGCCGGACCGGTCTCCCGCAACAGCGGAACACTCGCGGTCCTGCCGGCCGGTCGCGGCAACGACTTCGCCCGCATGCTCGGGCTGCCCGACGACCCGCCCGGCCAGACCGCCCTCCTGCTCACCGGGACCGAGCGACGGGTCGACCTCCTCGCCCTCGACCTCCCCGGAGCCTGGCCGCGGGTGATCGCCGGCTCGGTCTATGCCGGGGTCGACGCGCACGCCGCGGAGATCGTGGACCGGTTGCGGTTGCCGAGGAGGCTGCAGTACCCCTACGCCGCGGTCCGTTCCCTGGCGTCGTACCAGCCCGGCCGCTACCGGGTCTCGGTCGACGGCGTCGACCGGGAGTACGCCGCCGCCACCGTCGTCGTCGCGAACTCCGCGTACTACGGCAAGGGCATGAGGATCGCGCCGGCGGCGGTCATCGACGACGGGCTTCTCGACGTGGTCGTGATCGAGGCCGCCTCGCGGCTCGAGCTGCTGCGCGCCCTGCCCACCGTCTACGACGGCACCCACGTGGACCGCCCCGAGGTGACCGTGCTCCGGGGCAAGCGGGTCGAGCTCCACGGCGATGCCCGCAACCCGATCCCGCTGGGCGGCGACGGTGAGGCCCTCGGCGTCCTCCCGGGTCTCGCCGCGGAGCCCGCGGTCGTGGAGATCCAGCCCGGCGCGCTGTCCGTCATCGCGCCGGCCTGAGCAGGCGACGGGTCAGCGCCGCACGACCCAGGGCGGCTCGAGGATCTGGTTCTGCGGGGTGAGTGCGGTCATCAGATGTGGGGTGCCGTCCGCCAGCAGCCCGGAGACCGGGGTCAGCCGGGCCTCCGCGCCGTCCACCTCCACCAGCAGCAGGTGGGCCTGGGCCGCCCAGGCTGTGGTGCCGGCGTCGGCGAAACCCTCCGGTACGTCTTCACGGACCTTGGCGCCCGAGCCGGAGACGAGATAGGTGCGGCCGTCGACCTCGTTGACCTGGAAGTTGTGCTCGTGGCCGGCCAGCACCAGCCGCACACCGGCGGTGTCGAACAGCGGCAGCAAGGTCTCCTGGATCTCGGTGTCGTTGCCGTGGTGGGGCCCGGCGCAGTAGGCCGGGTGATGGGAGAAGGGGATCAGCCAGCGGGCGCCGTCGGCCGCGAAGGTCGCGCGCAGCCAGTCGCGGTGCGCAGGGGCCTGGAAGAACCGGTGCACGCCCTCGTCGGCGCTGTCCATCGACGTGTCGAGGCAGACCAGCTCCACGTCGCGTCCGTACCGCAGCCGGTAGAACAGGCCGGGGTCGGTGGACGCGCGGTCCGTCTCGTCGTGGAAGCGCTCCCGGATGTGGAAGTTGTCCTCCATCTGTGCCCGGTCGTCGCTGCCCTCGGTGTCGCTCGTGTCGTGGTTGCCGATGGCCGGGAAGACCGGCACCCGGGCGATCGCGTAGCGGTAGGGCTGGAAGAAGCTCGAGTACCAGTCGTCGTCCTCGCCGCCGCTCTCGTCGTCCACGTGGCCCTGCTCGCCGCGGTAGATGTTGTCGCCCAGGGAGAGCACGAACCGGACGTCGCCCTCGGCCACCAGGTGGTCCAGCACTTCGGCGACGCGTCGTTGCCGGCGGCTGGACTCCGAGTCGGAGCGGATGCCCACGCCGTAGTCACCGAGTGCGACGAACCGTACGGGCTCGGTCGCGGTGTCGGGGTGGGGCCACGTCCGGAGGCGGAGGTCGTAGCGCCGGCCAGCTGGGGCGAGGTCGTAGCCGCCGCTCGTGCTGGGCACCCAGTCCCAGCGCTCACCGGCGGCCCACTCCGCACCGTCGACCAGGACCCGGTACCGGTAGTCGGTGTCGGGGGTGAGGCCCTCGACCCAGGCCCACGTCCGGTTGGCGGTCGACTCCTCGGCCACCACCCGGCCCGCAGCGTCGAGAACCTGGACGGTCGAGGCGCCGTACGGCTCGGCGCTGCTCCCGATGCTGTCACGCCGCCCCACGCGCCCCAGCTCCTCGTCGTCGAGGATCCGCCAGCGGCCTGGCTCGGTCCTGGTGAAGAAGAAGGCGCCCCAGGCGATGAGTGCCCGGTCGTGTGCGAGGTCCACGAGATGGAGGAACGGTTCGCGGTGCACCTCGGAGTTCGCCATGCCATGCATCATCCCGCTGCCGGTCGCTTGCTAACCAAACAGGCGCGGCGTCGTTGAGGAGATGACCCGCCTCACTCCCGGGCGGGGTCTACTCCGAGCGAAGCGAGACCCGCATGACCTCCCGCCACCTCTTCCGACTCCTCGTCGCCGCCGCGACCGCTGCGGCTCTGACCCTGATGGGCGCCCCGGCCCAGTCCCAGACCGCCGTCGTGGGGCCGGCCGACGCAGTCCTCCAGCCCTCGTTGCTGGACCATCTCGACGAGGTCGGCCCTGCCGCCCCCGTCCGGGTCATGGTGCAGGCCGGCGGCAGCATCGAGGCGGCGAAGGCGGCGACGCGCGCCGCCGGGCTGGCGCCCGAGACCAGCCTCGACCGGGTCGGGATCGCCGTGGGTGTCGGTACGCCGGCCCAGGTCGGATCGCTGGCGACGACGCCGGGCGTGACCCGGGTCGACTGGGCCGACGAGGAGGTGCTCGGGCTGACCGAGACCTCCCACGAGGCGACGCGGGCGATCCCGGTCCACGACGGTGCGGTCGACGTCGACGGCGACGGCGTCCTCGACAAGCTGACCGGCCGGGGCGTCTCGGTGGCCGTGGTCGACTCCGGAACCGACGGCACCCACCCGATGTTTGCCGACGAGAACGGCGAGAGCCGGGTGAAGCGGAACATGAAGGTCGTCTGCTCCGACGCCCTGCCGATCCTGGCCGGGGGCTACCCGGACGGCTTCGCTGCCGCCAGTGACTGCACCGTCGACGCGACCGCCGTCAACGACACCGATACCCCCTCGCTCGGCGGGCACGGCACCCACGTCACCAGCATCGCCGCCGGCTCCATCGTCACCGACTCGTCGGGCCGTGAGCTACGTGGCGCGGCACCCGACTCGGACATCGTGTCGGTCAGCGCCGGCGCGACGCTGAGCGTGTACGGCGGCTCGCTCGGTCTCTACTGGGTGCTGGAGAACCACGCCGACCCGTGTGGTGACGGGTCCTGTGCGCCGATCGTGGTGGTCAACAACTCCTGGGGCCCGGCCGGCGGCGGAGACTTCGAGGCCGACGCACCCCAGGTGCTGATCCAGCGTCAGCTGGTCGCCGAGGGCGTGAACGTGATCTGGGCGGCCGGCAACGACGGCGGCGACGGCAGCGAGAACGTCGTCAACCCCTACTCGCAGGACCCCACCCCCGGCGTCCTCTCGGTCGCCAACTACGACGACGGCGACCAGGGAAGCCGGGACAACGCGCTCAACTCCTCCTCCTCGCGAGGGCTGGCGGGCGACCCCGCGACCTATCCCGACATCTCGGCCCCCGGCACCAACATCACCGCCGCCTGCCGGGTCTACCTCCCGGTCTGCTCCACCGGCCTGGACACCACCGACCCGGACTACAACACGATCTCCGGCACCTCGATGGCCGCGCCCCACATCGCGGGGTACGTCGCCGTGCTCCAGCAGGCGGCTCTCGTCCAGTCCGGTCAGCTGCTGTCTCCTGGGGCGATCGAGGACCTGCTCGTCGACACGGCGTACCAGTTCGGCTCCCGCTCCTACGAGCCCGACTCCCGCAACCCCAACAGCACCAGTGGTACGTCGTTCGACGCCGGCCACGGCCTGGTGGACGTGCTCGCGGCCGTCGAGCGGCTGACCGGCCAGACGGCGACCGTGCCTCCCGGAGCGGCCTGCCCCACAGACGGTCGCTTCACCGACCCACAGGGCGACGCCACCGGCGCGCTCGGCACCGAGACCGGCGGGCCCAACGCGACCGGTCTCGACATCACCGAGGGCTGGCTGACCACCGACGCGTCGACGAGCGACGTCACCTTCCACTGGAAGGTGACCGACCTGGCCGAGTCGCCCGGGGGACTGGAGGGCACGGGCGAGTACTTCGACGTGAACTTCAGCCTCGGTGGCGGTGGCTACTACCTGGGCGCGACGCGCACCCAGGAGGACGGCCAGACATTCGTGCTCGGCAAGTTCGAGACGACCCGCACGACGCTGGCGACCGGCCTGCCCGGATCGTTCGACCCTGCCTCCGACGAGATCGCCGTGACGCTGCCGTCCGCGCTGTGGACCGAGCTCGGCCTCCCGGGCTCCGTCAGCGCCGGTGAGCAGATCGCCGGCGTCTCGATCGTCGGGCGGCGCTCACTGGTCCTGCTCGTGCCCGACGCCGACACCGCGACCAGCGGGTGTGCCTACACGATCGGCGCCGAGAACCAGACGCAGGCCAACACCGCACCGGAGATCACCTCGGTGACCACCACCTCCGACAAGGGGCGGCCGAAGGTCGGTGACCCGCAACGCTTCAGCGCGGGCGCCACGGATGCCGACGGCGACTCCCTGACCTATCGCTGGGACTTCGGTGACGGCACCACCGGCGCCGGCGCGATGGTCGAGCACGCCTACTCCTCGGCCGGCACCTACACCGCCGTGGTCACCGTCTCCGACGGGATCCAGAGCGTGACCGACTCCGTGAATCTCGCCCTCAAGGGCAAGAAGTAGCTAGCGGAACGACCACACCAGCAGCTCGGTCGGCGAGGCCGCGGTCAGGCTGAGACCGGGACGGTCACTGACCCGGAAGGCGTCGCCGGCCGACAGGGGCTCGGCGAGGCTGGAGCGGGCCAGGGCTCCGGTGGCCACGAACACGTGCTGCAGCGGGTCGTCCGGCAGGGTGACCGACTCGCCGGCGTCAAGGACGGCGGCGTGCAGGGTCGCCGACGCCGTGCCGATCCTGGCCACCGCGGCCCCGTCGCGGCCGGAGACCACGGGCACCAGCCCCCGCGAGCGGACCACGTCGCCCACCGTCGCCGAGACGTACGACGGTGCGGAACCGGACTGGTCGGGCCGAACCCACGTCTGGACGAACCGCGTCGGTCCGGCCCCGGGCTCGGCGGTCTCGCTGTGCGAGACCCCGGACCCGGCGGAGAGCACCTGGACCTCACCCGCGCCCACCGCGTTGGTCGGGCCGACGGAGGCCGTGTGCACCAGCCGTCCGGACAGCACCCAGGTGACGATCTCCAGGTCCCGGTGCCGGTGGTCGGGATATCCGGCGCCGCCGCGGAGCAGGTGGTCGTCGTGGCAGACCATCGGGCCGAACCCGACGTTCTCCGGGTCGTAGTGGTCGCCGAACGAGAACGAGTGCCGGGTGGTCCTTCCCTCGCCGCGGGTCACGAACCTGACACTTCCCCTGCGGACCTCGACGGACATGGAGACAATGAAACCGTGTTCCCCCAATTCCCTCCGGGCTTCAGGTTCGGCACCAGCACGGCGGCGTACCAGATCGAGGGCGCGGTGGCCGAGGACGGCCGCGGTCCCAGCATCTGGGACACCTTCACGGCACAGCCCGGACGGATCGCCGACGGCACCACCGGGGACGTGGCCTGCGACCACTACCACCGGTGGCAGGAGGACGTCGCGCTGCTCAAGGAGCTCGGCGCCCCGGGGTACCGCTTCTCGATCGCGTGGCCGCGGATCCAGCCGACCGGGTCGGGCCCGGCAAACCCAAAAGGCCTCGCCTTCTACGACCGGCTGATCGACGCCCTCCTCGACGCGGGTGTGCGGCCGATGGTCACCCTCTACCACTGGGACCTGCCGCAGGCACTGGAGGATGACGGCGGGTGGCTGAACCGCGAGACGATCGACCGGTTCGCCGACTACGCCTCGATCATGGGCGACGCGTTCGCCGACCGGGTCGAGCACTGGATCCCGATCAACGAGCCCAACGTCGTGACCACCCTCGGCTACGGGATCGGCGAGCACGCACCCGGCAAGCAGCTCTACTTCGACTCGCTGCACGTGGCCCACCACCTCCTGCTGGCACACGGCCGCGCGGCGATCGCACTGCGCTCGGCCGGCGCCACCAGCATCGGGTGCGCCAACAACCATGCTCCCGTGTGGCCGGCCAGCGACGACGATGCCGACGTCGGCGCCTCGAAGCTGTTCGACACGATCTGGAACGGGCTGTTCATCGAGCCGATGCTGCTCGGCCGCTATCCCGCCGACTTCGCGTTCATGATGGACGACCTCGTGCAGCCGGGGGACATGGCGACGATCCGGCAGCCGCTCGACTTCTACGGCGTCAACTACTACAGCCCGGTCAAGATCGCGGCCGCGCCGGAGGAGTCCGAGATGCCGTTCGAGATGCTCGAGCCGCTCGGCTACCCCGTCACCGACCGCGGCTGGGCGGTCGTGCCCGACGCGTTGCGGGAATGGCTGATCATCTTCCGGGCCCGCTACCGGGCCGCGCTGCCGCCGATCATGATCACCGAGTCCGGTTGTGCCTACTCCGACGAACCCGACGCCAACGGTGTGGTCGACGACCAACGCCGGATCGACTATCTCGACGCCCACCTGCGGGCGGTGGCGACCGCGATCGAGCGCGGCGTGGATGTGCGCGGCTACTACACCTGGTCGCTGATGGACAACTTCGAGTGGGCCGAGGGGCTCTCCCAGCGTTTCGGTCTGGTCCACATCGACTACGAGACGCTGCGGCGCACCCCGAAGAAGTCCTTCCAGTGGTACGCCGACACGATCGCCGCGCAGCCCTCGCAGCCCGCCACCAACGGTCCTCCCGCCAGCTTGTAACACGTCGTTACCGGGACTTCCCACCCGTTGCAACGGGCGGGAAGTCCAGCAGACAGCGTGTTACATGGTCAGCGCTGCGCCGAGACGCCGCACGATCTCGGTGAGCCGCTCGGGCGAGGTGGCCATGTTGAGGCGGGCATGACCGTCCAACCCGGGGTGGTAGACGTGGCCGGGGGAGAGCAGGACGCGCTGCTTCGCCAGCCCGACGCCTGCCGGGTCGTGATGCCCGTAGGCGCGCAGGTCCAGCCAGGGCAGGTACGTCGCCTCGAGCCGCCGCATCCTCGTCTCGGGTAGGTGCTCGGCGAGCAACCGGTCGAGCAGCGAGCGGAGCCGGTCGAGCCGCTCGATGAGGGCCGCCAGCCAGGCGTCCCCGTCCTCGTAGGCCGCGACCGCCGCGACCGCGCCGAGGGACGACCAGGAGTCGTTGCGCGCCATCGGCACCTCGACCAGGCGCTTGCGGGTCTCCTCGTCAGTGGTCACGATCTGCGCGCACCGGAGCCCCGCGGTGTTGAACGCCTTGGACGACGCGACGACGGCGACCGCGTGGTCGGCGGTGCCGTCCAGGGACAGGTAGGGGACGTGCCGCGCGCCGGGGAGGACCAGCGGTGCGTGGATCTCGTCGCTGATCACCCGTGCGCCGTGGCGGACCACGACGTCGCGGATGCCCTCCAGCTCCTCCCGCGTGTAGACGTGGCCGCACGGGTTGTGCGGCTGTGTCAGCAGCAGCGTCCGCGCCCCGTCGGCGAAGAGCCGGTCGAGGTGGTCGAGGTCGAACATCGCGGTCTCGGCGTCCGGGTCCACCGGCAGGTCCCACCGCTCCCGCCCGGTGATCTGGGCGACGTCGAGCTGCGGGTGGTAGGCCGGGAGCGGGAGCACCATCGGTCCCGGGTCGCTCAGCACGTCGAGCGCCACCCGGACGCCGGCGGTGACGTCGACGGTCCCGATCACGTGGACCGGGTCCAGCCGCTGGCCGAAGTGCCGCGCTGCGAACCCGGCGTACGCCTCGCCCAGCCGGCCGCCTGGGTCGAACACCGGATAGCCGGTCACGCCGGTGTTCACGGCATCGAGCAGCGCCTCCCGGATCGGCGGCGCCAGTGCGTAGTCCATCTCCGCCACCCACGCCGGCAGCACGTCCGGGTCGACCGTGCCCCACTTGAGGACGATCGCGCGCCGGGCCTCGTCGTCGGTCAGGTCCTTGATCACGGTCCGAACCTAGCCACTCGTCAGACGGCGAGCACGAGCGCGCCTTGACCAATACCCCTAGGGGGTATATGGTCCAGACATGAATACCTGGCGTACCGCGGTCTCGGCGACCCTCCACTGCCTCACGGGCTGTGCCATCGGCGAGGTCCTCGGCATGGTGCTGGCCACCTGGTGGGGGTGGGGCACCACCGCGAGCGTCCTGCTGGCCGTGGCCCTCGCGTTCTTCTTCGGCTACCTGCTCACCTTCACCGGCGTGCGGAGGGCGGGGCTCGACGTCGGTACGGCGGTGCGCACGGCGCTCGCGGCCGACTCGGTGTCCATCCTGGTGATGGAGATCGTCGACAACGCGTTCCTGCTCGGCGTACCCGGCGCGATGGAGGCCGGCCTGGCGGATGCCTTCTTCTGGGTCACACTCGCGGCCTCGCTGGCCGTGGCGTTCGTGCTGACCGTCCCGGTCAACAAGTGGATGATCGGCCGGGGCAAGGGCCATGCCGTGGTCCATGAGCTGCACGGGCACGACGCCCACGCCGGTCACCACTGACCTGAGACACACCTCCTACCGTGACAGTAGACCTGTCATGATGCGGAAGCATGGGTGTTGAACTCGGTCAGGGCGCTGGCCCCCTGCGGGGGATCAGGGTGGTCGAGCTCGCCGGCATCGGCCCCGGGCCTCACGCCTGCACGATCCTCGCCGACCTCGGGGCCGACGTGATCCGGCTCGAGCGGCCGGGCGGCGCGCCGACCGCGGGCGGCAGCCGGGAGACCGACCTGCTGACCCGGGGTCGTCCCAGCGTCGCCCTCGACCTGAAGCACCCCGCCGCCGTCGAGGCGGTGCTCCAGCTGGTCGAGACCGCCGACATCCTGGTCGAGGGCATGCGGCCCGGTGCCACCGAACGACTCGGACTCGGCCCCGAGCAGTGCCTGGCCCGCAACCCGCGACTCGTCTACGGACGGATGACCGGCTGGGGGCAGGCCGGACCGCTGGCCCACGCGGCCGGCCACGACATGAACTACATCGGGATCACGGGCGCGCTGCACGGGCTCGGCCAGGACCCGCAGCGGCCGCACTTCCCGAGCAACCTGCTCGGTGACTTCGGCGGCGGGTCGACCTACCTCGTGATCGGCGTGCTCGCCGCCCTGCTGGAGGCCCGCAGCAGCGGCCGGGGACAGGTCGTGGACGCCGCGATCGTGGACGGCACCACCCACCTCAACACCATGGCCACGGCGATGCTTGCCGGCGGCGCCCTGACCGAGCAGCGGGCCTCGAACCTGCTCGACGGCGGCGCGCCCTTCTATGACCTCTACGAGACCGCCGACGGCCGGCACATGACGGTCGGGGCCCTGGAGCCCAGGTTCTACGAGGAGTTCGTGACCCTGCTCGGCATCAAGGACGAGGCGCCGGACCGCTACGACCTCGACCGGCTCGAGGAGCTGCGGGAGCTGATCACTCGCACGTTCCGGCAGAAGACGATGACCGAGTGGGCCGGCATCTTCGACGGCACCGACGCGTGCGTGGCACCGGTGCTGACCATCTCCGAGGCGGCCCGCGATCCGCACATCGTGGCCCGCGGCTCGCTCGTCGAGCACGAAGGCATCGTCCAGCCGGCGCCGGCTCCCCGGTTCTCGCGCACCCAGGCCGCCCTCGGCACACCCCCGACCGCGGCCGGTGCCGCGACCGTCGAGGCACTCGAGGCGTGGGGGGTCAAGGACGTGACCGCCCTGGTCGAGAGCGGCGCCGCGGTCCAGGCGTGAGACCAATGACCACCCCATTCGAATGCTCGCTTCGCTCCGCCAGACCACCCCACGAAGTCACTCGCTTCGCTCGCGACTCCGCGGGGACCCCGGCGAACGGGGGCCCCGGATGAAGCCCTTCCTCTTCCTCGGCACCCGGGC
The DNA here is from genome assembly GCA_045806805.1 of Nocardioides sp. Classification (GTDB taxonomy): domain Bacteria; phylum Actinomycetota; class Actinomycetes; order Propionibacteriales; family Nocardioidaceae; genus Nocardioides. The sequence goes on along the minus strand of JBJMIQ010000189.1, from coordinate 3,679 downwards.
CGAGGACGAAGCCGCCGACAACGAATATCTCTCGGTGGTGCGGTACGCCGGCCTCGCCGAGGACGACGTACAGCGCCGGCGGCTCGAGCGCGGACCCCTCGGCGAGGTCGACCTGGCGGACTGGTCGGCGATCATCCTCGGCGGCGGCCCCTACAACAGGAGCGACCCCGAGGAGGAGAAGTCCGCCACCCAGCACCGGGTCGAGGACGAGCTGCACGAGCTGGCCGAGCGGGTGGTCGAGGAGGACTTCCCGTTCTTCGGGGCCTGCTACGGCATCGGTGTGCTCGGGAGCCTGCGCGGCGGCCTCGTGGACCGGACCCATGGGGAGCCGATCGGCGCCACCTCCGTCTCGCTGACCGACGAAGGCGGCAAGGACCCGCTCTTCGCTGGCCTTCCGGACACCTTCGACGTGTTCCTCGGCCACAAGGAGGCGGTCACCCGGCTGCCCGAGGGCGCCGTGCGGCTGGCCTCCTCGGCCACCTGTCCGGTGCAGGCGTTCCGGTTCGGCTCCAACGTCTACGCCACGCAGTTCCACCCCGAGCTCGACATCGAGGCGCTCTGCCTGCGGATCGAGGTCTACAAGGAGTACGGCTACTTCGACCCTCCCCAGGCCCAGAGCCTCAAGGACATGGCCCGCCGGAGCGTCGTGGTCGAGCCACCGAGACTGTTGAAGGCCTTCGTCGAAAGGTACGCACGTTCATGAATGCCAGCGACCACGTCGACGTTCTGATCATCGGCGCCGGGCTGTCCGGCGTCGGTGCCGCCGCCCAGCTGACCCGCGAGCACCCCCAGCGGTCCTACCTGGTGCTCGAGAGCCGCGCTGCCAGTGGCGGGACCTGGGACCTCTTCCGCTACCCGGGCATCCGCTCCGACTCCGACATGTACACCCTCGGCTACCGGTTCAAGCCGTGGCGGGCGGACACGGCGCTCGCCGACGGGCCCGCGATCCTCGACTACGTGCGCGAGACCGCGCGGGACTACGGCGTGGACGCGCACATCCGCTACTCCCACCGGGTCACCCGGGCCGACTGGGACTCCGGGGCTGCCCGGTGGAGCGTGGAGGTGGAGACGCCGGAGGGGACCCGGCACCTGACGACCTCGTTCCTCTGGTCGTGCAGCGGTTACTACGACTACGACGAGGGCTACACGCCCGAGCTGCCCGGCGTCGACCGCTACGAGGGACAGCTCGTCCATCCGCAGCACTGGCCCGAGGACCTCGACTACCGGGGCAAGCGGGTCGTCGTGATCGGCAGCGGCGCTACTGCGGTGACGCTGGTGCCGGCGATGGCCGAGTCAGGGGCCGGCCACGTGACGATGCTCCAGCGCTCGCCGACCTACATCCTGTCGCTGCCGGCGGTCGACGGCCTCGCCCGGCTGTTGCGCAGGCTGCTGCCGGAACGGGCGGCGTACTCGCTCACCCGCTGGAAGAACGTCGGCATCGCGACGCTGGTCTACCAGCTCAGCCAGCGCCGCCCCCGGTTCATGCGCGGCGTGATCAGGAAGCAGAACACCAGGCTCCTGCCGCACGGGTACGACGTCGACACCCACTTCAATCCCCGCTACGACCCGTGGGACCAGCGGTTGTGCCTGGTGCCGGACGGCAACCTCTTCCGCGCCCTCGAGAGCGGCACCGCCGAGATCGTCACCGACACCATCGACGCCTTCACCGCGAGCGGCCTGCGGCTGGCCTCGGGCCGCGAGCTCGACGCCGACATCATCATCACCGCGACCGGGCTGAACCTGAAGCTGTTCGGCGGCATCGAGTTCACCGTCGACGGCGTCAAGCCGGACCTGCGTGGACAGATCGCCTACAAGGCGCTGATGCTCAGCGGACTCCCCAACTTCGCGTTCACCATCGGCTACACCAACGCCTCCTGGACGTTGAAGGCCGACCTCGTGGCGGAGTACGTCTGCCGGCTGCTCGCCTACATGGACGAGCACGGCCACCGGTCCGTCGTCCCCGTCCCCGGATCCGACGTGGAGGAGCGCCCGTTCCTCGACTTCACCCCGGGCTACGTGCTGCGCTCCCTCGACTCCCTGCCCAAGCAGGGCCATCGCGAGCCGTGGCGGCTGAAGCAGAACTACCTCCGCGACGTCCAGACGATCCGCCGCGGGGAGATCGACGACGGGGCACTCCGCTTCGGCTGAGCCGACCCTAGGGTCGACTCACCCGTTCGGGCCATACCGGAGGTCCTTGACCTCCGCTTAACGTCTGGGCGCTGGGGAAATGAAGAGCTCTCGGGCCATCCACGGTCTTCACCGGCAGGTCAAGCAGTCGGCCACGTATCAGGGACACCGGCACCCGCTCTCGTCAGTAGTCATCGCCGGGTGACACCTGAACACACCTGACTGTGGGGGGACCATGTCCAAGACCATCTCGCTCTTCTGCGCGCTCGTGATCGGGGTCATCACCCCGTTCACGCTCCAACCGGGACCCGCTGCCGCGGTGCCCGTCGTCGGCGATCTCGACGGTGACCGGACCGGGGGAGCCGTGGACTGTGCGCCGCTCGACCCGTCCGTGCACCCTGGCGCACCGGACCGTCCGGACCTCGCCTTCACCGACACCAACTGCGACGGCATCGACGGCAACGCCGCGAAGGCCGTCTTCGTCAGCACGGTGGACGGCAATGACGCCGGGACCGGGACCAAGAACAACCCGCTGAAGACGATCAACGCCGGCATCACCGCGGCGGCGCCCGCCGGAAAGGACGTGTATGTCGCAGGCGGTACCTACGCGGAGACAGCCAGCCTGGCCGACGACGTAGGTGTGTACGGCGGCTACGCGCTGAACTTCCGGAACCGCTCCGCGGATGAAGCCACGACGATCAACGGCGCCAACGGACCCGCGGCTCTCGCCGTCGGCGACACCGACGTCGTGCTCCAGATGCTGACCTTGCATGGCACGCGGGACTTCGAGGGCAACAGCTACGGGATCCGTGCGGTGCCAGAGGGCGCCACTGCCTCCCAGGTGGTCCTCGAGAAAGTCGGCGTGACCGCCGAGGATGCGGGGGCGCCAAGGAGCGGGTTCAACGGCGGATCCGGGTTCTTCGGGGCTGGGTTCGGTGGCGGTCAGGGCGGGTTCGGTGGCTGCGGATCGGGTGTCGTGGGACAGCTAGGGGCGTTTGGCTTCGGCTCCGGCGGGTCGGGCGCGCCGGGCAGCGACGGTGCGAACGGAGCACTGGCAGTGCCCCCGGGAACGACCTGGCTGCGGCAGCAGGCGCCGGGCGGCGGCACCGGCGGTGCTGGCGCCGGCGGCCGAGGCGGCACCGGGGGCGTTGGCGGCGGTGGCGGCCTCGGCGGTTCTGGTGGCTTCGGCGGCGCGGGTTCGTTCGGCGTCTACGCCTTCAACTCCTCCGTGGTGGCGGTCGGCACAACGCTGACCGCGGGAGCTGGTGGTCCCGGCGGTAACGGTGGGCTCGGGGGGAGCGGGGGATCGGGTGCGCCCGGCACCGTTGGCGCACCTGGCGCGTGCGAGACCTTCTTCGTCACAACTTGCGCTGGGAACGGCCTCGCCAGTCAGCCGGGCTTCCAGGGCGGCCCCGGGGGCCGCGGCGGCGGCGGGGTCGGCGGCCCCAGCGCGGCCGTCTACCAAGGCGGTCCAAGCTCGGGTTACACCGGGCGAAACTCGGTGGCCACGCCCGGCGCCGCTGGGCTGGGAGGTTTCCCGGGCGGTGGCTCC
>JBJMIQ010000188.1:0-2867 GCA_045806805.1 Nocardioides sp. | reverse complement strand
CGCCTCCCGCTGATCCTGCAGAACATGCACCGCTACTTCTGGTACGCCGCGGTCCTGGTCGCCTTGATCCTGACCTACGACGTGTTCCTCGCCTTCGGACCCGCTCCCGGCGAGCCCGACGGGATCCACATGGGCCTCGGCACGGTGCTGATGGCCATCAACGTCGTCTACATCTGGCTCTACACCCTGTCCTGCCACTCGTGCCGGCACGCGGTCGGCGGCCGGCTGCGGCACTTCTCGAAGCATCCCGTGCGCTACCGGCTCTGGACCTGGGTGTCGAAGCTCAACGCCAAGCACGCCCGCTATGCCTGGGTGTCGTTGTTCTCGGTGGCCCTGGCGGACCTCTACATCTACCTGCTCGCCATCAACGCGTTCGACGACCCGCGGTTCTTCTGAACCACCCCGGAAAGGCCTTTTCAGATGAGTGAGTCCCAGAGTCGGCACCCGATGACCGGGAACGAGATGTCCGGCTCCGAGGCCGGGGGCCTCGAGCGGCACACCTACGACGTGGTCGTCATCGGCGCCGGCGGCGCCGGTCTGCGGGCTGCGATCGCCGCCCACGAAGCCGGCGCCCGCACGGCGATCGTCTGCAAGTCGCTGCTGGGCAAGGCCCACACGGTGATGGCCGAGGGCGGCATCGCCGCCGCCATGGGCAACCGCTGGCCCGAGGACAACTGGGAGGTGCACTTCCGCGACACCATGCGTGGCGGGAAGATGCTCAACAACTGGCGGATGGCCCAGCTCCACGCGCAGGAGGCCCCCGAGCGCGTGCAGGAGCTCGAGGACTGGGGGGCACTCTTCGACCGCACCGACGACGGCCTGATCTCCCAGCGCGACTTCGGTGGGCACCGCTACGCACGTCTCGCCCACGTCGGTGACCGGACCGGCCTGGAGATGATCCGCACCCTCCAGCAGCGGGCGGTGGCGCTCGGCATCGACGTGTTCATGGAGTGCACGGTCACCGAGCTGTTCAAGGACGGCGACAAGATCTCCGGGGCTTTCGGCTACTGGCGCGAGACCGGCCGGTTCATCGTGTTCGAGGCACCCAGCGTCGTACTCGCCACCGGTGGCATCGGCAAGAGCTTCAAGGTGACGTCGAACTCCTGGGAGTACACCGGCGACGGCCACGCGCTCGCGCTGCGGGCCGGCGCCAGCCTGATCAACATGGAGTTCGTGCAGTTCCACCCGACCGGAATGGTCTGGCCGCCCTCGGTGAAGGGCCTGCTGGTCACCGAGTCCGTCCGCGGCGACGGCGGGGTGCTGCGGAACTCCGAGGGCAAGCGGTTCATGTTCGACTACATCCCGGAGTTCTTCAAGAGCGAGACCGCCGACAACGAGGAGGAGGCGGACAAGTGGTACGACGACAAGAAGAACAACCGCCGGCCCCCCGAGCTGCTGCCGCGGGACGAGGTCGCCCGGGCCATCAACTCCGAGATCAAGGCCGATCGCGGATCACCGCACGGCGGGGTCTTCCTCGACATCGCCTCGCGACGCGACGCCGAGTTCATCCGCAAGCGGCTGCCGTCGATGTACCACCAGTTCAAGGAGCTGGCCGACGTCGACCTCACCCAGGAGCCGATGGAGATCGGTCCGACCTGCCACTACGTCATGGGAGGGGTCGAGGTCGATGCCGACTCCCAGGAGAGCGCGGTCACGGGCCTCTACGCGGTCGGCGAGTGCTCCGGCGGCATGCACGGGTCCAACCGCCTCGGCGGCAACTCGCTCGGCGACCTGCTGGTGTTCGGCAAGCTGGCCGGGGAGGCAGCGTCGGCCTATGCCTCGGGACTGAGCACGCGGCCGTCGGTGGCCGATGATCACGTGAAGGCCGCCTCCGACAGCGCGTTGGCGCCGTTCGAGGTGGAGGGGGGCGAGAACCCGTACACGATCCAGCAGGACCTGCAGCAGTCGATGAACGACCTGGTGGGCATCATCCGCACCGCCGGGGAGCTCGAGGAGTCGCTGGCGGAGATCGAGCGGTTCAAGGAGCGGGCCAGGACGATGGTCGTGCAGGGCCACCGCCAGTACAACCCCGGCTGGCACCTCGCCCTCGACCTGCGCAACATGCTGCTGGTCTCCGAGTGCATCGCCAAGGCGGCCCTCGCCCGCACGGAGTCGCGCGGCGGACACACCCGCGACGACTACCCGATGACCTCGGACGACTGGGGGACCAAGAACCTCGTGGTCACCCTCGACGACTCGGGCGAGGGCGTGGACCTCGCCGAGCAGCCCCTGCCCGTCATGCCGGACGAGCTCAAAGCGTTCTTCGACAAGTGAGAGGTGCCCGATGAGCTACGACCTGCACATGCGTCTGTGGCGCGGCGACGCCGAGGGTGGGGCGCTCGGCGACTACACCGTCGAGGTCTCCGACGGCGAGGTGGTCCTCGACGCCATCCACCGCGTCCAGGCCACCCAGGCCGGCGACCTCGCGGTCCGCTGGAACTGCAAGGCCGGCAAGTGCGGCTCCTGCTCCGCCGAGATCAACGGCAAGCCGGGTCTGCTCTGCATGACGAGGCTCGCGGACTTCGAGCCGGACGAGACCATCACGGTCACTCCGGTCCGGACGTTCCCGGTGATCCGCGACCTGGTCACCGACGTCTCGTACAACTACGAGAAGGCCTCCGAGCTCCCGGGCATCTCGCTGCCGCCGCGCGACGAGGACGGCAAGCGCCGGATGGCGCAGGTCGACGTCGAGCGCGGCCAGGAGTTCCGCAAGTGCATCGAGTGCTTCCTGTGCCAGAACGTCTGCCACGTCCTGCGCGACCATCACCTGCACGAGGAGTTCGTCGGCCCGCGCTTCCTGGTCCACATCGCCGCCCTGGAGATGCACCCGCTGGACACCGCCGACCGCCTCGCCGAGCTGAAAGAAG
>JBJMIQ010000187.1:0-16038 GCA_045806805.1 Nocardioides sp. | reverse complement strand
CGTACATCGGGCGCCCGCTGCCGAACCGCTCGTGGAAGGCGACCGCGATGATCGGCGCGTCCATGGCAATCAGCCCGCCGGAGTGGTTGGACACCAGGAGCGCTCCGGTGTCCGGGATGTTCTCGATCCCGCGAACCTCTGAGCGGAACCAGAGCTTGACCACCGCGCGCAGCAGGGGCATCAGCCGGGCGACGTACTCCCCATCGCGCATGGTCAGGACGACGTCCGACTCCGAGGCCTGGCTCATGGTGAACCCGTACCCGCGCCGGGGGCGGCCACCCCCACCAGGGACCTGCGCAGGCAGCGCGACCACTCGAACGGCTCGGGGTCGTCGGGATCCTGGGCGAGACGGTCGGCAAGCACGGCCAACGCCAACGGGTTGGACACCAGGCCCACGTGGCTGCTGGGGACCGTGATGTTCTCGCAGGTCTCGCCCTCATCGAGCTCGCAGCTGCGCCAGTTGAGGATCCCGTCGGTCTTGGAGAAGATCGCGGTGCAGCGCGCGGGGACCGGGCCGCGCAGCTCCTCGACGATCTCGCGGGCGCGCTCGGACAGCCCGTGCTTGGCCGCGGCGCGCTCGAACATCGCGGTGCTCCTGGTGCGCTCGCCCTCGGCTCGCCAGGGTGATCCCAGGCAGACGACCTGACGCACCCGATCCGGCCGTCGGTGGGCCAGCCACCGCGCCAGCAACCCTCCGAAGCTCCAGCCGACGACGCTGACCGGCTGGCCGTGGCGGTCGGAAATCTCGTCGAAGCGGTCGAGAAGGCCGTCGACGATCCGGTCGGTGAGCCCGACGTTGCGGCCGAGCCGCCAGCCGTGCGCGGAGTAGTCCAGCCGTCGCAGGTGCGCCCGCAGCCGGCTGGTCATCCCGTCCGTCCCGTAGAACCCGGGCAGGACCAGGACCGGCCGTCCCTGGCCCTCCGGGCGGGCGGGAGCCAGGGTGTCGAGGAGCCATGAGGCGGGGTACTCGACCGAGACGCGGAGAACCTCCGCCGCGGTCATCAGCACATGAGGCTTCGCCAGCGGCGGGATCGCCGGGTCGGCGTCCGGGGCTCGGAAGTCGTACATCGGCCCAAATCTAGAACATGTTCTCGTTTTCTAACAGTCGCTCGGCGCGCTCGCCGGGCGTGTCGCGCGGCGACGTACTCTCGGGGCCATGTTCCTTCGTCCGGCACTCGCCCTCGCGATCGCCGGATTGCTGACCGCGTGCTCCGCCGAGCAGCCCCTCGACACCGGGCGCAACGAGCGCGCGCCGGGAGCGAGGCCTCGCCCGGCCGAGCGGCCCGCGGCCGAGGACGTGTCGGCGGCTGAGTCGGGGCCTCGAACGAGCGCCGGTACGCCGGCCGCGGCCCGCCTCGACATCGCGGCGCTCGGGATCCGCGGGCTCCGGGTGGTGCCCTACCGCGGCTGGACCGACGATGCCCGGGGCACCGCGATCCAGAACAACGGCCACGCAGCCAGCCCGTACGGTCCTCGCGGAGGGACCGGCCCGGGCGGGGTCGGCAACTACCAGGTCACCGCCCATCGGCTTTCCTCCACGCGGGCTTTCGAGTTCCTCCCGCGATTGCGGTCTGGGCAGAGGGTCGTGGTCGAGACGGCCCGGTGGCGCTACGTCTACGAGATCCGGCAGACCCGGCGGACGTCGTTCCGCTCGGCCCGCTCGCTCGCAGAACAGCGGGCGGCCGTACCCGGCCACCCCGGGCGCCAGCCGGCCCGGGCAATGATCACGTTGTCCACCTGCGCCACCGTCGAGGACCACGCCGCGGGCAACTACTGGGCTGACGAGTTCGACAACCCCGAGCACCGCATCGACAAGGTCGGGGTGCTGGTCGGCGCCCACCGCGGCCGATGAGGGGCCTGCCCGCCGAACGGCGGGACGGAGTAGCGGGGGATACGGCGATCCGGTCCGCGTCTCGGGAGCGCGCGGAGATCGTCCTGCTGATCCTCGCGTGGGGAACCACCTTCGCCGCGGTCAAGATCGGCCTCGAGTCCGCGCCCCCGGTGCTGTTCGCGGGCCTTCGCGCGCTGATCGGTGGAGCCGTGATCGCGGTGCTCGCCTGGCACCGGACCGGGATGCCGCGGCTGGCCGGCCAGGGACGCGCCTACAGCCTGATCACGGCGCTCAACGTGGTGCTCTTCTTCGGCCTCCAGACCGCGGCGATCGGGCTGCTGCCGTCGGGACTGGCCGCCGTGCTGATCTACCTGCAGCCCGTGCTGGTCGGGTTGCTGGCGTGGTGGCTGCTCGACGAGCTGATGACGGCCGCGAAGATCGTCGGTCTGGTCCTCGGCTTTGCCGGCATCGTCATCGTCGGCGGCGGCGCCTTCGCCGGGCACGTCTCCCTGGTCGGGGTGGGGCTCGCGGTCGCGGGCGCGCTCGCCTGGGCGCTGGGCACCATCGTGTTCAAGGCCACCGACGGCCGGGTGGACCCGTGGTGGGCAGTGGCGCTGCCCTTCCTGGTGGGCGGGGCGTTGCTGACCCTCGTCGGCCTGGTCGTCGAGGGTCCCGAGATCGTCTGGTCGGGGCGGTTCGTCGTCGCGCTGGCGTACGCCGGTGCCGTGGGCACCGGCGTCGCCTGGGTCTTGTGGTTCGGGTTGGTCGCGGCCGGCGAGGCCGGCCGCGCGGCGTCGTACATCTTCTTCGTGCCGCTGGTTGGCGTCGTCGTCGGAGCGGTCCTGCTCGACGAGAACCTGACGCTGTCACTGCTCGTCGGAGCGGCCCTCGTGGTGCTGGGGGTCTACCTGGTCAACCGACGGCCGGCCGCCTGAGAATCAGCCGAGTCTCCCCCCGAGGCCGGATCCGCGCCGATGCCGAGTTCTGCGGCCAGCGGCGTCGCCAGCCACCGGCTGTAGTCCGGGGTCATGTGGTGGGAGTCGCGCATGGTGATGTACTTCCCCACGACCGAAGGGCACAGCCCGTCGGCGCAGAACCATTTCGCCGCATCCACCGACCTCACGCCGGCCGCCTCGGCTGCGCCGAAGAAGAGCCTGGCCTCGTGACGTGCCGACTTCGCGGGCGGAAAGGCGCAGTCGCCGAGATCGGGGTCCCCCTTGCTCAGGCAGACCCCCGTCTCCTCCGGCAGTTTGGGGGTGTTGCCGAACGCGACCACCATGCCGGCGTCGGACTTGAGGTCCTCGAACAGGTCGACCCAGCCCTGCTGGAGCACTGTGGGGTAGCGATCGTCGTGGGTGGTCAGTGTCTCGCCGGTCCCGGAGTCGACGAGCCTCCCGGCGGTCGTGGAGACCATGACCAAATCGGGTGAGAGGTCCGCGATGGTCGCCCTGGCCCAGGTCTTGAACTCCTCGCAACCGGTCCACAACCGGCCCGTGTGACGGTCGATCTGCTGGAGCACGGTCGCGGTACACCCGCTGTAGACCAGGACGTAGACGCGGTAGCCGTACTCGCGTCCGATCTCCTCGAGCGCCGGCGACAGCGCCCGGGCGCGTGAGTCGCCGAAGACCACGATGCTTCGGTCGGCTTCCGGGTCACCGAACGGGCACAGCTCTGTCGTTCCGGTCCGGTAGTCGCAGTCTCCCAGGGACGCGGTCTGGCTGCGCAGGTCGAGCAGCCCGGGGGTGAGGTCGCTCGGGACCGCCCGGCCGTCCTCGGCTGCCAGCACCGAGGCACGGACAAGCGCCACGTAGGAGTCCTCCCCCAGGTGCTCGCCCTGGTAGTCCGCGGTCTGGATCGCTGGGTCGTCGGACCATTCACCGAGGCGGTAGCCCAGGACCTGACTGGCCACCAGCACCGTGGCCAGGGCGACACCCACGCTCACCGGGTAGATGAGCAGGGCACGGCCGGTCCGGCGCCAGCTGCGGCCACTCCGGAAGGGGGTCTCGACCCAGCGGAACGTCGCCCAGCTGAGCGCCAACACCACCGCGAGAGTCAGGACCCGGACGGGGAGGCTCCCGAACGTCTCGGGCCCGAGATTGCTGCGCACCAGCACGATGACCGGCCAGTGCCAGAGATAGACCGAGTACGACCAGTCTCCGATCGCGACGAGCGGCCCGGCCGCCAGGGTGCGGCCGACCACAGTGGAGTGTGCGCCCTCGCCTGCGACCAGAAGAGCCCCGGTGCCGAGGACGGGCAGCAGCGCAGCCGTGCCGGGGAACGGCGTCGCGCCCGTGAGCAGCAGCGTGGAGACACCGATCGCTCCGAGGCCTCCGATGGCCAGGGCGTTGCGCACACGGCCGGGCAGGCGCAGCCCTCGGGGCAGCAGCGCGCAGGCCGCGCCGATTCCCAGCTCCCACGCGCGCGCAAAGGTCGAGAAGTACGCCGTCACGGGGGAGGCGTAGGTGTCCCACGCGGACCAGGCCAGCGAGAGCACCACGACCACGACCAGGAGTGCGCCGGCGGTACGGCGCAGGTCTCCGCCACCACGGGCGGCTCCGCGCCGCTGCACCAGCAGCAGGCACAGCACCAGCAGCAACGGCCACACGAGGTAGAACTGCTCCTCCACCGCGAGCGACCAGTAGTGGCGCAGTGGCGAGGGCGGCTCGCCCTGGGCGAAGTAGTCGGTTCCGACGGATGCAAAGCGCACGTTGGCGGCGAAGAACGTCGCCCACACCGCGTCGGTGAGGACCGTCTGCGTGCGCACCAGCGCAAGGGTGAGCAGCGACCCGACCGCGGTGGCGATCGTGACCACCGTCGCGGCCGGAAGGATCCGGCGCGCCCGACGGGCGTAGAAACCGCTCAGCGACAGGCGCTCGCTGGACTCGGCCTCGCGGACCAGCAACGTGGTGATGAGGTAGCCCGAGACGACGAAGAACACGTCGACGCCGACGTAACCACCGGGCAGAGCGCCAGGGGCGAGGTGGTTGCCCACCACCAGCAGGACGGCGAGCGCGCGGATGCCCTGGATGTCGAGACGGAATTTCGGGCCGGACGGGGCCCGCCCGGTTTCGACAGACATCGACCGCTCCGACTCCGAGGTCGCCGCTGATCGGTCGATCGACGGTACGGAAGCGTTGGGCACGGGCGGCAGCGTAATTCGCGCCGAGCCCGATTCGACAAATGCCGCTGGCGGGTCGCGACCGCCAACGTCTAGCCGAGGCGCGCCCCCGTCGGCCAGGGGTCCTGACGCCGGCCACGGGGCATCGCTCCGCTCACCCCTTCCGGGGGACCCGGGCGCGTCACAGCGGGCCACACTGGTGAGGGGAGAGTTCCATGAGTGAGCAATCGAGCGTCGAGGTGCCGGACCGGGACCAGCGCAGCTCCCGCCTGTCGTTGCTGCTGGCATCCGCGATGTTCGTGCTCGTCGTCGACACCTCGCTCATGAACGTCTCCATCTCCGCGGTGGTTCGGGATCTCGACACCACCGTGAGCGGCGTCCAGTCCGCGATCGCGCTCGAGGCGCTGGTTTCGGCGGCGTTCATCCTGATCAGCAGCAAGGTCGGGGACCTGATCGGGCGCAAGCGCGCGTACGTGCTCGGGCTGCTCGCCTATGCGCTCGGAGCGCTGGCGATGACCCTGGCGCAGGACCTCACGGCGATCATCATCTTCTGGGCGATCCTGGGTGGCCTCGGCGCCTCACTGTTGCTGCCCGCCATGCAATCGCTGATCCACGGGAACTTCGAGGGGCAGGCACGCACGAAGACCTACGCCCTGGTGGGAGCGGCGGCGGCGATCGCGGCCGCGGTCGGACCACTGCTTGGGGGATTCATCACGACGTTCTTGTCGTGGCGGGTGGGCTTCCTGCTCGAGGTCGTGGTGATCGCCGTGGTACTCCTCAACATCGGGATGGTCCGCGACGTGGCGTACACCGGCAGCCGCCACATCGACCTGGTCGGGGCGGCCCTCTCGGTCACGGGCATGGGCGGAGTGGTCCTCGGCATCCTGGTGTGGCAGGAAGGCGGCGAGGCGGTCGGAGCACTGATTGCGATCGGCTTGCTCGGGCTCGCCGCTTTCGCGTACTGGCTGCTGCACCGCAAGCGGCGCGGCCAGGCGCCGCTGATCGACCCAGACCTCTTCCGCTTCCCGCACTTCCGGCTCGGGATCACCCAGCAGATGCTCCAGCAGATCACGTTGGGCGGCGCGATGATCGTGCTCCCGATCTTCTTGCAGATGACCCTCGAGTACAACGCGCTCCAGGCCGGGCTCTCGCTCGCTCCGCTATCACTCAGCATGTTCGCCGTGGCGCTGGTGGCGGGGCGGCGGGCCGGTAAGCGCCGTCCGAGCAGCATCGTTCGTGCCGGTTTCGCCCTGTCCACGATCGGGATGGCCCTGCTCATCCCGCTGGTGCCGAGGGCGGACTTCGGGTGGCTGCTGATCGGGCCGCTGCTGCTGGCCGGTTCCGGGCTGGGCTTGCTGGTGTCGCAGCTAAACAACTACACATTGGCGCCGATCGAGGAGGAGCGGGTGAGCGAGGCCGCCGGCGTCAACTCCGCCGCCGGGTCGTTTGGCCTCTCCTTCGGTCTGGCGGCAGCCGGCGGGCTGATGCTGGCGGCCCTGTCTCTTGGCTTCAGCACCATGACCGAGGCCAGCAGCGCAATTCCCGCCGCACAGCAGGAACAGATCGCGCAGACCCTCGAGGACGACGCACAGGTGATGAGCAATAGCCAGCTCGCCACGCTGCTCGCGGACGAACCCGAGGCGGTCGCCGACGAGGTCCTGCAGATCAACGCGGACGCACGCGACCTGTCGCTGCAAATCGCGTTGCTGGTGTCCGTCCTCGCCAGTCTGGCCGGACTGGTCAACTCGTTCCGCATGATGCGGCTCCCAGACATCGAGCCTTCGGCCTCCACGGAGGGGATGGCGCTCGGCTGAGCAGGTCCGGCTCCGTGGCCGCAGGACGTGAAGCCGAGCCGCGCACGGGAAGCACAGCAGCCCGTCCCCCGAGCGGGACGGGCTGCTGGATCGGAAAGTGGCTGGCGGATCGCCCTTCAGCGAGTGCTGGCCGCGATCAGGGGGAATGGAGGCGCTGCTCCGGTTTTGCCGGCGTGCGTTGGCGCGCTCTCGGCGTTGGCCTTGAGCCCGGTGGCGAACAGGAGGCCGGCGGCGACGGCCGAGAGGATGACGAGGATCGTGACGATCCTCCATGACGTGGTGTTGATGAGCGGTCCTTCGTCGTGCTGTGGTTCGGTGGGCATGGGCGGATCGGCTCGGTGCCCGTCTGCCACAGGTGACCGGGACGGTGACCCCCCATGCGGGTCACCGGCCTGATCGCACCAGCCGAGTGCGTTCGTGACCGTGTCGATCTCGAACAGGGTCCCCCCACCGGCGGTACGCGGGCATCCGTCGACTTACGGGTTCGGTTACCTGTCCCGCACGATCAGGCTCGCGAAGGCCGCGGAGCGGCCGACGCCCGAGGTGGTCCCGACGCGACTAAGGTGCCTTCATAGACACGCTCGTCTTCTACACGTCGTTCGTGGGCCGCAGGGGGCTGCTGGCCGACATCCGCGAGCGCCTTGCATCGTCGCGGGTCCTCACGCTCGTGGGACCCGGTGGGGTCGGGAAGACCCGGATCGCGCTGCGGATCGCTGACGAGGCACCGCGCGCCTACCGCGACGGATGTTGGGTCGTGTCGCTCGGCGACCTGACCGAACCCGAGTTGCTGTCCGCCACCGTCGCCTCAGCACTTGACCTGCATGGCGCTGAGGGACCAGTCCTGATCGACACGCTCGCCGACCACATCGCCCACCGCACCGCGCTGCTCATGCTGGACAACTGCGAACACCTCCTCGCCGCTGTCAGCGTCCTGGTTGAGGGCCTCCGTGCCACCTGCCCGAACGTCAAGTTCCTGCTGACCAGCAGGCGGCCGCTCACGCTCAGCGGCGAGGACGTCATCGTGGTGCCACCGCTCAGCCTGCCCGGCCAGACGACCGCGGCCACGCCAGAGGCCATCACCCACTACGAGGCCGTCCACCTGTTTCTGGACCGGGCCGGGTCGGCGAGCTCCGAGTTCGAGCTGACGGCGGACAACGCCCCGGCGGTGCTCACCCTGTGCCGCGATCTGGAGGGTCTGCCGCTGGCCATCGAGCTCGCCGCGGCGAGGATCAGGGTGCTGTCGCCGCAGGAGATCGCCGACGGACTGACCGAGCGCCTCAGCGTGCTCACCGTCGGCTTCCGAGATGCCGCCGACCGGCACCAGTCCCTGAGAGCCTGCGTCGAGTGGTCCTATGCGCTGTGTTCTCCACCCGAACAGCGACTATGGGCGCGGATGTCGGTGTTCACCGGCGGATGCGACCTGGAGGCGGCAGTGGCCGTCTGCAGCGCTGATGACCTGCCTGCCGACGAGATCTTCGACCTGGTGAGCGCCCTGGTCGACCAGTCCGTCCTCCTGCCGGAGGAAGGCGTCCCCGGACGTATGCGGTACCGGATGGCGGCGGCCATCCGTCAGTTCGGGCTCGAACGGGCTGAGAAGGACGGTGAGCTGCAGGGCCTCAGGGAGCGGCTCGCGAGCTGGTACTCCGACCTGACCTCTCGCTTCGAAGCCGACGCCTGCGGGCCGCAGCAACCCTCCTGGCTCCGCCGGCTGGGTCCGGAGCACGCAAACTTGCGCGCTGCCATCGAGCACTACGCCTTGGCAGGAGAAGATGGCGCGGCCGGTCTGGCCATGGCGCGGAGACTCGACCTCTACTGGTCCGCTTCCGGTTGGCTCGACGAGGCGCGCCACTGGCTGGATGTCGGACTGTCTTCGGGCGCCGGGGAAACGCAGGAGCGAGGCCGTGCACTGGCACTGGCAGCACGGTTCGCCTTGCTCCAGAACGACCGGGTCCGGGCACGGGAGCTGGTCGGGGAGGGAACCGAGGTGGTTACCGCCGCCGATGACTCCCGGGTGCTCGGTTTGCTGCTGGTGCCGGCGGCCATGCTCTCGCTCTGGGACGGCACGCCGTCGGCGGCGACAAAGCACGCCGACCGGGCCGTTGGGCTCCTGCAGACGTCGGCTGATCTGCCCGGCGAACTGCTGGCGCTGTTCGTCGCCGGCATCTGCCACGGCTTCGCCGGCAACAGCGAGGAGGCGGTCGCCCGGCACCGACGATGCATCGCCAGCGCGAACAAGGTCGGCGAGCGCCACATGAAGGCGCTCGCGGTGGCTGGGCTGGGTGAGCAGGAACTGGCCGAAGGCCGCCACGCGGAGGCATCGGCTCTGTTCCGCGAGGCCATCCTCCTGAAGCGTGAGTTGGGTGACCGGATGGGCATGGCCGTCGGGCTCGACTCCCTGGGCCGGGTCGCGACCGCCGAGGGCCGGGGCGAGCGAGCGGCGCTGCTCCTGGGTGCCGCCGAGCAGGTCTGGGACGTCGTCGGCATGTCGGAGACCGGCAACCCCTTCGCTTTTGCGCCGTCCCGGTCCGACGGCCTCCAGCAGGCTCGCAAGCTTCTGGGCAAGCAGCGGTTCCGCGAGCTGTTCCGCCGAGGCTCCCGGCTCGGCCTCGAGGAGGCGGTCAGTTTCGCGCTGGAGGAGAAGCCCGAGCCAGGCCCACCACCTGTCGCCGGCGGACCTTCCCCGCTGACCAGACGCGAGCTGGAGGTGGCCGACCTGGTCGCCGACGGCCTGTCGAATCCGGAGATCGCCGCCCGGCTGGTCATCTCGGTGCGCACCGCGCAGGGCCACGTGGAGAACATCCTGCGCAAGCTCGGCTTCAACTCCCGAACCCTGATCGCCGCCTGGGTCACCGAACGCCGGCTGGCAGAAGAGCGCGCGTAGGTGCGCGTCGCGTCGCTGATGCGATGGCGGCTGCTCCCCGGGCGAACGTCGGCTACCCAGAAGGTTCCCTGTGTGGTCGGGCGCGCGGATGCGCCGCACCCGGCAGCGGGGATAGCGTGCGAGACGTGATTCCCTCGACCGGTGTGCATCAGGTTGTCGTGATGGGCGTTTCGGGCGTGGGGAAGTCCACCGTCGCCAAGGGGCTGTCGACGTTGATGCGGTGGCAGTTCGCCGAGGGCGACGCTTTCCACCCGGAGGCCAACCTCGCCAAGATGTCCGCGGGCCGCCCACTCACAGACGAGGACCGGTGGCCCTGGCTGCGCGCCATCGGAGACTGGATGGCGCAGGAGATCGCGGCGGGCCGTTCCGGGGTCGTGACCTGCTCGGCGCTGCGGCGGGCCTACCGTGACCTGCTGCGCCAGGGGCGACCCGAGGTCGTCTTCTGTCACCTGGTTGCGCGGGAAGATCTGGTCGCGACCCGGATCGGCGACCGACACGACCACTTCATGCCCCCGTCGCTGCTGCGCAGCCAGTACGACACGCTCGAGCCGCTCCAGCCCGATGAGCCGGGGGTCGAGGTCTCGGTCGACGGCAGCGCGGCCGAGGTCCTTGCCCGAGCCGTCGACGCCCTCCAGTTGCAACCAGAAGGAGAAAGCTCGTGACCCTCCACGCCGTGACCCTCGCCGCCGAGGAGGCGGTCGATCTCACCGACGCCCCCAACAGCCAGCTGATCCTGGCTGCCATCCTCGGTATCGCCGCCGTGGTGCTGTTGATCACCCTCGCGAAGTTCCATCCGTTCCTGGCATTGATGCTCGGTACGGCGGTGATGGGCGCGGTCGCCGGTGTCGCGCCCCTCGACATCGTCGACAGCTTCACCGTCGGGTTCGGGGAAACCGTGGGGTCGGTGGGACTGCTGATCGCACTGGGAGCAATGGTCGGCAAGCTGCTGGCCGATTCCGGGGGCAGCGAGACCATCGTGGAGACGATCATCGGCCGCGTCGGCCCGGTCGGATTGCCGTGGGCGATGGCCCTGATCGCCGCGCTGCTCGGGCTCCCACTGTTCTTCGAGGTCGGGGTGGTCCTGCTCGTCCCGGTGGTGATCCTGGTGGCCCTGCGCCTGGACATCCCGATCATGCGCGTGGGGATCCCGGCCCTGGCCGGCCTGTCGATCCTGCACGGCCTGGTGCCGCCGCACCCCGGGCCGCTCGTCGCGATCGACGCGCTTGGGGCCGACCTGGGGCTGACCCTGATCTTCGGGCTCATCGTCGCTGCGCCGACCCTTGTCATCTGCGGTCCCTTGCTGGCCAGGCTCATCGAGCAGTGGGTGCCGATGCACGCGACCACCGTGGCGCCCGGCGTGGTTTCCGACGTCCCCGCCGGCAGCCGGAGCATCAGCACCGGCGGCGGCTCCGGGGCGGGGATGCCCTCGGCGGGCGCACCTGACGGTGACGAGCGCGTCCGCTCCGAGCGGCCGCTCCCCGAGGGCGTCACCCGACGCCCGGGATTCTTCGCGGCCGTCATCTGCATCACGCTGCCGGTCATCCTGATGCTCGCCCGGGCCATCGCGGAGCTCACCATCAGTGATGAGACGAACGGTGTCCGTGAGTTCCTGGACTTCATCGGCACGCCGGCGGTCGCCCTCCTGGCGGCTGTTCTGGTCGCCATGTTCGCGCTCGGGTTCCGCTCCGGCATGAACCGCAGTCAGGTCGAGAGGTCGACAGGCTCCGCGTTGCCCGGCATCGCCGGCATCCTGCTCATCGTCGCTGCGGGAGGAGGCTTCAAGGCGATGCTCGTCGACGCGGGAGTCGGGGACGTCATCGGCGACTGGGCGGAGGGGACCGGGATCTCGGTGCTGGTGCTGGGCTGGCTGGTCGCGGTCGGCGTCCGCCTCGCCACCGGCTCCGCCACGGTCGCCACCATCACGGCTGCCGGCATTGTCACCGGAGCCGCGACCGGTCTGGAGTCTTCGGAGCTGTCGCTGCTGGTGCTGGCCATTGGCTGCGGCTCGTTGTTCTTCAGCCACGTCAACGACGCCGGCTTCTGGCTGGTGAAGGAGTACTTCGGGCTCACCATCGGACAGACCATCAAGTCCTGGTCGGTGATGGAGACCGCGATCTCGGTCGTCGGCATGGCGTTCGTGCTGCTGTTGAGCGTGTTCGTCCTCTAGCTGTGCTCGCGTCGCGGGCTGCCGTCCGATGAGGCAAGACCTGGCGTGCTCCGACAGGCACTGCCGCCATGGGCGCGGTCGGCGTCACTGGGCGGCCGGTCACCCGCTGCTCGACGTGCGGGAAGGTGTCCGTGCTGTTCAACGTCAACATGGCCACCACGCGGACCACCCACCCATCAGTGATCGCCTGCCCACGTCAAGGACACCTCTGGAAGATTCGGATCAAACACCAGCGGACAATCCGCTCGGTCGATGGCCCCTGACCGTGCGGTAGCGGTAGGCAGCTCAACAGCGCTCGCCCGGCGAGTGATTGTGTCTCCAGGTTCCGGTTCCGTCGGGGTGAGAGTCCTCGCGAAGCGGTGCGGCGTCACAGTAGGCATGACGGTTCGCGTCGGTGAGTATCACGCCGCAGTACCTGCAGCGGTCTTGCGTGGGCGTCATCTGACAATCACGTCCTCGTCAGTCAGGGGGATCCGCCAAGCATTGGTGAAGGTGGGCGGGGTGACATCCGCCGGGATACGGGTTCGGTTACCTGCATCGGATGTGATCTCGGGCAGCCGTGGGAGATGCAGCCGCGCTCCGCGAGATCAACAGCTGCGTCGCACCTCGGGGCCTTGGCGATCGGGTTCTCTATGAGGTGCCAGGCAGAACTGTTGCCAGTTCACGCACACCACGCCGGACGGGCTGGCCCGACGTAACACCAGATCCCCTGACCCGTGTTGTGCGCGCGCCGGATCGAGCTCAGCTTCGTCGACCGAGTCTCACCCAGCGCCGTGCCTCGTTGGAGCTCACCGCGATGAGGATGAGAACAGTGATCGCTGCGTTCATCAACACCAGGAACTTGACCTCGGCGTCCGCACTGAGGTCGATCAGCTGCGTGATCGCCTCCACGGTGCATACGACCATGAGCGCGATCCGAGCCCAGGCATGGTGGGCGAGCATGAACACCCACAGGCCAATGAGGCACAGCGCTCCGCTGCCCATCACCGTCAGCTCGAGGGTGGACGCGTGAGCCGACGGGCTTTCCCCCCGGAGGACCGCAACCAGGACAGCGGTGAGTGGGATCAGGGCCTTGGCCATGCTCATCACCCCGGCGGCGAGCAGGCCTGGCGGCGGCACCCGGTGGGACACCGCACGCGACAGCGCATCGGTCGCCGGCTCCACCTTGTCCGGCTCGTGCGCCTGGAGGGCGGTCAGATCCAGGATCGGGAGGCTTCCGTCGGTGCGCACGACGTCGCCTCCGCCGTTACGGGTGGTGAAGGCGTTGGAGTACTCCTTGATGACGCGTAAAGAGGCTTTCGGCTCGGCGTACCGGACCGTGTTGATGACGTAGTCGCGCTCGATATCGATGTCGGCGTCCACGCGGTGCGTCACCTGAAGGGTGAACAGGGAAATGCCGACGGCTTTGTCATACGTTGCAGCGGCCAACCACCCCACCCGGAACCCCCCGGGTAGCGTCCAGCCGTCAGGGACCGGCCAGAAACGCACGTGGTGGCGTTGCGAGGCGTTGCCGTCCACCTCCTGCTGATAGGCGAAAGACTGCCGCTGGCCGAAGAGGAACAGTGAGGAGACCGGAGCCTCGGGGTAGGGGCGGCGAAACACCGACGAGACCACGATTCGCCAGGAGGAGCGGATCGTGAGCTCCTCGGCGCGGACCCATCCGGCTCGGGTCATGGCGTCGTGGATATCGGCCTCGCCGCCGTCCAGGGCCAGGTTGATCGGGTCGCCGAGCACGCCAACTTCCGTGAGCGATCGCCCGATGAAGTAGTCGGGCACGTACACCTTCGAAAGCACTTCCTGCAGGCGAGGTAGGCCCACGTAGGCCAGCAACACCCAAAAGAGGAAGACAGAGCCGATGGCGAACCAGCCGTCGAAGCCGGCGGCGGCCACGATCCATCCCAGCCACATCACGAGCGCCGTACCGATGACGAAGAAGGCGCCATCGAGGATCTCCTGAACCGGCCAGAGAGGGATGCCAGAGACCGCGTCCGGAGCCAGCTCGAACGTCGGGGGCGAGCTCGGAGGAGGCGTATCCACCACAACACCGCGGCGCCAGTTATCGGCGGGCTCAACCCCCATGCGCATCATCTTCTTCCTCGCGGTGAGGTTTCGCAGGCTACCGAAGCCCCGTGAATGAGAGTCTCGAACAACGTACTCATCGGTTTCACCTCCTCGCCCATGTGCTGATGTTGTCCACCGGAGAGGGACGCCGACGACGTCATCGCCGCTCCCGCGACGTCCGACCACATGTCCACCGCGCCGCCTTGTCTCGTGTGGACTCTTGACGACACCCGGTCTTGCAGGCGCTGTGCCAGGGACGCCAGTCGCGCACCGTGTATGGCGGCGGGCGGTGAGAGGGCTCGCTCCCTGAGCGAACCGCCCGAACCGCTAAGTGGTGCCTGCCGTCACCCGGAGACCTGGGTGGGCTCCGAAGCAGGTGTGTCGCCGGGCTCGACAGCCTCGCGGATTCGCCGTCGTTCGCGCGGGGCCGACCGGGAGCGGCCCACTACGCTCGGCCCATGCCAGGTCACGGAGAACCACCCGACGGCTGGCTGACCGAGACACTGCAGGTGGGCGGGACGTCGGTCTACTGCCGGCGGAGCACTCACGAGGACGGTGTCCCCGTCGTCCATATCCACGGCTTCGCGATCTCCGGGGCATACCTGATGCCGACCGCGCGCGCCCTGGCCTCTCGTGGGGTCAACGTGGTTCCGGACTTGCCCGGTTACGGGCGCAGTGAGCGCCGGGAGCGCGTCCTGGACATTCCCGCCCTGGCAGAGACCACGCTGGTCATCCTCGACCGCCTCGACATCGAAAAAGCGGTCCTTGTCGGGAACTCCATGGGCTGCGCCATCAACTTGGAGGTGGCTCACGAGGCGCCCGAGCGGATCCACCGCCTGGTCCTGGTCTCCCCAGCTGGAGGCGTGCACAACCAGCCCATGAGCCGCGCCCTCGGCCAGCTGGCCAGGGACGTACTCCGAGAAAGCACATCGATGTTCCCCGTGGCACTACCGGACTATGTGAAGTTCGGGCCACTCAACGGCCTGCGCCTCTTCCGCCAACTGACGCGCTTCCCGTCACTGGAGCGTCTGCTGCGCACCCCCGTCCCGACTCTTGCCGTCCTGGGGGTTCGCGACCCGCTGATGCCGTCACCCGAGCGCGTACGCGAAGTTGCCCGGCTCGCCCCGCAGCACCTGACGGTCGCGCTCGTGGACACGGCGGCACATGCGGTGAACTTCAGTCATCCCAGGGAGCTGGCTGGCGTGATCGGGGCGTGGCTGGACGATGCAATCGGCGACACGCCCCTCCCAGAGGGAGTGCGGGTGGTTGCCACCAAGTAGCACCCTCCATTGGACGAGCCGGTCACCCGCCCCGAGGCCCACCCGGGTGCCGATGCGGGCCGACAGCCGTCCGCCCGCTCCGCTTCCAATGCCCACAACACCGTCTGCACCCACTCCTGCAACGCCAGCAGATCCGACTCCGGCATCTTCGGAGCGGATGTGCACCAGCACGATGTCGCTGTCAGCCTGGCCACCACTTCCGCCAGTTGCACTCGGGTCCCGAGCCGGGCACCGATCGCAGCGAGCAACGAGCCGGCGCGCTGCGTCTTGCTGCTCCCTCCGCCCACACCGTGCACCTTCCCTCGGCCGCGTGGCTGAGGTCTTCCACCACGCCGGAAGCGACGTACAGAACGCCTGACACCGCAACCCTGCGGCACGACAACCAATTCCGGCAGCACGAGATGCGCGACAGCGCCCCGATGCAGAACGGGGCACTGCCGCGCTCCCGCTACGGGAGCACCGGGCGACCCGCCATGCATGGGGCCAGGGCGGACGACCCGCCGTACAGGTGATTCGTGGACCGAGCCGGCCCGGTCTTCAGGGGGATGGACCTGGACCATGGGTCGACCCGACGGCTCACGAACGGGACCGATAAGCCGAGCCGACCCGCAAGCCGCTCTTTGAGCGTCGGGGACAGGGTCCAGGTCATCGACGACCCGACTTGAGATCGGACACTACGCCCGACCGTCCGCCCATGTGAACACACCCAATTGGCTCTCGGAACCGGGCCGACGCGGCACCGTCATGGGGTACGGCCCCCGCCGACCCGGCCCACTTCTTTACCTACCCAGATCTTCGCCCCGCGAACCCGGCGGCACCGGGAGCGGGACAGGTAACCGACCACGAAATTCGGCGGATGTCCCCGCCGCCCTGATCGGCGAACCTA
>JBJMIQ010000186.1:0-8757 GCA_045806805.1 Nocardioides sp. | reverse complement strand
GAGATGAAGTGCTCGCGCCGGTCCTCGGTGAACTTCACGGTGCGACCCAGCGCGCGCGCGGCCATCGGGACCAGCAGCTCCTCGGGCCACGGGTGGTTGATCTTCACGCCGAAGCCGCCGCCGACGTCGGGGGTGATGACGTCCACCTGGGCCAGGTCGAGCCCGAGCTTGGCCGCCACGGCGGCGCGTACGCCGGTCGAGGTCTGGGTCGACGTCCACGCCTGGAGCCGGTTCTGGTCGGGGTCCCACCGGGCGACCGTGCCGCGGCCCTCCATCGGCGTGCAGGCGCTGCGCTCCACGGTCAGGTCGAGCGACAGCGTGTGCGGCGCGGCGGCGATCGCGGCGCGCGCGTCACCGTTCTCCTGCTCGAGGCGCGCGCCCACGTTGCCGGGTACGTCGTCGTGCACCAGGTTGCGCGCGGCGCGGGCCGCGTCGATGCCGACCACGGGCTCCAGGAACTCGTAGGACACCCGGATCCGGCCGACCGCGTCCTCGGCGACGTAGCGGTCGTCGGCGACCACGAACGCGATCGCCTCGCCCATGTAGTTGACCTCGTCCTTCGCCAGCGCGTGCTGGGTGCGGCCGTGGCTGAGCGCCGGGTGCGGGATCAGTAGCGGCAGCGGCTCGGCCATCGCCCCGGTCAGGTCGTCGTGGGTCCACACGAGGTGGACGCCCTCCACGTCGAGCACCCCGGAGACGTCGATGTCGGCGATCCGGGCATGGGCGTGCGGTGAACGGAGCACCGCCGCGTGGAGCGTCTGCCGGTCGACGAGGACGTCGTCGACGTAGCGCCCGTTGCCCCGGAGGAACCGATCATCCTCGACCCGCTGCACCCCGGTGCCGAACAGCTTGGTGGTCATGGCGTCTCCGGTGTCTCGGACGCCAGGACCGCCGCCCGCTCGACCGACGCCACGATGTTCTGGTAGCCGGTGCACCGACACAGGTTGCCGGCGATCATCTCCCGGGCCTCGTCGCGGGTGGGTGTGGGGTTGTCGCGCAGCCCTGCGGTGACCGTGGTCAGGAAGCCCGGTGTGCAGAAGCCGCACTGCAGACCGTGACACTCCTTGAACGCCTGCTGGACGGGGCCTAGCGAGCCGTCGGGCCCGGACAGCCCCTCGACGGTGGTGATCACGGTGTCGACCGCGGAGACCGCCAGCACCAGGCAGGACCGGACCGGTCGGCCGTCGAGAAGCACGGTGCACGCGCCGCAGACGCCGTGCTCGCAGCCCACGTGGGTGCCGGTCAGGCCGAGATCGTGGCGGAGGGCGTCGGAGAGCAGCCGCCGCGCAGGCACGCGGAGGACGTGGACGGCGTCGTTGACCGTGAGCCGGACCTCGTGCAGCTCCTCGATCACGAGGCCACCCCCGCGAAGTCACGCGCCGCCCGGACCACCCGGCGCGTGAGCACGCGGACCAGCTGGGCGCGGTAGTCGGACGAGGCATGGATGTCATCGGCCGGTTCGAGGTGCTCGAGCGCTGCGTCACCCATGTCGGGCTCTTCGACGCCGGAGAGGTCGACGACCGTCGGCACGTCACTGACCGAGAGGTAGCCCACGCTCACCCGGTCATCGTCCACCAACGCGGCCGCTCCGCACAGGGCGTAGTCGCCGTGCCGTCGGGACACCTCGTCGAAGGCGACCCCGGCCCCGGCCGGGAGCGCCGGGAAGAATGCCTCCAGCGCGATCTCGTCATGGGACAGCGTCGACTCCAGCGGTCCGGCGAACAGGTCGTCTGCGGCGATCGTCCGCCGTCCCGACGACGAGGCGACGTCGACCGACCCGCCCAGCAGCTTCAGCACGACCGGCATCTCCGCGGCCGCGTCCGCGTGGACCAGCGAGCCGACCGTCGTACCTCGGTTGCGGATGGTCGCGTGGGCGACGTGGCGCAGGGCGAGCGCGACCAGCGGCTGAACCCGCGCCGCCTCTTCGTCGGCGAGCACGTCGGCATGGCGAGCCAGTGCCCCGACCCGGACCCCGTCGTCGGAGCAGGTCACGCCGTCGAGATCGGGCAGGCCGTTGATGTCGACCAGCAGGGAGGGGGCCGCGAGCCGCATCGACAGCAGGGGCACCAGGCTCTGCCCGCCGGCCAACACCTTCGCACCGGAGTCCCCCGCCAGTGCCTCGAGGGCCTCCCCGAGGCTCGTGGGTCGGAGGTAGGAGAAGGGTGCCGGCTTCACGCGACGGTCATCAGTCGTGGTCCCGGTGGGGCGGGGCGTGGTCCTCGGTGTAGGCGCCCGTGGCGCCGACCGACATCGGCGCGCCCTCGAGGCCGCTGGGCTCGACCCACCGCGCCAGGTGGTAGCCGGCGACGATGACGATGGTGCCGACGGCGATGCCGCCGAGCTGGAACTGTTCGCTCACGGAGAAGAACCCGGTCGTGCCGTAGCCGATCCCGAGGGTCAGGCCGGCGCCGATCGGCACCAGGTTGGCCGGGTCCGCGAAGTTCACGTTGTTCTCGATCCAGATCCTGGCGCCGAGCAGGCCGATCATCCCGTAGAGCACCAGCGTGATCCCGGCCAGCACACCCGCAGGCGTGGCTGCGACTATGGCACCGAACTTCGGAACCAGGCCGAGCAGTATCGCCACCACGGCCGCGACGTAGTAAGCCGCGGTGGAGTAGACGCGGGTGGCCGCCATCACGCCGATGTTCTCGGCGTACGTCGTCGTCGGCGACCCACCGACCGTCGAGGTGATCACGGTGCCGATCCCGTCGGCGGCGACGGCGCGCCCGACCACCGGGTCGAGGTCGACCCCGGTCATCCCCGAGACGGCCTTCACGTGGCCGATGTTCTCGGCCACGAGGGCGATCACCGCCGGCATGGCCAACAGCGCGAACGTGATCGAGAACGACGGCAGGTGCCAGCCGACCGCGTCGAGGTTGCCGGCGAGAGCCTGATTGCCGGTGAGCCCGTCGGCCGTGTGCTGAGGGAAGCCGAACCAGGCGGCGTCCGAGATGCCGGACCAGTCGACCCGGTCGTGGGTGATCGCCTTGGCGTCCGAGGAGGGGGTCGGGGAGGTGATCTGGCCGAAGACGACGTCGGCCAGCCAGGAGACGACGTAGCCGAAGACCAGGCCGAGGAAGATCGCGATCCGGCCGAGGAAGCCCTTCAGGCCGACCGCCATCAGGATCACCACGACCATCGTGAGGATGCCGATCCAGGGATCCGTCGGCAGGTAGACGTTAGTAGCGACGCCCGCCAGGTTGAAGCCGATCAGCATGACAACGGCACCGGTCACCACGGGCGGCAGCACCCGGTTGACGGCGTCCGCACCGAGGACATGGATCAACAGGCCCACCAAAGCCAGCACCACGCCGCTGACCAGGATGGCGCCGGTGACGTCGGCCGGCCCGCCAGGGCCACCCGACCCGGAGTAGGTGTAGATCGCGGTCGCACCGCCGACGAACGACGCCGAGGTGCCGAGGTAGCTGGGCACCTTGCCCTTCACGATCAACAGGAAGCAGATCGTGGCGATGCCGCTCATCATGATCGCCAGGTTGGGGTTGAGCCCCATGACGATCGGAAAGACGAAGGTGGCGCCGAACATGGCGATCACGTGCTGGGCGCCGAGGCCGACGGTCTTGCCCCACGCGAGCCGCTCGTGCGGCGCGACGGGATGACCCGGGGCAGGGTCCACGACCTCCCACTTGAACATCGACATCAGGGGCCTCCCGGGCACGGGTCTGGGTCTCCGAACCTCAAGTTAGTGGCCCCCATCCCACACCCTCGACGGCGAGAGATGCCGAAGGAACGCCGCGTCCGCCGTCAATGTTCACCGCCGTCCGTTCAGGGAGCGATCTCGAGCACCCGCAACGCGACGGCGACGTCGAGCCGCAGGTGGGGGTCGGAGGAGAGCGGACCGAGGAGCCGCTCGAGCTTGGCCACCCGGTAGCGCATGGTGTTGTAGTGGAAGAACTGCAGGCGGGCCGCCTCGGCCACGTTGAAGTTGGTGTCGAGGAGGATCCTCAGCGTGGCGCGCAGGTCCGCCGCCTCGGCGGTGGGCTCGGCGACGGGTCCGAGCACGTCACGCGCGAATGCCTGCAGTTCTTCGACGTCGGGCACCAGCGCGATCAGCCGATGAACGCCCAGCTGGTCGAAGAAGGTCGTCGACGCGTCGCCGTGGATCCGTCGTCCGACCTGGACGGTGCGCCGGGCCTGGGAGTAGGCGTCCGGCAGCTCGCCCAGCGACCGCGCGACCCGGCTCACCCCCACCGAGAACGGCCGTCGTCCGCCGCCCCGGTCCCCTGCCACGGCCGCGACCACGCGGCGTACGGCTGCGGCACCGGGCCACGGGTCCGCGTCGTCGTCGGAGACCGGCAGCAGGGTCACCACCTCGGAGGAGAAGTCGACGCTCGGCACCCCCTTCTCGAGCGAGGTCGTGACCTGCCGCCAGGCGGCTGAGAACCGGTCCTGCCATCGCCGACGCTGGGGGCCCGACGCGTCCTCACCGGGTCGCGGGGGATCGAGCTCGGCGACCACGACCACCACGGGCCGGTCGAGATCCCAGCCGAAGGCGTCGGCGTGCTCCTCGACGTACCGCTCGTCGCCCGCCCGACGCAGGAACAGGTCACGCAGGAAGTCGCCCTGGTACTTGTTCTCGACGGCCGTCACGGCCTCTTCGCGGGTGATCAGCAGCGCGGCGACGGCGGCCGCGCGCTCGAGGGCGTGGACGTCGTTCTCCGAGATCGGCTCGTCGGTGCGGCCGCACACCAGCCGCGCAAGGTCCTCACCCCCCGCGGCCACCCGCAGGGACCGAAGCTGTCCCGCACCCAGCGGGCTGCCGTCACCGGCGATCAGCTCCACCCGGACCCGGCCCGAGCCGTCGATGAACCCGGCCGTCTCCAGCGCCGCCCGCTGCACGGGGTCGATGGCCGCGGCGCGCTCACGGCCATCGGTGGAGGTGAACAGGACGCCCACGTCGAGGACCTTGCCGACCTCGGCGGCGATCCGGTCCAGGTCGCCGCCCTCGAGCACGATGTCGGTCAGCGCGGTGTGCAGCGCGTCGACGCGGGCCAGGGCGGCAGCGGCGTCATCTCCGGCTATCAATACTTGCGGCCCTCCCCGGAAGATCGTTGGCACAACCTCACATCGGCAAACGTAACGGGCGACCACTAGCGTCGGGAAGCATGAGCTCCGCGGTCAGCATCCCGGCCAGTGCACCGCCCCGGGTCAGGGACCTCATCCGGAGGGCTCCCGACGGACCGGTCCCGATCGTCCACGCGGGTCCGCACGCGGTGTACGTCGCGCTGGACGGCCCCGGCGGCACCCGATGTGTCGGAGTGCTGGGCCGCGAGGCGGCCCAGGTCCCCTGCGGCCTCCGGACACGAATTCGTGCCTTCGACTCGTGGCGGTGCGCTTCGGCGTACGTCGCGGGTGGGACGCTCCACCTCGACCACATACCGTTGAGGGTGGGACGTGTCGTGTCCGTGCAGGTACCCAGCCTGCGCCGCGAGACGGTCCCCCGCCAGACGGCCAGTCCGGCCACCGCTGCGGCCACCCCCCAGGCCGTGGTGGTCGGGCTGGTCCCGCAGGGGGTGGCCTTGGCCACCACTCCCCCGCTCCGGGCCGTGGTGGTCGGGCTGGTCCCGCAGCTCCTGGGCAGGGGTCCCGGGCTCACTCCGCTGGGCGATGACGTCATCTGCGGCTGGATAGCCACCCACCGCTCGGCCGGCGTGCCGACGCCGGAGATCGACGCCGCGGTGCGTGCCGGGCTGGCCCGCACCACCCTGCTCTCCGCCACACTTCTCGACTGCGCTCTCCACGGCGAGGTCCTCCCCGAGCTCGGCCGATTCCTGGCCGCGGTCGGCACCGACACCGAGGTCCGCCGCGCCGCCGAGCTCCGCGCCGTCGGTGCCACTTCGGGTGCCGGACTGCTGCGGGGAGCAAGGCTCGCCCTCGAGGAGCTCAGGCACCGACCCCCCGGTGCACAGGCCGGCGCGGCATGAGGGACCACGTCGAGCTCCGGCACGGCGCCTACGCCGACTCGGTCACCCTGCTCCAGGTCAGCCGCACCGTGCAGGAGGAGCCCGGCGTGCGGGCCGCCCAGGTGGCGATGGCCACGCCGCTCAACCTCGAGGTCCTGACCGGGATGGGGTTCGACGTCCCCGACGCGGCTCCCGACGACCTGGTCGTCGCCCTGCGGCTCGACGAGAGCGCAGAGCTCGGCGACGTCCTCGCGGCGGTCGATGCCGCACTCGTCGGGTCCACCCGGGCGCCGGACACGACAGCCGCCTTCTCGCCGCCGCGCACCACGGCCGCGGCGCTGCGGCTGGCGCCAGGGGCGGTCGTGCTCATCTCGGTGCCCGGCGCCCACGCCGTCGTCGAGGCGATGGACGCCCTCGACGCCGGCAGCGACGTGATGGTGTTCAGCGACAACGTCCCGCTCGAGCAGGAGGTCGCCCTCAAGCGGGTCGCCGCCGAGCGTGACCTCCTGGTGATGGGACCGGACTGCGGGACCGCGGTGCTCGGCGGGCTCGGCCTCGGCTTCGCCAACGTGACCACCCCCGGTCCCGTGGGGATCGTCGCCGCGTCCGGCACCGGCTGCCAGCAGTTGATGACCCTCCTCGACCACGCCGGGGTCGGGGTCTCCTCGGCTCTGGGAGTCGGGGGCCGCGACCTCTCGGCCGAGGTCCGGGGCCTGTCGACCCGCACCGCCCTGGCCAGGCTCGACGCCGACCCCGACGTGGAGCTGATCGCGCTCGTGTCGAAGCCTCCCGACGACGACGTCGCCGACGAGATCGAGCGGTACGCCGCCTCACTCGACACCCCGGTCGCGCTCGCGCTGCTGGGACCGGGCCAGCCCGACCTGACCGCCGCCGCGGAGGACGTCCTCCAGCGACTGGGCCGCGACGTCCCTCAGTGGCCGGTGCGCGGACACGCTGACCCGTCGTTGATTCACGACGGGTCTGCGCTGAGGGGACTCTTCGTCGGCGGGACGCTCTGCGAGGAGGCGCGGCTGATCGCCACCGAGCTGCTGGGTGGCACGGACCGGTTCACCATGGTCGACTTCGGAGCCGACGAGCTCACCGGCGGCCGGGCCCACCCGATGATCGACCCGACCCTGCGGCTGGAGCACCTGGACAGGGCCGCTGCCGACGAGCAGACCGCGGTACTCCTGCTGGACGTGGTGCTGGGGCACGGCGCCGAACCCGATCCGGCGGCCCTGCTGGCCCCGGCGGTCACCGCCGCCGACGTCCCGGTCGTGGTGTCGGTGATCGGTACGACGCACGACCCGCAGGACCTCGACCGGCAGGTCCGGGTGCTGGCCGAGGCGGGGGCCGAGGTCCACCTGTCCAACGCGGGGGCGGCCCGACGAGCGGTCGAGCTGATGCGAGGTGGCCGGTGAGCGCTCCGGAACACGTCGTCGGGGTCGGGGTCGACCTGCTCGCCGATGCCGCGGAGTCGCAGGCGGTCGACGTCACCCGCGTCGACTGGCGGCCTCCCATGACCGGCACCGAGGCGGATCTCGCCGCCGTGGCGGCCGACCCGCGACGGAGAGCGGCCAACGAGGCGGCGCTGGCCCGGATGCTGCGCGTCCAGGCGATGCTGGTCGACGTCGCCCCGGCATCGGAGCTGCTCGGGTTGGAGCCCGGACAGTTCCTGCACGCCGGGCCCCCGATCACCTGGGACCGGGCCTCGGGCCCGCTGCGGGGCGCGTTGATGGGGGCTGCCGCCCTCGAGGGGCTGGTCGACGACCCCGAGGACGCGACCCCGCTCTTCGACGAGGCGGATGCGGTCACTTTGGAGCCGTGCCACCACCGCGGCGCCGTCGGACCGATGGCCGGTGTGGTGTCCCCGTCGATGTGGGTCTTCTGCCTGCGCGACGACGTGCACGACCGGGTGTCCTGGTGCTCGCTGAACGAGGGGCTGGGCAAGGTGCTGCGGTACGGCGCGTACTCATCCGACGTCGTGGCCCGGCTGCACTGGATGACCGACGTGCTGGGACCGCTGCTCCAGCAGGCGGTACATGCCGGTGGATCTGTCGACGTCAAGGCGATCATCGGCCAGATGGTGCAGATGGGCGACGAGGGACACAACCGCAACCGTGCGGGGACGCTGATGTTCCTCCGCGAGGTGCTGCCGTCGCTGATCGACTCCGGAGCACCGACGTCCGACGTCGCGGAGGCGGTCCGCTTCATCTCGGGCAACGACCACTTCTTCCTCAACCTCGGGATGCCCGCCTGCAAGCTCCAGGCAGCCGCCGCCTCCGACATACCGGGGTCCACGGTGGTCACGGTGATGGCGCGCAACGGGACCGACTTCGGGATCCAGACGGCGGGTACGGGCGGGCAGTGGTTCACCGCCCCCGCGAAGACGCCGGAGGGTCTGTTCCTCGGCGGCTACGGCCCGGACGACGCCAACCCGGACATCGGCGACTCGGCGATCACCGAGACTGCGGGGATCGGTGGGCTGTCGATGGCGACGGCACCGGCGATCGTCCGGTTCGTGGGTGGCAGCGTCCCCGACGCACTCGCGACGACGCATCGGATGTACGACATCACGGTCGGCGAGAACCCGGCGTTCGCCATCCCGATCCTCGAGTTCCGCGGCGCACCCACGGGCATCGACGTGTCGTCCGTCGTCCGCAGCAGGGTGCTGCCGCAGATCAACACGGGCATGGCCGGCCGGGTCGCCGGTGTCGGCCAGGTCGGCGCGGGACTCGTGACCCCGCCGATGGAGTGCTTCACCCAGGCGCTCGACGCGCTGGCGGCTGCGGTGCCCACGACGTCGGAGGAGTGATCCACCGGTCGAAGGTCGCGG
>JBJMIQ010000185.1:0-3540 GCA_045806805.1 Nocardioides sp. | reverse complement strand
AGGGCGACGGCTTCGGCGATCCGGTCGGGGACCTCGTAGGCCTCGACGTGGACGTGGTCGGCCAGGTCGATCACCGGTTTGACGGTCACCCGGGCGTCGGGATGTCCGCACCAGCCCCGGATCTGCTCGGCCGTGACCGGTTGGTGGGTGTTCTCCACCCGGCCCACCGGGTTGGCGCCGTCGATCGCGGACTGGTGCAGGTGGACGTAGAGCACCACCTGGCGCCCGGGGTTCCGGGGTTTCGAGACAGGCGCCGGGGCGCCTTCCTCAACCCCCGAAGAGTCGCCGTCGCTGATGGTGTCCAGGCCTAGGGCGAGCTGGTGGCGGGCGATCTCCCCGATCGCCATCGCGCGGCGCACGTCGAGGGACTCGGGGCAGCCGAGGTCTTTCAGCTGGGCGGCTCGGTGGGTGACGGCGGCGTCGAGGTCCAGGGCGTCGGCCAGGTCGAGCTCGCCGTGGATCAGGCTGGTCCCGGCGAAGGAGATCTGGTGGTGGTCGACCTCGAAGTGCCGACCATCGGCCGCGTTCCGTCGGGTGGCTTCGGCGGTCTCGGGCATGTGCCGGGCGATTGCCTCTTCGACCATCCGGTCGGTGGCGGCGACCCCGACCTTGTGCGCGACCGGGGCCAGGTGCCGGTCCACGTGGGCGGCCGCGTCGGTGGTGAGGGCGCGGGAGATGGTCTCGTGGGCGACCCGGCGGGCCTTCCACGCGGGCAGCTCCCCCTTCATGACCCGCTTCCAGAGGCGGGGCAGCCGATACCTGAGTTCGACGGCCTGGCCGAGGTATTGCTTGCCGGCGTCGGTGGACAGGCCGACCGCGGCCGCGAACTCGGCCACCGAGAACTCCGCGACCAGCGGGGCGCCGGGACCGGCGATCGGCACCGCGTTGTCTCCGAACCCACCCCAGTAACCAGAGGACCGGAACACCTCCGCCGCTTCCAGGGACTCCGCCGGATGCTGATCGGCCCACGCCACGGCCAGCTGCAACCGGCGGGCCTCGGCGGTTTCGGCCGCTCGGGTCTCGACCCGCGCCGCGGCCAGCACCTGAGCGGGGGAGTCAAGCTCTCCGACGCTGGTGGCTTCCATGACCAAAGTCAATCAGCGACCACCGACACTCCAGCCTCCGAAATCGGGGTTATCCACCACCGCCATAGGAGGACGGTAACCAAGGGCCAACCGCGAGCCAGGCACCCACGGCGAGCGGCCACCGCAACCCCGAGCAGACCGGAACCACGCACCTCGATCCGTCCGGCCGAAGGCCGGACGGGAAGGGGACGGGGACAGCGCATCAGCCACCAAAGCGCCGGTGATGCAGCTCCTTCATCTCCGCCTCGAACTCCGCGACAGGCCCCTCGACACGAGCGCCAGGCACCACGGTCGCGATCGGCAGCGCGGCGACGGGCGCAAGCGGAACGCCCCACTCAGACAACCACTCCGCCAGCTGCGTCGACGAGACGGCGTAGACGATCCTCCCGAGCCGCATCCAGCCGTGGGCAGCAGAGCACATCGGGCAGTGTTCGCCCGAGGTGTAGACCGTGGCTGCGGCTCGCTCGGAAGCACTCAGGTGGGCGGCTGACCACTTGGCGATCTCGAACTCGGGGTGGCGGGTCTCGTCACCGTCCCTGACCCGGTTGCGGTCCTCGAAGAGGACATCGTCTCCGCCGCTGACCAGCACCGAACCGAACGGTTCGTCGCCGTCGTCCAACGCTTCGCGGGCCAGCTCCACGCACCGGCGCAGGTGACCCAGATCGGTCTCGGAGATGCTCACAGCCGGTCGAACTCGGCCTCGGTCGCACCGCCGGCGAGTCGGGCATACCCCGGGCCGCGGTCGAAGAAGGGAGAGGCGTCCGAGGATCGTTCCGCACGACGCGAGGCGGTGGCCTCGGCGTCGTACCCGAGGTCGTCGGTGTCGAGCGAACCGGTGAGCACCACGCCGTAGTCCGCGAGCGCGGCCTCCGGGGACACCTTGCGCCAGACGACGTCGCGTACGACGAGAGCCGGATCGCGATCGTAGGGGGGGCCCCAGCCGCCACCGCCCGTGGTGCGGATCCGGATCAGCTCACCCGCCCGAACGGGCTCGGCGTCGGCGAGCGCGTCGATCTCGCGCTCGTTCGGCCCGTCGGGATCGATCGTCACCTGGAAGGGCTTGCCGGCGCGACCGCCCTTCACCCCCCAGCAGGCGAGGATCGAACGGTCCGCGATTGACATGAAGTGGGCGTCTTTCAGCATCCGGAGGCACTTCTCGTAGCCGAGCCCGCCCCGGTGCTGGCCGGGCCCGCCGCTGTCCATGGCCAGGCCCAGCGACTCGACCCGGAACGGGAAGCGCGCCTCGGTGAACTCCGACGGGAGGTTCCGGCTGTCCGGGACGACGTGGATGGTGTCCTCACCGTCGGCATAGAAACGACCGCCCGACCCGCCACCCAGCACCTCGCGCATCAGGTAGGGGCGGCCGTCGAGGTCCTCGCCGTACACCCCCGTGTAGCGGATGGTCTCCTGGTCGGCAGGCATCCGACCCTCGACTGCCTTCGCGACCACACCCGCCAGCACGCCCAGCAGCCGGAGGATGACAAACGTGCGGGCGTTGGTAGGCGCTGGGAAGACCGGCGTGAGGAGCGTCCCGGGCTCGGGGAACCGCATCTCGATGAGGGGTACGACGCCCTCGTTGACGTCGAGCTCGGCCATCCGCTCAGGGCTGTCGGCGAGGTTGCGCAGGATCGGCGCCAGCCACTTCTTCAGGAAGACCCCGTCGCTGTGGTCACCGCAGTGGTTGATCGGCCCCTTGGCCTGCGGACCCGTGCCGTCGAAGTCGAGGACCAGCCGTTCGCCCTCAGGGTCGTCGGCCGGCGTCCGGGTGAGGGTGATCCGCTGGCGGTGCAGCTTCGGCTCCTCGACGCCGTCGTGCTCCGCGTAGTCCTCCCAGGTCCACGAGCCGACCGGGATGCGGCCGAGGATCTCGCGCCGGTACGTCGTCGTGGTGCGGTCGATGATCGCGTCGAAGCAGGACTCGACCGTCTCCACGCCGTACCTGTCGAAGAGCTCGCCCAGCCGTCGTGCGCCCATGAGGCAGGCGGAGCACTCGGCGTCGAGGTCGGCGGCCAGCGACTCAGGCATCCGGGAGTTGCGGGTCATGATCGACAGGGCGGCCTTGTTGGGCACGCCCGCGTCCCACAGCCGGATCGGCGGGACCATCAGGCCCTCCTCGAAGACGCTGGTGGCGTTGGAGGGCATCGAGCCCGGCACCGCACCACCGATATCGTCGTGGTGGCCGAAGGCCTGCACGAACGCGACCACGGTGCCCCCGCTGAAGACGGGGACCGTGACGCAGAGGTCGGGGAGGTGTCCGATGCCGCCCTCGGAGCGGTAGACGTCGTTGTGGAAGAAGACGTCG
The DNA here is from genome assembly GCA_045806805.1 of Nocardioides sp. Lineage (GTDB taxonomy): Bacteria > Actinomycetota > Actinomycetes > Propionibacteriales > Nocardioidaceae > Nocardioides. The sequence goes on along the minus strand of JBJMIQ010000185.1, from coordinate 153 downwards.
CCGGGCTGCATCTCGTCGATCGGGAAGTCGCGGGCGACCGGGTGCACGAGCGCGGAGTACGACCGGCCGGTGAGCTTGCGCAGCAGCCGGTCGTGGATGCCGGCGCGGAAGTCGTGGGCGTCGCGGATCATCGGGCTGCGGCTGGTCCGCCCG
>JBJMIQ010000184.1:0-2658 GCA_045806805.1 Nocardioides sp. | reverse complement strand
TCCAGGCGCTCCAGCGCCGCGGCCTCGTGGCCCCCGATCCGCTGCGGCTCGGTCTCGACTCCACGCCTTCGGGCCAGGTCGTCGGCGCCGACGGCGTACCCGTCCCCGGGCTGTACGCCGTCGGTCCGCCCCGCAAGGGGACGCTGTGGGAGTCGACGGCCATCCCGGAGATCCGCACCCAGGCCGCCGAGGTCGCTCGGCTGGTGCTCGGGCGGACTGCACCGGCCAACGTCTGACCAACCCTGCGCGCCTAGCGTGCGCAGCATGACCCGGATCACACTCACCGTCGACGGGGCCCGCGTCTCCGACGACGTCGAACCCCGCATGCTCCTCGTGCAGTACCTCCGCGAGCGCCTCGGCAAGACCGGCACCGTCATCGGCTGCGACACCAGCAACTGCGGCGCGTGCACGGTGCACCTCGACGGCACCAGCGTGAAGTCGTGCAACGTGCTCGCCGTCCAGGCCGACGGCGGCGAGGTCACCACGATCGAGGGCCTCGCGCAGAACGGCGAGCTGCACCCCGTCCAGGAGGCCTTCCGCGAGTGCCACGGGCTGCAGTGCGGGTTCTGCACGCCCGGGATGATCATGCAGAGCGTCGACCTGTTGAAGGAGAACCCGAACCCCTCCGAGGAGGAGATCAGGCTCGGGCTCGAGGGCAACCTGTGCCGGTGCACGGGCTATCACAACATCGTCAAGGCCGTGCAGCACGCAGCGGGGACAGGGTCATGACGGCCACCCAGGAGCGGCCCGTCGCCGAGATCGGTCGGGACAGGCGCCGCAAGGAGGACCAGCGGCTGATCACCGGTCGCACCCGCTGGACCGACAACCTCACCCTCCCCGGACTGCTGCACCTGGCCATGGTGCGCAGCCCGTTCGCTCACGCCACCATCACCTCGATCGACACCTCGGCTGCGGAACAGGCCCCCAACGTCGTGGCGGTCGTGACTGGCCAGGGCATCGCCGACGAGCAGGGCGTGGTGATCAACGCCTGGCCGATCACGCCCGACCAGAAGACGCCGACGCACACGCCCGTCGCCGTGGACCGGGCGTCGTTCGCCGGCGAGATCGTCGCCGTGGTCGTGGCGCGTAGCGCGGCCGAGGCGCGGGACGCCGCCGAGCTCGTCGACGTCGAGTACGACGAGCTGCCGGCCGCGCTGGACCTGAAGGAGGCCGCGGAGGCAGATGCCGACAATGGTGGGGCCATCGCCCACCCGGAACTCGGGACCAACAAGAGCGCCCTCTGGGTCTTCGACTCCTCCGAGGCCGGCACCGGCGGCAACGTGGAGGACGCGATCCAGAAGGCCCGAAGCGACGGGATCCTGATCGAGCGGGAGTACCGCCAGCAGCGCCTGATCCCCGCCTTCATGGAGCCCCGCTCCGTCGTCGTCGACCCGACCGGCGAACAGATCACCATGTGGTCGGCGACGCAGGTGCCCCACATCGTGCGCTTCGCCCTCGCGGCGACCACCGGGGTGCCCGAGTCCAAGATCCGGGTGATCGCGCCGGACGTCGGCGGTGGCTTCGGGGGCAAGCTGCAGACGACCCCGGAGGAATGGGTGGCCTTCGCGCTCGCCCGGCGCCTCGGGAAGCCGGTGAAGTACACCGAGACACGCTCGGAGTCCCTGATGGCGGCCCACCACGGCCGCGACCAGTGGCAGCGGCTCACCCTCGCGGCCGAGAAGGACGGCACGGTCACGGGCTTCAAGGTTGACCTGCTGGCCGACCTCGGCTCCCACGTCGCAATCGTCGGCGGCGGTGTCCCGGTGCTCGGCGCGTTCATGTTCAACGCGATCTACAAGTTCCCGTCCTATCGGTTCAGCTGCCAGACAGTGCTGACCAACAAGACCTGGACCGACGCCTACCGGGGTGCCGGCCGGCCGGAGGCGACCTACGCCATCGAACGGATGATGGACGAGCTCGCCGTCGAGGTGGGCGTCGATCCCCTGGAGATCCGCGAGAAGAACTGGATCAAGCACGAGGAGTTCCCGTTCACCACGGTGTGCGGCCTCGAGTATGACTCCGGCAACTACGAGGCCGCGACCGCCCGGGCCAAGGAGATGTTCGGCTACGACGAGCTCCGCGCCGAGCAGAAGAAGCGCCGCGAGGAGGGGGACAAGGTCCAGCTGGGCATCGGCATCTCCACCTTCACCGAGATGTGCGGGCTCGCGCCTTCCCGGGTCCTGGGCTCGCTCGACTACGGTGCCGGTGGCTGGGAGCACGCCAGCGTGCGGATGCTGGCGACCGGCAAGGTCGAGGTCGTCACCGGTGCCAGCGCCCACGGGCAGGGTCACGAGACGGCGTTCAGCCAGATCGTCGCTGACCGGCTGGGGGTGGCGTTCGAGGACGTCGAGGTCCTGCACGGCGACACCCAGATCGCCCACAAGGGCCTGGACACCTACGGCTCGCGGTCCCTCGTGGTGGGCGGCGAGGCACTGGTCCGGGCTGCCGACAAGGTGATCGAGAAGGCCAAGCCGATCGCGGCCCACCTGCTCGAGGCCTCCGCCGACGACATCGAGTTCTCCCACGGGCGGTTCGGCGTCAGGGGCACCGACCAGGGCATGGCCATCGGTGAGATCGCCACCGCCGTGTTCGCCGCGCACAACATGCCCGAAGGCGTCGAGCCGTCGCTGGACTCCGAGGCCACCTACGACCCCGTCA
>JBJMIQ010000183.1:0-3832 GCA_045806805.1 Nocardioides sp. | reverse complement strand
GTACCGTTCGGGCCGGACCTGGTGTTCGAGGCCACCGACGTCCGCGGACTACGGCTGCACGCCGAGGTCTGCGAGGACATGTGGGTGCCGATCCCGCCCAGCTCCGAGGCGGCGCTGGCTGGCGCGACCGTGCTGGTGAACCTCTCGGGCAGCCCGATCACGGTGGCCCGAGCGGAGGACCGGCGTCTGCTGGTCCGCAGCGCCAGCGCCCGATGCGTGGCGGCGTACGCCTTCGCTGCCGGGGGCCAGGGCGAGTCGACGACCGACCTGTCCTGGGACGGCCAGACGATGATCTACGAGTGCGGGGAGCTCCTCGACGAGAGCGACCGGTTCCCCGACAGCCCGCGTCGCAGCGTGGCCGATGTCGACCTCGACCGGATCCGGCAGGACCGGCTGCGGCAAGGGACGTTCGACGACAACCGCCGAGGTCTCGAGGCCCGGCTCGCCAAGACCTCGACGAGCCAGTTCCGCACGATCACCTTCGACCTCCAGCCCCCCACGGGGGACATCGGGCTCCGCCGCAAGGTCGACCGGTTCCCGTTCGTTCCCGACGACCCCGAGCGACTCGCCCTGGACTGCTACGAGGCCTACAACATCCAGGTCTCCGGACTCGAGCAGCGGCTCCACTCCATCGGCCAGCCGAAGATCATCATCGGTGTCAGCGGCGGCCTCGACTCCACCCACGCGCTGATCGTGGCGGCGAAGGCGATGGATCGTCTCGGACGCCCGCGCAGCGACATCCACGCGTTCACGATGCCCGGGTTCGCCACCGGGGAGTCGACGAAGTCCTACGCCACCCGCCTCTCGAAGAGCCTCGGTGTGAACTTCGAGGAGCTCGACATCACGGCCGCGGCGCGGCAGATGCTCGCCGACATCGACCACCCGTTCGCCGAGGGTGAGGAGGTCTACGACGTCACCTTCGAGAACGTCCAGGCGGGGCTGCGCACCGACTACCTCTTCCGGCTGGCCAACCACCGCGGCGGCATCGTGCTCGGCACCGGCGACCTCAGCGAGCTCGCGCTCGGCTGGTGCACCTATGGCGTGGGCGACCAGATGTCCCACTACGCCGTCAACACCGGGGTGCCCAAGACGCTCATCCAGCACCTCATCCGCTGGGTCATCGAGGACAGCGGCGACTTCGAGACGGACACCAACGAGGTCCTGCAGGAGATCCTCGACCAGAAGATCACCCCCGAGCTCATCCCGGACCGCGAGGGCCAGGACTCCCAGGCCACCGAGGACTCGGTCGGCCCCTACTCGCTGCAGGACTTCACTCTCTTCCACGTGATCCGTCGCGGTCATCGGCCCGGACGGATCGCCTTTCTGGCCTGGCACGCCTGGCACGACGTCGACGCGGGGGAGTGGCCTCCGGGGTTCCCCGATGACCGGCGCCTGGCCTATGACCTGCCCGAGATCCGCCAGTGGCTGGAGGTCTTCATCAAGAGGTTCTTCGCCAGCCAGTTCAAGCGGTCGGCACTGCCCAACGGTCCCAAGGTGAGCGCGGGCGGCACCATGTCGCCGCGCGGGGACTGGCGGATGCCCTCAGACGCCAGCGCGGCGGCATGGTTGGCCGACCTCGAGGCCGCGGTGCCGCGGACCGGGCCCGGCGGCGACTAGAGCCTCCGCCCGGCTCCGACCTCCCTGCCGTGGTAAGTGACGGCGAGGCGAGCCAGCGCGATGGCCCCGATCATCAGGCCCAGGTCACGCAACGCGATGTCGTTGTAGTTGCCGAGGCTGAGCAGGTTGATGATGATGCCGACCAGCCACGCGGCGACGACGTACGCGCCGATCCGCGGGGCCACCGCGACGAGTACGGCTGCCGCGATCTCGACGATGCCGACGACCATCATCGCGTCGGACGCTGATCCGGGCACGATGTTGTTGACCCAGCCTGCGAGGTAACCCTCCCAGTTGACGTCCAGGAACCCGATCAGCTTGTCGAGCCCGACCACGAGGGGGAGGACCACGAAGCCCACCCAGAGGGCGAGGTAGGCCTGGTGGGCCGGTTCGGCTCGGGTGATCGCCGCGACGTCGTGCATGTCGTGCGACATGCCGTTCCAGGCGTGGGTAGTTGCCATGGTGGAGCTCCTTCGTTGTAAGAGATAACAGAATGGACGATAGACTGTCGTGCGGGTTTTCGGCAAGCAATTCATCTGATAGAAACTCCTCATGGCCAGGAGCGCAGAAGAGGGCTTCGCCCGGCGGGTGACCACGCTGGGGTCGCTCGCCGATCCGGTACGCCGGGCGCTCTACCGCTTCGTCTCCGACCAGGAAGAGCCGGTGAGTCGCGAGCAGGCCGCGCAGGGGGTCGAGGTCCCCCGGCACACCGCGAAGTTCCACCTCGACCGGCTCGTCGACGAGGGCCTGTTGGTCACCGAGTTCCGCCGACTCACCGGTCGCACCGGGCCGGGGGCGGGGCGGCCGGCCAAGCTCTACCGCCGTTCGGAACGCGAGGTGTCGGTCAGCCTGCCGCAACGACGCTACGACCTCGCGGCCGAGGTGCTGGCGGACGCGATCGAACGATCGCTGGACGGAACGCCCATGGAGCAGGCCATCGTGGCCGCGTCGGACGCCGCGGCGCAGCGCGCCGTCCAGGACGCGCCGGCCCCGACTCACCAGCACCGTGCGGGGGAGCTCGACCGGCTCGCCAACACGCTCGCCCCGTTCGGGTACGAGCCGAAGGTCGAGGACGACCTGGTGCTCGCCAACTGTCCGTTCGACCGGCTCGCCGGTGACCACCGCGAGCTCGTGTGCGGCATGAACCTGGCCTTCGTCTGCTCAGTCGCCGACCGGCTCGGGTGCTCGGGGGTCCGGGCCGAGCTCGATCCCATGGACGGCGGTTGCTGCGTGCGCGTCGTAGCCACAGACTGACGGCCGCGGCCGCGTTCGGGCGTACCCGCGTGTTGCGGGCGCGGGACATCCGGGCGTAACACCGGTGCGACATAGTGTGCACATGGGCAAGCAGGAAGACTTCGTGCTCCGGGCACTCGAGGAGCGAGACGTGCGGTTCGTGCGCCTCTGGTTCACCGACGTGCTGGGCTTCTTGAAGTCCGTGGCGGTGGCTCCGGCCGAGCTCGACAACGCCTTCGAGGAGGGGATCGGTTTCGACGGATCCGCCATCGAGGGGCTCGCCCGGGTCTACGAGGCCGACATGCTGGCCAAGCCCGACGCGTCGACATTCCAGATCCTGCCGTGGCGCGGTGAGGGCCCCTCCACGGCCCGGATGTTCTGCGACATCGTCATGCCCGACGGAGGCGCGTCCTACGCCGACCCGCGCTACGTGCTGAAGCGCACGCTCGGCACTGCCGCCGACAAGGGCTTTACCTTCTACACCCACCCCGAGATCGAGTTCTACCTGTTCAAGAACGCTCCGGTGCCGGGTGAGGACCCGGTGCCGGTCGACCGCAGCGGGTTCTTCGACCACACCGCCCAGTCGATGGGCGCCGACTTCCGCCGCGAGGCAATCACGATGCTGGAGTCGATGGGGATCTCGGTCGAGTTCAGCCACCACGAGGGCGGGCCCGGCCAGCAGGAGATCGACCTCCGTTACGCGGACGCCCTCTCGACTGCCGACAACATCATGACCTTCCGCACGGTGATCCGGGAGGTGGCGCTCAGCCAGGGGATCTGGGCCACCTTCATGCCCAAGCCGTTCACCACCCATCCGGGCTCGGGCATGCACACCCACGTCTCGCTGTTCGAGGGCGACCGCAACGCGTTCTTCGAGGCCGGGGCGGAGTACCAGCTCTCGAAGGTGGGCCGGCAGTTCATCGCGGGTGTGCTCCACCACGCCAGTGAGATCAGCGTCGTGACCAACCAGTGGGTCAACAGC
>JBJMIQ010000182.1:0-5265 GCA_045806805.1 Nocardioides sp. | reverse complement strand
TGGCGGCGGCCCTGGAACTCACGACCGTCCGGCCGCTGCGGGCCGAGCGCACGCCGCTGGACAAGCTCACGGTGTACATCCCGGAGGCCGACGCCGCACGGATGCGTGGCGTCCTCTCGGAGGCGGGCGCGGGACGGATCGGGGACTACGAGTCCGCCTCGTTCACGTCGCCGGGCGAGGGCCGGTTCCGCCCGCTCGAGGGTGCTCGTCCCGCCGTCGGGCGCGTCGGCGACCTGGAGGTCGTCGGCGAGGCGCGGATCGAGGTGGTGCTCGACCGCCGCCGCCGCAGTGAAGTGGTCGCAGCGATGCACGGCGCGCACCCCTACGAGACACCCGCGTGGGACGTGGTCGAGCTCGCCGACGGCGGCACAGCGAGCACGGGGGCCGGCCGGGTGGGCGACGTCGAGCCCACCACGCTGCGCGACTTCACGGCGTACGTCGCGCAGGCGCTGCCGCAGACCGCGCGCGGCGTCCTCGTCGCCGGGGACCCGGACCGGCCCGTCCGCCGGGTGGCCGTCGCCGGGGGAGCCGGTGACTTCCTCCTCGGCGACGCGCTGGGCAGCGGAGCCGACGTGTTCGTGACCAGCGACCTGCGCCACCACCCCGCGACGGAGTTCGTCGAGAGAGGCGGCCCGGCCCTGGTGGACGTCGCCCACTGGGCCGCCGAGTGGACGTGGCTGCCGCACGTGGAGGCTCGGCTCGCGGCAGCACTGGATGGCCTCGATACGGTGGAGACCCGCGTGAGCACCCTGTGCACCGACGCCTGGACGTTCCGCACCTGATTCGAGGAGACACCCTGAAAGCCGACCCCGCCGCCCAGCTGACGCTGCTCGACCTGCAGGAGCTCGACTCGCGCGCCGACCTGCTGCGCTACCAGCGCGGCACCCTCCCCGAGCACGACGACCTCGCGGCGCTGACGATGACCCGGCGCGACCTCGACGACCAGGCCCGCGACGCGCGGATCCTGGTCGACGACCTCACGGCCGAGCAGACCAAGGTCGACGCCGACGTCGAGCAGGTCAAGACCCGCCGCGACCGCGACCGCACCCGCATGGACCAGGGCCTGGTGAGCAACCCGAAGGACCTCGAGCGCATGCAGCACGAGATGGAGTCGCTCGAGCGACGCCTCACCAGCCTCGAGGACGAGGAGCTCGAGGTGATGGCCCGGCTCGAGGACGCCCAGCGCTCGCTCGACGAGCTCACCGCCCAGCTCGCCGATGCCGACGCCCGCAACGCCACCCTGGAGGAGGCGCGCGACGCCCGTTACGCCGAGATCGACGCCGAGCTCGCCCGGCTCGCCGAGAAGCGCGAGCCGGTGGCCGCGGGCGTGCCCGACGACCTGGCGGCGCTCTACGACCGCCTCCGGGCCGCCAAGAACGGCGTCGGCGCCGCGGCGCTGCGGGCCCGCCAGTGCACCGGCTGCATGATCGGCCTCGACAACGCCGAGCTGGGCAAGCTCCGCGCCGCCGCCGAGGACGAGGTGCTCCGCTGCGAGGAGTGCCAGCGGATCCTGGTCCGCACGGAGGAGTCCGGACTGTGAGCCAACCGCGCGCCGTCCTCATCGAGGCCGACGGCGGTTCGCGCGGCAACCCCGGTCCGGCGGCGTACGGCGCCGTGCTCAAGGACGCCGACACCGGCGAGGTGATCGCCGAGGACGGCACGACCATCGGCGTGGCCAGCAACAACGTCGCCGAGTACCGCGGCCTGATCGCCGGCCTGACGATGGCCGCAGACCTGGCGCCGGAGGCCGAGATCGAGGTCCGGATGGACTCCAAGCTCGTCGTGGAGCAGATGTCCGGCAACTGGAAGATCAAGCACGTCGACATGAAGCCGCTGGCGCTCGAGGCCAACCGGCTGGCGCCGTTCGGGACGACGTACACCTGGGTGCCACGGGAGCAGAACAAGCACGCCGACCGGCTGGCCAATGAGGCACTGGACGGCAAGCGGGACGGCGTGACCCTGGGTGGCGCGGAGCCGGAGTCCCTCATCGAAGAGATCGAGAGCCCCTCGGAGCAACCCCAGGGCGAGCCGCGCCAACGCGGCTGGTCACCGTCCGCGGGCCCGCCCACGACGCTGGTGCTGGTCCGGCACGGGGTCACGGCCCACACCACGGAGAAACGGTTCTCCGGCGGACTCGCCAGTGCCAACCCCGGCCTCAGTGACGAAGGCCGCGACCAGATCCGCTCGGTCGCCTCGTGGCTCTCGCCGCTGGCCGACCGGCTGGACGCGGTGGTGACCTCGCCCGTACGCCGCACCCGGGAGTCCGCGGAGATCCTCGCCGAGGCACTCGGCCACCCGCTGCAGGAGGAGCCCGGCTTCGCGGAGATGGAGTTCGGGGCCTGGGACGGAATGACCTTCACCGAGGTCGCCGAGAAGCACCAGGCCGACCTCGACAAGTGGCTCGGCTCCCTCGACGTCGCGCCCGGTGGCAGCGGTGAGTCGTTCCGGTCCGTGGAGCAGAGGGTGCTGGCCGGACTGCAGCGCATGCTCGACGCCCACGCAGGCAAGACCGTCGTGGTGGTCAGTCACGTCACCCCGATCAAGACCCTCGTCGCGCACGCCGTCGACGCCCCGCTGACGTCGCTGTTCCGGATGGAGCTCAGCCCCGGCTCGGTGACCGTGCTGTCGTTCTTCACAGGCGGCCGCGGCGGCGACGAGCCACACTCGTCGTTGCGGATGTACAACGCCCTGCCCCCGGGCAACGACATGTTCGCGGCCGGCCCGCGCTGGTAGGCCTACGCTCGTGGGTATGCCGATCGCAGAAGCCGCGCGTTGTGCTCGCGCCCTGCTCGACAGCCTCGATGATCGACAGCGTGTCCTCGCCCGGGGCGACCTCGATGATCCCCGATTGCGGGAGTGGACCTACTTGCCGGGAGACCGGCCCGGGCTACCACTCGAGGACGTCACCGCACAGCAGCACTCGCTCGCGCTAGCCCTGTTGACGTTGGCCCACTCGCCGGGTGGCGGCGAGCTGGCGTTGGGTGCCGTCGAGATCGAACGAGTCCGGCGCGAGCTCACGAGCGGCGCTCCGCCGGACGGCGACCGGTACTGGCTGCGGATCCTCGGCGATCCCGACGACGACGAACCGTGGGGTTGGCGCATCAACGGGCACCACCTCGCCGTGCACGTGATCGTCACTGCTGCCGGCGCCTCCCTCACCCCGCACTTCATCGGCGCCGAGCCGGCCCGGGTTCCCTCGGGTCGTCAGGCCGGTCGGCGGATCCTCGGACCCGAGGAGGACCTTGCGCGGGAGCTGGCTGCGGGACTCGACTCCGAGCAGCGAGCGCTCGGCATCTGCGCGGACGTCGCTCCGGACGACATCCTCACCCGCTACGACCCGGTCGCGGACCCCGCGCGACTGCCCAAGGGCATCACCCGCGACCTGCTGCGCCCCCACCAGCGGGAGACCCTCGACCAGCTCATCCGGCGCTACCTCGACCGCGCCCCGGAGCCCTACGCCCAACGCTGCTGGCGGGAGGCCGAGGCCGCCGGGCTGGAACGCATCCGGTTCGCCTGGGCGGGGCCGGTCGAGCCCGGTCGAGGTCACTACTACTGCGTGCTGGCGCCCGAGTTCCTCATCGAGTACGACAACACCCAGGACGACGCGAACCACGCCCACTCGGTCTGGCGTCACCTGCGCGACGACTGGGGCGCGGACCTGCTACGCCAGCACTACGCCTCACACCACTCCGGGAGCCCGCCCCGCTAGGAACCAGGGTTCAGAGCTCGTCGACGACCACGTCGAGCGGGGTGCCGCCGCGGCCGGACTCACCTTCCTCGACCTTCCACCCCAGGTCGCGCAGCACGTCGGCGAGCGCGGCGGGGGAGCGGGGATTGGCTCCGTCCTCGAGCAGCGCCCGGACGATCCGGCCCTTGGTCGCCTTGTTGAAGTGGCTCACCACCTGCCGCCTGCCGCCCGTCTCGTGCAGGACGCGGACCGTTGCGACCGGGACAGCGCGTGATGGCGACGCTCGCCAGAAGGCGGCGTACGTCGTCGAGCGAAGGTCGACCAGCAGGCCGTTGCCGACGGCCTCATGGACGGCCGGACCCAACACCGGCCGCCATGCCGCGGCGACGGGTCCGAGGCCGGGCAGGGTGGCGTCGCCGGAGAGCCGGTACGCCGGGATCCGGTCGCCGGGCCGGAGCAGTCCGAAGAGGGCGGAGGTCACCGCGACCCGGCTGGCCGCCCGCCGTCTGGCCGCGCTCGAGAGCGAGCCCGGGTCGAGGGCGTCGTACAGGACCCCGGTGTAGACCCGGTCCGCCCGGGCAGTCGGCGCGCCGGGGAGCCGACGGTTCAGGTCGAGCAGGTCGTGCTGGGTCGATCCGATCCCCAGGGTCGCAACCGCGACCTCACGGTCGCCCGAGCACAGCGCCACCAGCGCCCCCAGCACCCGCTCGCGTGTGGGGCCGAGTCCGGGGAAGGCGAGCCCGTCGAGGTCCAGGGCCTGGCCCCGGCGCGGGGCGGCCTTGCCCTCGCTCGGGGGGAGGAGAACCAGCACGGGTCAAGGCTAGGGTGAGACGCATGTCGACCGAGCGCGTGGTCAGGGTCCGGCGGGCCGACGACGGCGTCGCCGCGACGACGCTGCGAGACGGCGTGGCGGCGATCCAGGCTGAGCTGGAGGTGACTCCCGAGTTCCCGCCAGAGGTCGAGGAGGCCGCAACGGCGGCGGCAGCGAACCCCCGCCTCCCGGACCTCGACCGCACCGATCTCCCGTTCGTCACGATCGACCCGACGTCGTCGATGGACCTCGACCAGGCCCTCCACATCGAGCGCGACGGTGACGGCTACGTCGTCCACTACGCCATCGCCGACCTCGCCGCCTTCATCACCCCTGGCGACCCGATCGACCTCGAGGCCAACCGCCGCGGCGAGACGCTCTACGGAGCTGACTCCAAGGTGCCGCTGCATCCGAAGGGGATCTCGGAGGACGCGGGGTCGCTCCTGCCCGACCAGGTGCGGCCAGCCCTGCTCTGGACGATCAAGGTCGACGACGCGGGCGAGGGCACCGACGTGACGGTCGAGCGGGCCCGGGTCAGGTCGACGGCCAGGCTCGACTACCCCGCTGCCCAGAAGTCCATCGACGACGGGACTGCGGCCGAGTCCCTGGCCCTGCTCAAGGAGGTCGGAGAGCTCCGACTCACGCGCGAGGCCGCGCGCGGAGGCGTGTCGCTGCCGCTACCCGAGCAGGAGGTCGCGGTCGAGGGGGACCGCTGGACCCTGGAGTTCCGCGAGCTCCTCCCAGTGGAGCAGTGGAACGCCCAGAT
>JBJMIQ010000181.1:0-11832 GCA_045806805.1 Nocardioides sp. | reverse complement strand
CCCGAGCGAGGTCGTCGCCGTGGGCGACGAGGTCACCGTCGAGGTGCTTGACGTGGACATGGACCGCGAGCGCGTCTCCCTGTCGCTGAAGGCGACCCAGGAGGACCCGTGGCAGCACTTCGCCCGGACCCACCAGATCGGTCAGATCGTGCCGGGCAAGGTCACCAAGCTGGTGCCGTTCGGCTCGTTCGTGCGGGTCGAGGAGGGCATCGAGGGCCTGGTGCACATCTCCGAGCTGGCCGAGCGCCACGTGGAGATCCCCGAGCAGGTCGTCCAGGTCAACGACGACGTCATGGTCAAGATCATCGACATCGACCTCGAGCGTCGCCGGATCTCGCTGTCCCTCAAGCAGGCCAACGAGACCGCGACCGCGGTCGAGGTCGAGGACTTCGACCCCACCATGTACGGCATGACGGCGACCTACGACGAGCAGGGCAACTACGTCTACCCCGAGGGCTTCGACCCCGAGACCGGCGAGTGGCTCGAGGGCTACGACGACCAGCGCGCGGTCTGGGAGGAGCAGTACGCCAAGGCGCACGCCCGCTGGGAGGCTCACGTCAAGCAGCAGTCCGAGGCGGCCAAGGCCGAGGTCGACGCCGGCGAGGCCACGTCGTACTCCTCCGGCGGCGAGGAGCAGCCCGAGCAGGGCGAGGAGGGCAACGGCTCCGGGTCGCTGGCCTCCGACGAGGCGCTCCAGGCGCTCCGTGAGAAGCTCACCGGCGGCGACAGCTGACCCCTGAGAACGATGAAAGACCCGCCTCCGAGGAGGCGGGTCTTTTCATTTCCCCCGGAAAGGTGTCGTCAGCGGGCCACCGGTGAGCGGAACACCGGGTCGTCGAAGTGGGACCGGGGCGGACGCTGCGGACCGCGGCCGTCATGGAAGAGCAGGCGAATGGTCTCGGCACTCATCACCGCCGCGACCAGCAGGAACACGATCAAGTAGGTCATGGCAGTAATCATGCCCCCGTCGGGTTCCCGCCACGAGTGGCAGGAATGACATCCTACGTTGATTTTCTGCCAGTTGTGAGGCAGGATCGTTCCATGCACAAGGTGGCCGTACTCGTCCAGGACGGAGTCGAGCCCTTCGGCCTCGGCGCGATGTGCGAGGTGTGGTCCGAGCCCTACCACCCCGAGGACGACAACCCGGTCTTCGACTTCGTGGTCGCGACTCCGAACCCGGGTCGCGTGCGCGGCCCGTCGGGTTACGACCTCCACGTCGAGCACGGTCTGGACGCGGCCGCCGACGCCGACCTGGTCTGCATCGCCCCCAAACGCGACTACCTGGCGCCCTCGCCGGAGGTGGCGGCCACGGTCCTGGCGGCCCACGAGCGGGACGCCTTGGTCCTCGCCCACTGCACCGGGGCGTTCATCCTCGGTGAGGCCGGCCTGCTCGACGGACGTCGGTGCACCACGCACTGGCGCCACGTCGACGAGTTCGTGAGGCGCTTCCCGAGGGCGCTGGTGGACGAGAACGTGCTCTACGTCCAGGACGGCACGATCGTGACCGGCGCCGGCTCGGCAGCCGGCCTGGACGCGTCACTGCACGTGATGCGCCAGCAGTTCGGTGCCCGGGTGGCGGCGGCCGCGGCACGTCGCATGGTGGTGCCGCCGCACCGCTCGGGCGGGCAGGCACAGTTCATCGCGCGCGCCGTACCCGACTGCGACGCCGAGACGCTCGGGCCGCTGCTCACGTGGATCACCGAGCACCTCGGTGAGGACCTCAGCGTTGAGGAGCTCGCTCGACGCAGCCACATGTCGCCGCGCACGTTCGCCCGCCGGTTCCGTGCCGAGACCGGGACGACGCCGCACAGCTGGGTGATCGCGCAGCGGGTGCAGGCCGCCGAGGAGTACCTCGAGCTCACCGACCACCCGGTCGACTGGATCGCGGGCGAGGTCGGCTTCGGCAACGCCGCCGCCATGCGCCACCACTTCTCGCGTGCTCGCGGGGTCAGCCCGCAGCAGTACCGGCGCACCTTCACCGGAGAGCAAGCGTCCTAGCCCAGCTCGTCGCGGCGAACTTTGCCGGTCGACGTACGCGGCAGGTCCTCGAGGAACGTCCAGGTCTTGGGTCGCTTCGGCGGCGAGAGCCGTTCCCGCGCGTACGCCGTCAGCTCGGGCTCCGTGGCCGACCCGACCACCGCAGCACAGACGAGCTGTCCCCAGTGGTCGTCGGGCACGCCGAAGACGGCGACGTCCTCGACCCCGGGCAGCTCGCGGAGGGCGTTCTCGACCTCGAGCGGGTAGACGTTGACGCCCCCGGTGATGATCAGGTCAGTGCGCCGCCCGTCGAGGTAGAGATAGCCCTCATCGTCGATCCGTCCGGCGTCGCCGACGGTGAACGCCCGCCCGTCCGGGGTGTCGCGCCAGGCCGCCGCAGTCTTGTCCGGGTCGCCGAAGTAGGTAAACCGCGCGTGCTCGGGCACCGTGCACCAGATCGTGCCGTCGGGGTCCACCGAAAGCTCCCGTCCCGGGCGGGCCCGGCCGACCGTGCCCGGGCGCTCCAGCCACTCCTCGCTGCGGCAGGCCGTGAACTGTCCCTCGGTCGCGCCGTAGAACTCCCACGTGGAACCTTCGGGGAACAGCTCGATCAGGCGCCGCTTGACCATCGGCGGGCAGGGCGCGCCGGCATGCGCGACCAGGCGGAACGAGGACAGGTCAGGGGAGCCATGCCGGTCCCAGTGCGCGAACAGGCGCTGCAGGTGGGTGGGTACGCAGAACATCGACGTGGGGCGTTCACGCGCGATCGTCTCGGTGACCGCGACAGGGTCGAACGGGCCGGGGACCGCGATCCGGCCGCCCGCCAGCATGGTTCCCATTGCGAAGCGCAGGGGAGCGGAGTGGTGCAGCGGGCTGAGCACCAGGTTGACGTCGTCCTCGGCGAAGCCCCACAGGTCGCGCTCCTCGGCCAGGAGGGCGCGGGCCAGGGACTCGCTCAGGAGGCCCGAGTCGACCGGCTTCGGGCGTCCGGTGGTGCCGCTCGTGACGTGCATCGGGCGGCCGAGGGGGAGTCCGCCTTGATCGTCCACTGCCACCGCGGTGAACAGCTCTGGGGTGTCCACCACGAGACGGGGGCGTATGTCGGAGAGGATCCGGTCGCGTTCGATCTTCGTCAGCCGCGGGTCGAGCGGCACGGGGAAGATGCCGCGCACCAGGAGGCTGATGACGACGCGGACGTACGCCGATGAGCCCGGCTGCAGGAGCGCCACCCGGTCTCCCGGGCGGAGGTCGACCGGCTCGTCCACTCGCCCGACGCTACCGGCGCCTCACTGTTGCGGTCCGACCATCGGCTGCGGCGGGGCGGCATGATCGGGATCATGACCACGCGCCGCGGGCTCTTCGTCGCTCCCTTCGATGTCCTGGCCGACCCGGGCCTCATCGGCGACCTGGCTGCCGCCGCCGAGTCGGCCGGCTGGGAGGGCTTCTTCGTCTGGGACCACCTGCAGTACGGCGAACGAGTCACCGCTATCGCCGATGTGTGGACCTGCTGCGCGGCCGTCGCGATGCGGACCACAAGGTTGGTGTTCGGGCCGATGGTGACCCCGCTGGCGCGCCGCCGACCGCAGGTGGTGGCCCGGCAGGCCGCGAGCCTGGCGGTGCTTTCGGGTGGCCGGTTCGTGCTCGGCCTGGGCCTGGGCGACGACGGGTTGGGAGAGTTCAGTGCCTTCCGGGACGAGTCGGACCCGAGGGCTCGCGGCCGGATGCTCGATGAGGGGCTCGAGGTCCTCACCGCCCTGTTGTCCGGCGGTGAGGTGGACCACCACGACGTCCACTACGCCGCCCGTGGAGTGCGCTTCCGTCCCGCACCTGCTGTGCCGATCTGGCTGGCGGGGCGGTTCGGCAACCCGGCTCCCGTTCGCCGGGCCGCGAGGCATGACGGATTCTTCGTCATCGGCCTGGACCGGCCTCGCGACCTGGAGGAGGTGACCGCCGGCCTCGCCGACCACTCCCCGCAGCCGGGCTTCGAGCTGGTAGTCGATCTACGGCCTGACCAGGATCCCGTGCCCTGGCTGGACCGAGGCGCCTCGTGGGTGTTGACGCGGATCGGTCCGTTCGACCTCGACCTCGCCGAGGTCCAAGGGGTCATCGAGGCCGGCCCCTGAACCGAAAGAAGCCCTCGCGCACCCCCGACTGCTCGCTCCGTTGCGTGGAGACGCCGAACGAGGTCTGGACCGGCGGGAGCCTTCCATGCGCCCGTCGGCCTGAGGCCACGTCATCGCGGCGTGACAGCCGCTACTGTGCGCTGCGTTCCTCCACCATGTACTGGGCGTACCAGTCCGGCCAGTTCGCATCGTGCTCTCCGAGCTCCGCCTCATGCTTGCCGTGCGCGGTCTCCGCACGACGAAGTGCCTCGGCCAGCTCCGGGGTCGAGTCGTAGCCCACCTGGCCGGGTGCGACGCGCCCGGGCAGCCTGCTGGTGACCTCCTGCACGAACCAGGCGTTGCCATCGGGATCATCGAAGGACAGGTACGAGCCGTAGCTGGAGCGGTCCGGCGCAGGACCGGGCGCACGTTCCGCACCGCCGGCGTGGATGAACACCCCGTCAGCGGGATGGAACACCTCGCCGACGTCGGCACCGCGGGCAGCGAGCTCCTGCCGCGCCGCCTCGATGTCGGAGACCGCCAGCATCAGACCCTCCGCCGAGCCCGGGGCGGCCGAGGTGATTCCGCTGCCGAAGATCACCGAGCAGTCCGAGCCCGGAGGCGTCACCTGCACCACCCGATAGTCCGGCGCGGGTGCGAAGTCTGCGTCCTCGCGCCAGCCGAGCGACTTGTAGAAATCCTTGGCCCGGTCCACATTCGCGACCGGCACCACCACAACCTCGAGCTTCATGTCCACGACTCGGCTCCTCTCGAGCTGACCCGGCGAGCTGGTGGACTCGCGGGGCGACCTTTCGTCCACGCTCGTCCTCCGATTGGCGGAAGTCCATAGCGAGAACTGCGTGGCCCGACGGGGCGGGGTAGCGAGTAGTGAGCCCGCAACCCGCACTAGGGTTGGGGCGATGAAGCGTGTGGGGCTGACCGGGGGAGTCGCGTCCGGAAAGAGCACGGTGTCCGCGATCCTCGACGAGCTGGGGGCGGTGATCATCGACGCCGACGTCCTGGCCCGCGAGGTCGTGGCTGCCGGCACCGAGGGGCTGCGGGAGGTGGTCGAGGCGTTCGGCCGCGACGTACTGACTGAGCACGGTGAGCTCGACAGGCCTGCGATGGGCACGATCGTCTTCGCCGACCCGGAGAAGAGGCGCGTGCTCGAGGGCATCATCCATCCGCGCGTGCGTGAGCGCGGCGCCGAGATCGAGGCATCAGCGGGGTCGGACGATGTCGTGGTGCACGACATCCCCCTGCTGGCAGAGACCGGGCAGGCCGAAGGGTTCGACGCGGTGATCGTGGTCGACGTGCCGACAGAGATGCAGGTGGAGCGAATGGTCGACCTGCGGGGGATGACACGAGAGGACGCCGAAGCGCGAGTGGCCGCGCAGGCGGCCCGCCAGGAGCGGTTGAAGATCGCGACCCACGTCATCGACAACACCGGCACCGTGGAGGATCTCCGACGACGTGTGACGGAGGTCTACCGCGAGCTTCGCGGATGACGGGCCGGGGAGGATCAGCAGGTACGGTGACCCGCGATGCGACGCAGAATCCTCCCGTTCCTCGTGGTCTCGGTACTCGCCCTGGGGGTCGGCTGCCAGACCGACCCGCCATCAGGATCGACGGCACGGCCCGAGAGCCCTGATCAGGGATCCGCCGCCACCTCCTCCGACCCCGACCGGCCGATGAGCTGGGGCCCGACCCCGACCGAGCTGTCCCGGGCGCAGGAGATGGTCGCCGACTGGAGCCCGGCCCGGCTGGCCGGCCAGGTCATCGTGGGCCGCTACTACGGCACCTCGGCGGGCGAGGCGGCCGACCTCGTCCGGGACCTTCACCTGGCCGGCGTCTCGATCGGTGGGGACAACATCATCGACGAGGCTCAGGTGCGAGCCACCACGGCGGCCGTGGCCCGGGCGCACGCCAGCGACGGCCGGGACTTCCCGCCGGTGATCGGAGTCGACCAGGAAGGCGGAGTGGTGGCCCATCTGGACGGCGTGGCCACCACCTTCCCGCCGTTCCAGGAGGCGGGGAATGCGGTGGCCGCAGAGCCGAAGCGGGGCGGCACCGTGGTCCGGCACGCCGCCGCCGCCACGGCCATGGAGCTGCGGATGCTGGGCTTCACCTGGGTGTTCGCGCCCGTTGCCGACGTCACCATCGGGGCGGCCGACCCCATCATCGGCTCGCGGTCCGCCTCGGAGGACCCGAAGACGGCCGCCGCCGCCGTGCGGGCGGCCGTACCGGGCTACGACGCGAGCGGCCTGGTGTCGACGACCAAGCACTTCCCCGGCCACGGCTCCGCGACCGCCGACAGCCATGTGGTGCTCCCCGTGATCCACGAGTCGCTCGAGACCCTGAGGCAGCGTGACCTGCTGCCGTTCGAGGCCGCCGTGGACGCAGGCGCTCCGGCGATCATGGTGGGCCACCTCAACGTTCCGGCCATCACACCCGGCGTCCCGACCAGCCTCGCGCCGGAGGCCTACGAGTTCCTCCGCGACGAGCTCGGTTTCGAAGGAGTGGCGATCACCGACTCGATGGGCATGGGTGCCGTGATGCGGCCGGGCAAGCCCGCCGTCGACGCACTCAACGCTGGCGCCGACCTGCTGCTGATGCCGCCCGACACCCGCCGTACCCACCGCGTCGTGGCCGATGCGATCGCGAGCGGCGAGATCCCGCGAGAGCGGGTCGAGGAGGCCGCCGCGCGGGTGGTTGCGCTGCAGCTCTGGCAGCAGCGGCAGGCCGACGCGGTACCCCTGCCGGCGCCGGCCGAGATCACCCGGCGTGCCGAGGAGGCCGCGGCCGCCCTGGCCGCCGCCGGCGGCTGACCGCCCGAGACGGCGAGCGGAAGATCAGGCAGCCAGGTCCGGGTCACCGAGACGACGCAGCTTGTGCAGCGCCTCGCGCTCGAGCTGGCGCACCCGCTCGGCCGAGATGCCGTGCTTGGCGCCGATGTCGGCCAGCTTGTGCTGCCGCCCGTCGACCAGCCCGTACCGGGACCTGATGATGTCAGCGGACCGCTCGTCGAGCAGTTCGACCAGGGTGTTGAGCCGGTCGCGCGCCTCGGAGTCCAGCACCGTGAGGTCCGGGCCCGGCAGCGTCTCCTGGGCCATCAGGTCGCCCAGCGAGGTGTCGCCGTCCTCGTCGACGGGAGTGTCGAGGCTGACGTGTTCGCGACCCCACGACATCAGGTCGAGGACGCGATCCACGTCCATGTCGAGCTCGGCGGCGATCTCCCGGGGCTCGGGGTCGCGGCCCAGCTGGCGTTCGAGGGTACGACGGGCTCCACCGACCTGGTTGAGCTCCTCGACGACATGGACGGGCAGGCGGACGACCCGGGCCTGCTGCGCGATGCCGCGGGTGATCGCCTGGCGCACCCACCACGTCGCGTAGGTCGAGAACTTGTAGCCCTTGGTGTAGTCGAACTTCTCGACCGCGCGGATGAGGCCGGTGTTGCCCTCCTGGATCAGGTCGAGCATCGGCATCTGGGCGCGCCCGTACTTGCGGGCGATCGACACCACGAGGCGCAGGTTGGCCGTGATGAAGGTGTCCACGGCCTCGCGGCCCTGCTCGGCCATCCACTCGAGCTCCTCGCGGGTGGCCCGCATCGGGGCGCCGCCCTTCGCGCGGGCGACCCGGCCCGTGGCCAGGAGGTACTCGGCCATCAGGCCGGCCTCGATGGTCTTGGACAGCTCGACCTCCTGCGCAGCATCCAGCAAGGGGTTGCGCGCGATCTCGTCGAGGTACAGGCCGACGCTGTCGCGGCCCTCGATCTCCCGCGTCCCCAGTGTTGCGCTGCGTGTTGCCATTCAGCTGCCCTTCCTTTGCGCGAGGCGACGCTTCCCGCGCCGCCTCACTCGTTGCAACGACTCCGCGTCTCCGTAGATTCCCGGCCGATCAGCCGGAGCCGTTCACTGGTCTACAGTCGAAAAGACGTGTGGGAGGGGCGTTGAGTTGCCCTATTCCGCAACTCTCAGGGACTTCTCAGGGGAGGTGGTCCAGACCGATGGGCGCACGTCAGGCCAGACCCATCCGGTCCAGCATCCACGCCAGCGAGAACGCGCGGTCACGCCAGGCCTTGTAGCGGCCCGAGACGCCGCCGTGGCCGGCCGACATCTCGGTCTTGAGCAGGAAGTCGCGGCGCCCGGTGGCGGTGGCGCGCAGCCGTGCGATCCACTTCGCCGGCTCCACGTAGAGCACCCGGGTGTCGTGCAGGGAGGTCTCCGCGAGGATCGGCGGGTAGTCGACTGCGGCCACGTTGTCGTAAGGCGCGTAGCCGGCGATCAGGTCGAACGCGTCCGGGTCGTCCTCCGGGTTCCCCCACTCCTCGTACTCGGGGACCGTCAGCGGGAGACTGGAGTCGAGCATGGTCGTGAGGATGTCCACGAACGCGACGTTGGCGACGATCCCGCCGAACGACCCTGGGGCCAGATTCGTGACCGCCCCCATGAGCAGGCCGCCGGCGCTGGCTCCCTCCGCGATCGTCAGCTCGGGGGTGGTCCACCCGGTCTCGACCAGGTGCCGGGCACATGCGACGAAGTCGGTGAACGTGTTCGGCTTGCGGTCGAGCTTCCCGTCGTCGTACCAGCGCCGGCCGAGCTCACCACCGCCGCGTACGTGGGCGATCGCGTAGGCCGCGCCGCGGTCGAGCAGGGACAGCCGGGGGATGGAGAAGCCGGGGTCCATCGAAGCCTCGTAGGCGCCGTAGCCGTAGAGAACCAGTGGCAGGGGCGCGGTGCCGCCCCCGGAGTCCTCGCGGGAGCCGCGGCGGCACACGACCGAGATCGGCACGCGTTCGCCGTCGTCGGCGGTGGCCCACAGCCGGTGCTCCTCGTAGTCGGCGGGGTCGTAGCCGCCGAGCACGGGCGTACGGCGCCGCAGGGTCAGCTCCCGGGAACGGACGTCGTAGTCGTAGACCGACGAGGGGATGGTCATCGAGGTGTAGCCCAACCGCACCACCGGGGTCTCGAACGACGGGTTGCTGCCCGAGCCCACCGTGTAGATCTCCTGGTCGAACCCGATCAGGTAGTCGTCGGCGACGCCGTTCCCGTCGAGCTCGAGGATGCGCAGCTGGGTGAGGCCGTCGCTGCGCTGGTGCACGACGAGGTGCCCGGCGTAGGCGTCGACCTCCTCGAGCCGGACCGCGCCATCGTGAGGAATGAGCGGCCGCCACTCCTCCGGGCCTGTGGGGGCGACCGGGGCGACGCCGAGCTCGAAGTCCGGGCCGGTGTGGTTGTGCAGCACCAGGAAGACGTCCTCGCCGCCGACCACCGCGTGCTCCAGGCCGTACTCCAGGCCGGCCCGGCGTGGGAAGAACACCTTGAACCCCGCATCGGGGTCGTCGGCGTCGAGGTAGCGGTACTCCGACGTGCTCTTGGAGGCGGCGACGATGACCATGAACCGGTCGGTGCGACTGCGCCCGACCCCGACCCAGAACTTTCCGTCCTGCTCGTGGTGGACCAGCTCGTCGTCGGACTGTCTGGTCCCGAGCCGGTGCCGCCAGATCTTGTCGGCACGCCAGGAGTCGTCGACGGTCGTGTAGTAGAGGTCCTGGCCGTCCCGGCTCCAGGTGGCCCCACCGAGGACGCCGCTGATCTCGTCTTCCTCGAGCCGTCCGGTGCGCAGGTCCTTGACCCGCACCGTGAACCGCTCGTCGCCGGTGGTGTCGGTCGAGTACGCCAGGAGGTTGCCGTCCGGGCTGACGGCCGAACCCCCCAGCGCGAAGAACTCGTGGCCCTCGGCCAGCTCGTTGATGTCGAGCACCAGCTCCTCGCCGGGCAGCGCGGGCTGGTCGGGAACACAGTCCTCGTCGGGCTGCGGGGGAGTCCAGTCGTCCTCGTCGCGCACCGGAACACGGCAGGTGGCGCCGTACTCCCTGCCCTCGAAGGAGCGGGCGTAGTACCAGTACCCGCGGTTCCGCGTGGGCACGGAGAGGTCGGTCTCCTGGGTGCGACCCTTGATCTCCTCAAAGATCGCCTCCCGCAGGTCGGCCAGGTGGGAGACCCGTGCCTGGGCGTAGGCGTTCTCCGCCTCGAGGTACGCGGTGACCTCGGGGTCGTCCTTGGCCCGCAACCACTCGTACTCGTCGACCCGGGTCCGGCCGTGGTGCGTGGTCGTGACGGGACGGCGCGCGGCGACAGGAGGCTCCATGGCCGGAAGGCTAGCCGCGGCACCGGAGGAGTCCGGAGGGGCGGGCCCTCGATCCACAGCCGCGTCCCGGATCTGTGGAGGAAAGGCCCCATTCTGTGGACCCTTTCGGCCCTTCTGTGGAGGAGCCTGTGGGACCAGAAGTTTGTCGGAAGAATCGTCGTCAAACGCTTGCGCGACGCCTTCGGCACCCCGTAGAACTCTCCCTACCAACCGAGCCCTTCGGGGTGAGGTTGGAGATCGGACGGAGACGAAGATCCGTACGGCGAGGCGACTCGCCGCGTCGGCCCGGTGACGGGGACGGCGGGGTTGGAGGATCTGTCCGGTGGATCGGGCGTCACGTCACCGATCAAATCGAGGGGCCCTTTGGTGCTCATACCATCGAAGGGCCCCTCACCCATTTCCCTCACGCCGGCTCCTCCGGTCGCCACGGCCTGAGTGCCGGGTCGTCGATCGGGTAGGACCGAACCGGGCCGGGCTCCGTCTGCGCGGTCTCGAAGCGCACGGTCACCACGCCGCGGCCCGAGCCCCATACCCAGCCCCGTCCCATCTGCTCATGGACCACATCCATGCCCGGTGACCAGGTCGGCCGCGGGGGCCCGGGCAGGGGCTCGTCGTCCAGTGGCTCGGCTTCGGGCCCGGCCTCGTCGTCGCCGAAGAGGTCGTCCTGGATCCAGTCGGCCAGGCCGGAGACCCCCACGCCGAGCAGCCGGACCCCACCGGAGGTGTCGAGCTCGGAGAGCAGGCTCCTGGCCAGTCGGGCGACCGTGGCGGCGTCGTCGACGGGCGAGGGCAGGGTGGCGGAGCGGTTGAGCGTGGTGAAGTCGTGGAGCCGGACCTTGATGGTGACGGTGCGGCCCGACATTCCGTTCTTGCGCAGCCGTTCCGCGACGTTGCCGGCCTGTCGTGTGAGGAGGCCCTCCATCAGCCTGCGGTCGGTGAGGTCGGTGTCGTAGGTGCCCTCGACGCTGATCGACTTCGTCTCCCGCTCCGCCACCACGGGCCGGTCGTCCTGGGCACGGGCAAGGGCATGGAGCCCGGAGCCGTGGGCGCGGCCGAGGATCCGGACCAGCTCCTCGAGGCTCAACGTCTCCAGGTCGGCGACGGTGTGGATGCCGGCCCGCCGGAGCCGCTCGGTGGTAGCCGGTCCGACGCCCGGGATCACCGTCACGTGCATCGGCCGGAGGAGGTCCTGCTCGGTGCCCGGGGGCACGACGACCAGCCCGTCGGGCTTGTCGAGGTCGCTGGCGACCTTGGCGATGAACTTGGAGGTGCCGATCCCCACCGATGCCGTCAGCCCCCCGGTCGCCTCGGTGACCCGCGTCCGGAGCTCCTCGGCCACGCGGCGGACCGTCTCGACGTCGAGGTCGGGGAGGCCGGCGCGTTCGAGGTCGACGAACGCCTCGTCCAGGGAGAGGGGCTCGACGAGGGGGGAGACGCCGCGGAGCAGCGCCATCACCCGCTCGCTGCTCTCGCGGTAGGCGGGGAAGCGGGGGTAGAGGAACGCCGCGTGCGGGCAGCGGGACCGCGCCTCGCGGGTGGACATGGCCGAGTGCACGCCGTACCGGCGCGCCTCGTACGACGCCGTCGCGACCACGCCGCGGCC
>JBJMIQ010000180.1:0-13625 GCA_045806805.1 Nocardioides sp. | reverse complement strand
CTCCGTGGCTGGCCTGTGCGCGAGAGGCGGCCGACGTGGGCTGGCCGGAGCCGGTCCGGTCGTCCGTCCCCGTCAACGTGACGGTCCCCGCGTGCTCTCCGGAGCAGGCGCGCGAGATCGTGCTGGCCTCGTCGGGATGCCGGACCGCCAAGGTCAAGGTCGCCGAGCCCGGCCAGGCACCGAGCGAGGACGAGGCGCGGCTGGAGTCCGTCCGCGATGCCCTCGGCGCCGACGGCCAGGTGCGCGTCGACGTCAACGGCGGCTGGTCGGTCGACGAGGCGGTGGCACGGATCCCGGTGCTGGAGCGGGCGGCGGGTGGCCTGGAGTACGTCGAGCAACCGGTCGCCTCGGTCGAGGACCTCGCGGTCGTGCGTCGGCGGGTATCGGTGCCGATCGCTGCGGACGAGTCCATCCGTCGGGCGGCCGACCCCTACCGGGTGCGTGACCTCGAGGCCGCTGATGTCGCCGTACTGAAGGTGCAGCCGCTGGGCGGCGTACGCGCGTGCCTGCGGATCGCCGAGGACATCGGCCTGCCGGTCGTGGTCTCGAGCGCCGTCGAGTCGAGCATCGGCATCGCCGCGGGTGTGGCCCTCGCGGCGGCACTGCCCGAGCTGCCGCACGCCTGCGGGCTCGCGACCGTGCAGCTGCTGACCGACGACGTGGCCCTCACTCCGCTGCTACCCGCTGACGGGGCTCTCCGGGTCGCCCGACCGACCGTCGACCACGCGGCGCTCGATCGGCTCGCGGCGCCCGCGGAACGGGCGGAGTGGTGGGAGGCCAGGCTCGCCGAGGTGCGCGCGGTCCGGCAGGATCGACCTTCGTGAGCAACTCGGCGACCGAGCTGGCCCGCTCCGTGATGGCCGCGCTGGTCGAGGCCGGGGTGCGCGAGGTCGTCCTCGCCCCCGGTTCGCGCAACGCGCCGCTCTCCTTCGCGGCGTACGACGCCGACGCGGCCGGCCTGGTCAGGTTGCACACCCGGGTGGACGAGCGCTCGGCGGCGTTCCTGGCCTTGGGGCTCACCCGCGTCGGTGCGAGGGCGGCAGTGGTCTGTACGTCCGGCACGGCCGTGGCAAACCTGCACCCCGCAGTGCTCGAGGCTGCTCACGCGGGTCTCCCGCTCGTGATCGCGACCGCCGACCGGCCGGCCCGCCTCCGCGGCACCGGCGCCAACCAGACCACGGACCAGGTCGGCATCTTCGGGCCGCTGGTCCCGACCCTCGACCTGGCCGACGACGCCGCTCTCGGGACGGAGTCGTCCCTCGCGGAGGCGCTGTCGGGCGCGCGGGGTCCGACGCACCTCAACGTCCAGCTCGACGACCCTCTCGTGCCGCCCACTGACGACGCCGGTTGGAAGCTCTTGCCGCGTCTCCGGACCCCGCCGATTGGTCACGAACCGCAGCCCAGCAACCGGGATTCCCGCGGTTGGGGACCAAACCGCATACCCCACGGACCCCGCACGGTCGTGGTCGCCGGCGACGACGCGGGCCCGCCGGCGCGGGTGCTGGCCCAGGACGGGGGCTGGCCGTTGCTGGCCGAGCCCAGCAGCGGATCCCGGACGGGGGAGAACGCCCTGCGCTGCTACCGCCTGCTCCTGGACGGGCCGCTCGGGCAACGGATCCAGCGGGTGGTGGTTCTCGGCCACCCCACCCTCTCCCGCCCGGTGACCGGGCTGCTCGCCCGTGACGACGTCGAGGTGTGGTCCCGGGCCCCCGCGGGCGTGTGGGCGGAGCGGCCGTTCCGGGTCGACACCGCCTTCGACCGGCTCGAGGTCGACGCGCCCGCCGACACGGCCTGGCTGGAGGAGTGGCGGGCCGCGGATCACGAGGTGTCTGCCCAGCTCGACCGGCTGCTGGCGGCGGAGGAGCGCCTCACCCCTCACGAGGTGGCGGGTGCCGTCGGCCGCGCCGTACCCCCGGGCGGGCTGCTCTACGTCGGCGCCTCCAGCCCGATCCGCGACCTCGACCTGATGGTCCCGAAGTACGCCGTCGGTGACCGGCGCAAGATCCTGGCCAACCGGGGCCTGTCCGGCATCGACGGAACCGTGTCGTCCGCGATTGGTGCGGCCCTCGGCCGGCCCCACAGCACCCGGAGCCTTGCCCTGATGGGCGACGTGACCTTCCTCCACGACGCCAACGGGCTGGTCCTCGGACCCCAGGAACCAGCCCCCGACCTCACCATCGTCGTCGTCAACGACGACGGTGGCTCGATCTTCGCGATGCTCGAGCAGGGCGCCGGCGAGTACGCCGACCGCTACGACCGCCTCTTCGGGACCCCGCACGGCGTCGACCTCGCCAGCCTCTGCGCGGCGACCCGGACCCCGCACTGGAGGGTCGACTCGCTGCCCGAGCTCGAGCAGGCGATCGCCACCCCCAACGGCGGCATCGAGGTGGTCGAGGTCGCGGTCCGCCGCGACAACCGGCGCGACCTGGACGCCCGTATCCAGGGCTTGGGTCATGCGCGTCGATGATGTGGCGAGGATCGAGCTGGGATCCTTCGTCAGACCACCGGAGGAGACCGGCACGGGCGGTCATCGGGTCGAGACGGTGCTCGGGTACGTCGCCCGGACGCCCGAGGGCGTTCTGCTGCTCGACACCGGGTTGGGGGAAGGCGACCGGGAGACCGAGGACTGGTACCGGCCGAGACGGATCAGGATCGAGGACGCGCTGCGGACCGTCGGACTGACGGTGGCGGACGTCGACCTGGTCGTCAACTGCCACCTGCACTTCGACCACATCGGCGGTAACCCGGCGTTCGACCGCCATCCGATCTTCTGCCAGCGTCGTGAGCTGGAAGCGGCGCGCACCACCGACTACACCTTCCCCGCCCTGGTCGACTTCGTCGGAGCGCGCTATGAGCTGCTCGACGGCGAGGTGCAGATCGGGCCCTCGGTCCACATCATCCCCACGCCCGGGCACGTGGACGGACATCAGTCGGTGGTCCTCGAGTGCGAGGACGGTTCCATCGTGCTCGCGGGACAGGCCCACGACATTGCTTCGGACTGGTCGGCCGACGTCCTGGCGGCCCGAGCGCCGAAGCTGGGACACGAGCCGCCACTGCCCAGGCCGAGTCCCTGGATGGATCGGCTCCTCCAGTTCGACCCGAAACGAGTCGTCTTCGCCCACGACCACGCCGTGTGGAGCCCCTGAACGGGTCGGGCACAAGAAAGGCAAGGAGCCGGCGCCCCTTGCCACTTCCAAGGTATAGCGGACAGGGGGCCTTGCGGCAAGGCCCCGGTCGTGCCCCAGACTTCTCGGGCCGTGCCAAGCGAAGCGGGGGTTGGGATGAACGACGTGGTCGTCGTCGGAGGTGGGCCGACCGGTCTGATGTTGGCGGGAGAGCTGGCGCTCGCGGGGATTGATGTCGAGATCCTCGAACGGCGCTCGACGTCGGAGCTCGTCGGGACTCGTGCACGTGGGTTCCACTCGCGAACGATCGAGATCTTCGACCAACGGGGCATCGTCGACCGGTTTCTCGCCGGGGGACAGACGGCCCAGGTGCTGGGATTCGCCAACACCCGACTTGCAGTCGACGAGCTCCCGTCGCGGCACCCCTACACGTTGGGCCTGGGGCAGAGCAACATCGAGCAGATCCTCCTCGGCTGGGTCCAGGAGCTGGGCGTGCCGATTCGACGCGGGATCGAGGTCACCGGCTTCGCGCAGGACGACTCCGGGGTGGACGTTCTCGTCGCCGGAGATGAGCCGCTGCGAACGGCGTACCTGATCGGGGCTGATGGTGGGCGCAGCGTCGTGCGTAGGACCGCCGGCATCGACTTCGTCGGCGCCGAGGCGACGCGGAGCCACCTGATCGCCGAGGTCGAGGTGACCGAGGAGATTCCCACCGGAATCCGGCTCGACGAGGTCGGCATCCACGCGATGAACGTGATGGAGGACGGGCAGACCGTGGGGATGGTGGTGACCGAGCAGCGGCTCGGCTCTGGCACCGAACCGTCGCTGGCGGACCTCAGCGAGGCACTGATCTCCGTTTACGGAACGGATTTCGGTATCCACGATCCGCGGTGGATGTCGAGGTTCACCGACGCCACGCGACAGGCAACCGGGTACCGGAAGGGCCGGGTGCTGATCGCCGGCGACGCCGCGCACGTCCACCCGCCGACCGGCGGGCAGGGGATCGGCCTCGGTGTACAGGATGCGGTGAACCTCGGCTGGAAGCTCGCCCAGGTCGTCCGGGGTGTCTCAGCGGATGGTCTCCTCGAGACCTACCAGGCCGAGCGACACCCTGCCACGGCCCGTGTCCTGAAGAACGTGATGGCCCAAGCCATGCTCCAGCGAGGGGACGCGCGAACCGACGCCATGCGCGACACCATCACCGACCTGCTGAGCTTCGAGGGGCCACGCGCTCGGCTCGCCGGGCTCCTGTCCGGGCTCGACGTGCGCTATGAACTCGGCGAGGGGCACCCTCTGCTCGGGCGACGCATGCCCGACCTCGAGCTCACCACAGCCGACGGTCCGCAACGGGTCTTCGAACTGCTTCACGGCGCCCGGCCGCTGCTGCTCGACTTCGGTGAGGACGGGAGCATCGACATCACCCCGTGG
The DNA here is from genome assembly GCA_045806805.1 of Nocardioides sp. Classification (GTDB taxonomy): domain Bacteria; phylum Actinomycetota; class Actinomycetes; order Propionibacteriales; family Nocardioidaceae; genus Nocardioides. Next base: position 9,072 of record JBJMIQ010000180.1, on the reverse strand, counting down.
AGGGATCGGGTCCAGCACGTCGCTGCCGGGCCCATCGGCACGTGGGAGCTGCCTGTCATCGGAGCGGTCACCGCCCCCGCCGCTGTCCTGGTCCGGCCCGACGGCCACGTGTCCTGGGTCGGCGACGGAACCCAGACCGGGCTCCGCGAAGCGCTCACGACATGGTTCGGTCAACCCGCGACCGACGCCTCATGACGAACCTTCGACTCCGGCCGGCTCAGACGGCTTCCCGCACCATCCGGAGGTGCCGACCCTCGTCCTCGTCCTGCCCCGTGCCGTCGAACCGGAAGCCCTGCCGCTCGTAGAACCGGATCGCGCGGTCGTTGCCCTCCAGCACCCAGAGGCACGCCGACCGGTCGCCCACCGCGGAGACGAAGAGCGCGTGGCCTACCCCGGTGCCCCACCACGCGGCCCGCACGTAGAGAGCGAACACTTCAATGTCGACGTCGGGTAGTTCGCGAGGGGGACCAGCGCTGACGAAGCCGATCAGCCCCGCCTGGTGCTCGGCCAAGGAGGTGAAACCATTGGTGAGAATCTTCCGCCACCGGTCGACCCGCACCGGCACATCCTCACGCCGGGCGTCGAGGATCGACTGCGGCATCAGCCCGGTGTAGGCGTCGTCCCAGCAGTCCAGGTGGAGTCGGGTCAGCGCCTCCGCGTCCGCGGGAACCGCCCGACGGATGTTCACAGCAGCGGGCGGCGCCATGGCGTCATGGTAGGGACCGCCACAATGGGCGGGTGGAGATCGCCTTCCTGCTGGTGGCCATCGCCGCCGGCGTGCTGGCCGGTACGGCGCTCGCCGGACGTCTCGGGATCCCGGCACCCCTGCTGCTGATCGCCGCGGGGATCGTCGCCTCGTTCGTGCCGGGGGTGCCGGAGCTCCATCTGCACCCAGACGTCGTACTCCTGGGGCTGCTGCCGCCACTGCTGTACGCCGCTGCGCTCCAGACCTCGCTGGTGGACTTCAACGCCCACCGGCGACCCATCCTGGCCCTCTCGGTGGGTCTGGTCGTCTTCACCGCCGCCGGGGTCGGCGTCCTCGTCCATGCCCTGCTGCCCGGGATCTCCTGGTCCGCGTCCTTCGCCATCGGCGCCGTCGTCGCGCCACCCGACGCGGTCGCCGCCACCTCGATCGGCCGGCGGATCGGCCTGCCGCGGCGCATCGTCACCCTCCTCGAGGGCGAGTCGCTGCTCAACGACGCGACGGCGCTGGTGGCCCTGCGTACCGCCCTGGCGGCAGGCGCGGGTGGTGTGACCTTCCTCGACGTGGGGCTCGACTTCCTCTTCGCGGCGGGTGGTGGCGTGCTGCTGGGCGTCACCACCTTCCTGGTCGTGGGCTGGCTCCGCAAGCACCTGACCGACCCGGTGCTCGACTCGGCCATCTCCCTGGTCACACCGTTCGCGGCCTACCTGGTCGCCGAGGAGCTGCACGCGTCGGGCGTCCTCGCCGTCGTCATTGCCGGGCTCCTGCTGGGCCACAAGGCGCCGGTGCTCCAGACGGCCCAGTCCCGGATCGCCGACCGGATGAACTGGCGCACGATCGCGTTCCTGCTCGAGAACGCGGTGTTCCTCCTGATCGGCCTGCAGGCCCGCTGGATCCTCGGCGACGTCAGCGACAGCGGAACGCCACCCAGCCGGATCGCACTCGTCTGCGCGGCCACCCTCGCGGGCGTGGTGGTGCTCCGCTTCGTCTGGATGTGCGTGGCTCGCCTGACCCTGTTCCGCAGGATCGCCGGCCCGTGGAGCCACACGGTCCTCCTCGCCTGGGCGGGCATGCGTGGCGTGGTCACCCTCGCGGCCGCGTTCGTGATCCCGGCGGGAACCGACTACCGCGAGGTGCTGCTCCTGGTCGCCTTCACCGTCGTGGCCGGCACACTGCTCGGCCAGGGCCTGACCCTGCCGTGGCTGGTCCGTCGGCTCCGCGTCACCGGACCCGACCCGGCCGAGGACGCGCTGGCCCGCGCCACGCTCCTCGAGCAGGCGTCGCGGGCCGGCCTCGCCGTTCTCGACCGGGGCGAGTACGACGACCAGCACGGCGTGGCCGACCTGATCCGGCAACGGCTCGAGGAGCGCAACTTCGCCGCCTGGGAGCGCCTGGCCACCCACGCCGAGCACGAGGCGCCCAGTGAGATGTACTCCCGGCTCCGCCTGGACATGCTCAGCGCCGAACGGGCCAGGATCCTGGAGATCCGCAAGACCGGGAACGTTGCCGCCGAGGTCGTGGGCGAGGTCCTGGCGATGCTCGACGTGGAGGAGTCGATGCTCGAGGCGGCCACTCAGGAACGGGAGGATCTCGCTGCCCCGGGGTCCTCGCCGCGACGGACCGGTGACGACTGCGAGCACCTGGAGTCGTACCCGGCGATCGACACAACGCCCGAGCCGGTCTGCCGGCAGTGCATTGCCGAGGACGTGCAGTGGGTGTCACTGCGCGAGTGCCTCATCTGCGGCAAGGTCGGCTGCTGCGACTCCTCACCCCGACGCCACTCCGATGCCCACTTCCGCGAGACCGGGCACCCGGTCATCGAGTCCGCCGAGCCGGGCGAGGACTGGCGCTGGTGCTACCTCGACCACGTGACCGGCTGAGGCGTTACCCGGTGCCCAGGCAGGTCTAGGGTCGGCGGCATGCGGATCATCAAGTTCGGTCATGCCTGTGTCCGGATCGAGCACGACGGGGTCGCGGTCGTGGTCGATCCGGGGGTGTTCACCGAGGTCGGGGCGCTCGACGGCGCGGACGCCGTCCTGATCACCCACGAGCACGCCGACCACTACCTGCCCGACCATCTGCAGGCGACCGACGCGCCGGTCTTCACCATTGACGCGGTGGCCGCGAAGATCCGCGAGGACGCGCCGGAGGTGGCCGAGCGCGTGACCGTCGTGGCGCCGGGCGAGGAGTTCGACGTCGGCCTTCCGGTACGAGCCGTCGGCGAGATGCACGCCGTGATCCACCCCGAGATGCCGCGGTTCTTCAACTCGGGCTACGTCCTGACCGCCGGTGACCAGAAGATCTACCACCCGGGCGACGCCCTGACAGGTCCCGACGAGCAGGTCGACCTCCTGTGCGTTCCGGTCTCCGCGCCCTGGCTCAAGGCGTCGGAGGCGATCGACTTCGCCCGGGCCGTGAAGGCGCCGCGCAACCTCGCGATCCACGACCGGATCTACTCCGAGGCCGGGCTCGGCATCGTCGACGGCCACATGAACACGTTCCTCCCAGACGCCGGCCAGGAGTACGTGCGGCTGCCCGACGGCGCCGAGCTGTAGGTCGAGACTCAGGCGTACTCGTAGTCGTCGAGCGGGAACGACTCGGCCTCCCGGTGGGCGCTGATCGTCGAGGTCGGCCGCAGCAGCGCCGGCTCGCCGTGCTGGTTGAAGTAGTAGCTGCGGGCGGTCGCGCAGGAGCCCAGGTTGAACACCGAGTCCTCCAGCAGCTCGGTGACCCGGCCGAGGAACTCCTCGTTGGCGGGCTCCCGCACCTCGAAGGTTTCCACGCCGCGGCGACGTACCTCACCGAGCAGCCGTCCCATGTGCTTCATCTGGGCCTCGATCGTCGTGAAGTAGGAAAGTCCGGAGTAGGAGTACGGCGACGCGAGCGACAGGAAGTTGGGAAAGCCCGGCGCCGCAATCCCCTCGTAGGCCTGGAACCGGGTCTCCCGCCACCACCGACCGAGGTCCTTGCCGTCCCGCCCGATGACCGGGATGGCCGGGAAGTTCTGCTGCCACATGTCGTAGCCGGTCGCCAGGACCAGAACGTCGATCGTGATTGCGCGACCGTCGTCGGTCAGGATCCCGGTTGGGGTGATCCGCTCGATCGGGCTCGTCTCGAGTGTGACGTGGGGCTGGGTAAAGGTCGGGTAGTAGTCGTTGGAGAACGTGGGGCGCTTGCAGCCGAAGGAGTAGTCGGGGGTCAGTTGGCGGCGCAGCTCCGGATCTGGGACCTGCTTGCGCAGGTGCCGCCGGGCGGCGAGCGCCGCGCCCCGGTTGAGGAAGCTCATCCGGCGGTAGCGCAGGACCGCGAACACCATCAGGGCCTCGAGCAGCGCGGTGTTGACCCGCCGGGCCAGGCGCTGCGTGACCGGCACCCGGGCGAAGAGGCGGCGCACGGCGCCGGGGATCTCGAAGTCCAGCTTCGGGGTCACGAAGATCGGCGTTCGTTGGAACACCGTCAGGTGAGAGGCCCGTCGAGCGAGCTCCGGCACCAGCTGGACCGACGTGGCCCCGGTGCCGATGACCGCCACCCGCTTGCCGTCGAGGTCGGCGTCGTCGTCCCACCTCGCGGTGTGCACGACGGTGCCGGCGAACTCCTCGACGCCCTTGATGTCGGGCACCCGGGGCTGGGAGAGGAAGCCGGTCGCCGTGATCAGGTACGACGCCCGGACCGGCTCGCCGCCCGCCACCGAGACCTCCCAGACCTGGTCGGCCTCGACCCACCGGGCGCCGTCGACAACCGTGCGGAACCGCATGTGCCGGCGGAGGTCGTACTTGTCGGCGACGTGGGCGGCGTACTTCTTGAGCTCGGGACCGCGGGCGTACCAGTGCCGCCACCACGGGTTCGGCTCGAAGGAGTAGGAGTAGGTCACACTGGCGATGTCGACTGCCAGCCCGGGGTAGCGGTTGACGTGCCAGGTGCCACCGAGGTCGTCCTCGCGCTCGAGGATCACGAAGTCGTCGATCCCCAGCCGCTTGAGCTGGATCGCGGCGCCCATCCCGCCGAAGCCGGCGCCGACGATCACTGCCTCGTGCTGCCTCATTGCTATTGAATATCAGTCAATAGGCGGTCGTGGCAAGGCCTGGGGTGTGTTGGTTTCCCCGGCGGGCCGGGGAAACCCACACTCCTCAGCCGGTGAGGTGCCTTGGAAGTGCATGGATAAGCGGAGGGGTGTGACAGGTGGGAGCCGGGGAGGCGTGGCGGCTCATCCACAGGTGGCCGAGTCGGCTGCTTAAGGAGGTGCTCGTCAGGGCAGAGGTCGTGCATGACCAACCTGCTGCCCCAGTCGGCCATGGCCGACGTCATCCTCAGGCGCGAGGCGCTAGCCGCCGGCTACACCGATCGCGACATCAGGAAGATGGTGAGATCTGGTCTTTGGCATCGAATCCGCCACGGCGCGTACGTCGGCGCGCAGGCCTGGAATGAGCTGAGCGACGTCGACCAGCACGCCCTCCTCGCCCGGGCCGTGCTCCGGCAGGCCCGGGCAGAGATGGTGCTCAGCCACATCTCCGCGCTTCCGGAGTACAACGCTCCCATGTGGGGATTCCCGCGCGACGTCGTCCATGTGACCCGACGGGACGGGCGCGCCGGGCGAAAGGAGAGCGGGGTGAGCCAGCATCAGGGAGCCCTGCTCCCGGGCGACGTCGACGTGCGGCGAGACGTCGAGGTGACGAGTGCGGCGCGGACGGCCATCGACATCACCACTCTGGCCGACACCGAGCAGTCGCTGGTTGTCGTCAACCATCTGCTCCACCACGAGCACACGACCCTCGATGCCCTGCAGGCGCGCTACTGCACGATGGACCGGCACCCTTTCACCCTCCATACCGACCTCGTTCTCCGGCTGGCGGACTCGCGCATCGAGTCAGTGGGTGAATCCCGCACATTCTTTCTGTGCTGGAGCCAGGGCCTACCCGTTCCGGAGCCTCAGTTCACCGTCACCGACCCGCGGACCGGCGAGCTGGTCCGGCTCGACTTCGCATGGCCCGACCACGGTGTCTGGCTCGAGTTCGACGGCAAGGAGAAGTACGTCAAGTACCTCCGCGAGGGAGAGACCGTCGCCGAGGCCGTGATCCGGGAGAAGCGGCGCGAGGACCGGATTCGCGAGCTCACCAGGTGGCGGTGCATTCGGATCACGTGGGCGGATCTGTTCCATCCGGAGCGTATGGCGGCCCGCATCCGGGCCATGCTCGGCTGAACCACGAGCAACATGGATCCCACTCCCCAGCCGATCCATGCACATCTCGGCTGTTGCGATGCCTTGGATGTGTCGGTTTCCCCGGCGAGCCCGGGAAACCGACACAGCCCAAGTCAGCCGCTACCCAGGGCGTCGCGGACCGGCACGAACTTCGCCTGGGCCTCGGCGAGCTCGGCCTCGGGATCGGAATCGGCCACGATCCCGCAGCCGGCGTAGAGGCGAACTGTGGCACCGGAGAGCTGCGCGGAGCGAAGGGCCAGTCCCCATTCGCCGTCACCGGTCGCGTCCATCCAGCCGACCGGTCCGGCGTAGCGGCCGCGGTCCATGCCCTCGATCTCGTCGATCAGGGCGGTCGCGGCCGGCGTGGGGGTACCGCCGACGGCGGCGGAGGGGTGCAGCGACTCCGCGAGCCTCAGCGACGACACGGTTTCGGCGTCGTGGACGACCCCGGCGACGTCCGTGGCCAGGTGCATGACGTTGGGCAGGTGCAGCACGAAGGGCGCCTCGGGGACGTTCATCGACGAACAGTGCGGGTCGAGCGCGTCGGCGACCGAGCGGACGGCGTACTCGTGCTCCTCGAGGTCCTTCGACGACCGGGCCAGCGCCGCGGCCAGTGCGAGGTCGCGCTCGTCGTTGCCGGTCCGGCGGATGGTCCCGGCGAGCACCCGTGAGGTCACCAGGCCACGCTCGCGGCGGACGAGCATCTCGGGAGTGGCGCCGAAGATGCCGTCCACATGGAACGTCCAGCACATCGGGTAGTCCTCGGCCAGCCGCCGCAGCGGCCAGCGCACGTCGATGGGCGCCGCCGCGGTGGCCACCAGGTCGCGGGCCAGAACGACCTTCTCGAGCGCTCCGGAGCTGATCCGGCGTACGGCGTCACCTATCGCGGACATCCACTGCTCGCCGTTGAGGGCGCCGTCGCCGAACCGGACGTCGACTGGCGGGCTGACCTCGTCGGCCCGGCTGTCCAGCGTGCCCGGCGCCGGCTCGAGGCCGTCGGACGAGATGGTGGTGAGCCAGGTGCTGTCGCCGCGCCGCCCGACCACTACCGCGGGCGCAACCAGCACCGAGTCGCCGGGCTCGTCGGCGAAGGCGAACGATCCGAACGAGACCAGACCGGTCCCCGGTTCGTTGACCTCGTCGCGGACGACGACGCTCTCGGCGACTTCGGCCCACCACTTGTCGGCATCGGCGAACCGGGTCGCGCCCTTCGTGCGGATCTCCGCGGCCACGCCCCAACCCACGAGGCCCGCACCCTGACGCAGCCATGAGACGGCGTGCTCGTGGGGGAGCAGGTCGAGGAGGTTGGCCGCGGAGTCCGGGTCGAGGCGGACGGTGCGAACGACGAGCGACGGCGGTGGCTCCGTGGCCTCGACCAACGACATGACGTGCAGCCTAGACCGGACGCCCAGCGGCATCGGCATCGCGCCGTGACCCCAAGCGGTCCGACGACACTGGACGCGCTTGTGCCCGCCCGGACCGTTGGTCCGGGCGGGCACATGCCCCTGCTACGCGTGCTACTGGACCTTGTACCTGGTCTGCATGCCGGCCAGGATGTGGTCGTTGACGTGGCAGTGGAACAGCCAGGTGCCGGTGTCGTCCGGTGTCATGTCGGTGACCATCATGTCGCCGGGCAGCAGGTGGGTCATGTCGGTGCGCATCCCCATCGACAGCACGGTGTTGCCGTGCCAGTGCGGGGTGTGCAGGTCGACCTCGGTGCCCAGGGTGAAGACGTACCAACGGACCCGCTGGCCCTTCTGCAGCGTGACCATCGGGCCGTTGCCGTAGACGTAGCCGTTGATGGAGTGCATCAGGTTGCTCTCCTCGAAGCCCTCCTCGTCGTCAGGAGCCACCTCGTGCGGTGCCTGGGCGATCTCCTGCAGGTTCTGGTCGAGGTAGGGGCTCTGGTTCTCGTTGATCACCGAGAAGTAGGAGAAGACCTCCTTGTCCACGTCGATCGGGCTGCCGTCTGGCTTGGCCGAGCCCTTCCGGGTGATCACCATCGGGCCGACCAGGCCGGCGTTGGTGTCGGCGACCTCGTCGGTGTGCGAGTGGTACATCCACAGCACCGAGCTTCCGTCCATGGGGCCGGGTCCGGCACGCTCCGGCACCTCCCAGGTGTAGGTGACGGTGCCGCCGGGTGGAACCGCGTCGTCGGCCTTGTCGGCTCCCCTGGTGCCGTCGTTGTAGGGCGCGCCCTCGGAGTTCTTCTGGTAGAAGACGCCGTGCGGGTGGATCGAGGCCGGGAACGAGGCGTTGTTCTTGAACACCACCTTGATCGTGTCGCCGACCTCGGCCCGGATCACCGGACCCAGCAGGCCCAGGTTGGGGTCAGCCGGCAGCCGGGTCTTGAACGTCGCGTCCGTGTAGCCGCGGTACAGGGCCTTGCGGTAGACGTGACCGATACGGGAAGGGCCGTTCTGCACGAAGACGTTCTCGTCATCGGTGAACGGCTGTCCGGTGATCTGGTTGCTGCCGGTCGGTGCGTAGTCCCACAGCACCTCGTCCGCGGCGATGAAGTAGGTGCGCACCTTGCCCGGCGTCACCGCCGCAGCCTTCAGGTCGCCGCCGAGCAGATGAGCCGTCCGGTGACCGGCATGCCCTCCGCCCGACAGGCCACGCGTTCCAGTGGTCGGCGTCCCGCCCCATACGGTTCCCAGGACCAGGCCGACCAACGCGGTCATGACCAATAGCAGGATGTTGTTCAGCTTCAATGCTTTCGTCATCAGATTCCCCCGCGGGATCTCTGCGGGAGCTGCCCGTCCGCAGCTCCCTTGTGTTGATCACGATGCGGCCGGTGCAGGGGGGCCGGCAGGCCTATGACGAGCACGTCACGGCGCCGTGGCTTTCGGAGAGATCAGGTGAGGGGCAGCGAGAGCTCGAAGCGCGCACCCTCACCCAGCGTGCTGCGCACGACGAGGCTTCCGCCCATGGCGTGTGCCGCAGCCCAGGCCATCGCCAGGCCCAGCCCGCTGCCGGGCATGACCCCCGGTGGGCGGCGGTGCCAGAAGCGCTCGAAGACGTGGGGCAGGTCCTCGGGCGCGATACCGGCGCCGGAGTCGGCAACCGTGATCGTGCCGAACCGACCTCGCCGACGGCAGGAGATCTCGATCCGGTCCGTAGCATCGGTGAAGTGCACGGCGTTCTCGACCAGCGCGTCGACGGCGAGCTC
>JBJMIQ010000179.1:0-6373 GCA_045806805.1 Nocardioides sp. | reverse complement strand
GGCGGGAGCCGGCGCGGTCGTACGGTTCAGGCAGGCGCCGTAGGCGCTGCGGGCCTGGGCGAGCCGGGCCCGGTCACGGGCGAGCCGATTCTTGGCCTTCTTCACCGCCGCCTTGTGGTGGTGCCGCTTGGCGGCCTTCAGCTTCTGCTTGTCCTTCTTCACGTGCTTCTTCGCCTTGTGCACCGCGGTGTGCTCGCTCGAACACGACGACGCGGCGCTGGCGGCGTCGGCCGAGCCGGCGAACGCGGTGAGCCCCAGGCTGAGTGCCAGGGTGACGAGGACCGCGAGGGCGATCCGACCGAATTGCTTGAACACTTCTGTTCTCCCGTTCTGTGGTGGTCTGTCATGAAAGAAGCCGGAATGTCGCCCGAGACATGTGGCTCAACGCGCGCCGAATCGAGGGGTTACGGGTGGATTTGCCCGATGTAGACCAGTGAGCCGAATTTCGACCGACCAGGGGTCAGGGATGCTCGGTGTCGTGCTCGTGGTCGCGGTGCGACTCCGGCTCGACCTGGAAGGTCGCGTGGTCGATCCCGAAGTGGGACGCCACGCAGCCGGTGAGATCGTCCAGGATCGGGCCGACCCCTCGCTCGGCCAGGCTGGCCTCGGTGACCGTCACGTGCGCGGAGAGCGCCGGCATGCCGCTCGTGATCGTCCAGGCGTGCAGGTCGTGGACGTCGACCACGCCGGCCACGCCGGACAGGTGCCGTCGTACGTCGTCGAGGTCGAGCTCGCGGGGGGCGATCTCCAGCAGCACCGCGGCGGAGTCGCGCAGCAGCACGAACGACCGCGGGAGGATCATCACCGCGATCACCAGGGAGGCGATCGGGTCGGCCCGCTCGAAGCCGGTCACGGCGATCACGAGGCCGGCGGCCACTGCGAGCGTCGACCCCACCAGGTCAGCGAACACCTCGGTCGCCACGCCCCGGAGGTTCAGGGAACCGGTGGTCGACCTGGTGAGGACGGTCAGCGAGACGCCATTGGCCAGCAGCCCGACCAGGGCGAAGAGCACGAGCGCCCCGGCGCGAACCGGCGCCGGATCGATCAACCGGGCGATGCCGGCGTAGGCCAGGTAGCCGCAGACCCCCAGCAGGACCAGTGCGTTGAGCAGGGCGGCCAGGATCTCCGCCCGGTGCCACCCGAACGTCGAGCGGGGTCCGGCCGGACGAGAGGCGACGTAGGACGCCCCGAGCGCGAGGACGATCGCGGAGAGATCGGTCACCATGTGGCCGGCGTCGGCCAGCAGGGCGAGGGATCCCGCGACCCAGGCGCCGACCAGTTCGACGACCAGGACGACCGAGGTGATCGCCAGCACCAGCCGGAGCCGGGCCCGGTCCGCGGCCCGGCCGGTGGCGTGGGAATGGTCGCGGCCCATGTGTCGAGCGTAGTGACCGTGGCCGGGTCGGGACCCGGTTCGGGTCAGGGCGTGATGCCGGCCCGGATCGCGAGGATCGCGGCCTGGACCCGGTCACGGCTGCCGGTCTTGGCGAGCACGTTGGTCACGTGGGACTTGACCGTGCTCATGGACAGGTGCAGCCTCCCGGAGATCTCGGTGTTGTTGAGGCCGGATCCGATCAGGGCGAGTACGTCGTGCTCCCGTGCGGTCAGGCGGTAGCCGTTCAGGTCGACGCCCGACACCGGACCGGCGCCGCGGACGCGGTCGAGCACGGCTCCGGTTACCTCGGTGGAGAGGATCGATCCTCCTGAGGCCACGGTCCGCACCGCCCCGACCAGCTCACGACCGCTGCACCGCTTGAGCAGGAACCCTCGGGCTCCGGCGGCGATCGCGTCGAGGACGTACGCGTCGTCGTCGAACGTGGTCACCACGACCACGGCCGGCGCGTGCGGAACGGCGATCAGCGCGCGGGTGGCCTGCAGCCCGTCCAGGACCGGCATCCGGATGTCGACCAGGGCCACATCGATGTGCGGGTCCGCGCGTACGGCGTCGAGGAACTGCTGCCCGTCTTCCACCGCGACGGCGACCTCCATGTCGGGCTGGGCGGCGATCATCAAGGCGAACCCGTCGCGCACCATCTCCTGGTCGTCGACCACCGCGACCCGGACCACGTCGCTCATGCGGGTTCCCCGCGGGGTGTCAATCGAGAGCGAAGAGAGCGATTCTGTGGGGTGTTCATCGGCGGTCCACCGGGATGCTCACGTCGAGGATGGTGCCACCCCCGGCACGGCTGCTCAGGGCCCAGTGCCCACCGAGCTCGATGACCCGCTCCTCTATGCCCAGCAGACCAGCGCCCCGGCCCGGCGCCGGTGTGAACCCCACTCCGTCGTCGCTGACCCGGAGCCGGACCCGGTGGTCCCCACGGGTCAGCTCGACCCAGGTGTGGGCGGCCTGCGCGTGCCGGGTGACGTTGGTCAGCGCCTCCTGGGCGATCCGGTACACCGTCAGCAGCTCGGCCCCGTTCAGCCCGAGCTCGGCCTCGATCCGGACGTCCACCTCCACCCCCTGGAGCCGCAGCGGGGCTGCGAGCAGCTCGTCGATGTCGAGCAGCCGCGGGGGTGCGGACACCGACATCGGCGCGTCCGGGTCGCGCAGGTGCACCACGAGTGAGTCAAGCTCGCCGAGCGCCTTGCGGCCAAGCTCGCCGATGTTCTTCAGCGCAATCCCCGGCTCCGCCATCTGCCCGGCCTCCGCCTGCACCACCATCGCCGTGACATGATGACCGACCACGTCGTGCAGTTCCCGGGCGAGGCTCGTCCGCTGCTCGAGCCAGGCGGCGCGTCCGCGGAGCGCCTTGGCCTCGCCTGAGAGCTGGAGGGTGCGCAGTCGCGCCCGCAGGAGCAGACCGAGGCTGCCGCCGAAGACCACCCCGAGCAAGGCAGCGAACGCCGGACTGCCCTGCTCCATGGCGACGCCGAGGGCGAGCGAGACGAAGGCGCCGAGCAGTCCGCCCGCCCAGCCGATCCAGGGGACCGGGCGCAGGTCCTCCGCGACGGATCCAAAGACCAGCGCCGCTACGCCTAGCCAGAGCGGCACAGTGTCTCCGTTGGTGAACGCAGCGACGAACGCCGCACCGGCCGCGAGCACCGTGGAGCGCCAGGGCTGGCTGGGCAGCGAAGCGAACACCGACACCGGGATGGCGTATGCGGCCAGCGCCGCGTAGCCGCCGGTGCCAAGGGTCAGCGCGGACACCATCGAGACCACGGCCGCCCCGCCGCCCGCGGCGTACGCCACTCGACGCAGCAGGTCGGGGTCATCCAGCACCCGACGCGGCACCCTCATACGGCCAGTGTGGGTGAAGAAGGGCGTCCTGTCGTACGTCACTGCGAAATCGGTACCGGGGTACCGGTCGCCCCCGCCCCCAGGGTCCCGAAGCGTCGCGACAACGGCACCGCGGCCCGTTCTGGAACTGCGCGCGGAGGGCGACCTTGAGAACCATGACAAACCTTTCCGTGCTCCCCGACAGCGCAGCTACCGATCCCACCAGGCGCGGCCACCTTCCAGTGGGCCCCTTTGCCACGGTCCCCAACGTCGTGACCGCCACCAGGACCGTGCTCGCGGTGCTGCTCGGGGCGACCGCCGTCGCCACCGGCGACCTCTGGTTGCTCGCGGTGGCGTACGGCATCTTCTGGGTCGGTGACATCGCCGACGGCTGGTCTGCGCGGAAGCTGGGGCAGGAGACTCGCGCCGGCGCCGTGTTCGACATCGTGTGCGACCGCGCCTGCACCGGCATTCTCTGCGTTGGCCTTGTCGCGTCGGTCCCCTCGTCGCTCCCGGTCGTCGTCGTGTTCGTCCTGTCGTTCATGGTGCTCGACTCGATGCTGTCGATGGCCTTCCTGTGCTGGCCGGTGCTCAGCCCCAACTACTTCCACGTCGTCGACCGGAGGGTCTGGCAGCTCAACTGGTCGCCGCTGGCGAAGGCCGCCAACACAGCGGGCGTCGTGGGCGCACTGGCGTTGGAGCTCTTCCCGGTCGCGTTCGCCGTGGCCGTCGTGGTCCTGGGCATCAAGCTCTGGTCGGCACGGCGCGTGATCCGGCTGCTTGCGGCGGAGGGACGATGAACTGGCTGGCGGAGTCCGGGCTCGCGGCCGCGATCGGTGTCGCCTCCGCGCTCCTGCCGATCGTCAATGCCGAGGCGTACGCACTTCTCGCGGCCGCCCGGACCCACGGTCTGGCGTCCGTGGCCGTCGTGCTGGCCCTGGCCGTCGGGCAGACCATCGGGAAGCTGGTCCTCTTCCAGACCGCGCGCCGGGGATCGGGGCGGCTGCACACGCGGCTCTGCCGGCGCGGAGACGGTCGCGCAGCCCGCTGGCACGACCGCGTGTGCGGCCTGATGGCACGCCGACGTACCGGACTGCCCACGGTCCTGGCTTCCGCCACCGTCGGCCTGCCGCCGCTCGTCCTGGTCAGCCTGGTGGCCGGCGCGTCGGCGCAGCGACGCTGGCACTTCGGGACGGTCTGCCTCGTGGGCCGTGCGGTCCGGTTCGCCGCGCTGACCCTGCCTGCCGTCTACGCGCTGAGCTAGAGCCGCCCGCGTCCGTGGGGCTCGCGCCACCCCGACACGTCGGGACCCTCGGGGACGATGCCCGTTGGATTGATGTCGGTGTGCACGACGTAGTAGTGCTGCTTGATCTGCTCGATGTCGGTGTTGTCGCCGAACCCCGGCGTCTGGAACAGGTCACGGGCGTAGCCCCACAGGGCCGGCATCTCGGTCAGCTTGTTGCGGTTGCACTTGAAGTGGCCGTGGTAGACGGCGTCGAACCGGGCCAGCGTCGTGAACAGCCGGACGTCGGCTTCGGTGAGCCGGTCCCCCATCAGGTAACGACGGTCGGTGAGCCGTTCCTCCAGCCAGTCGAGCGCCGAGAACAGCCGGTCATAGGCCTTCTCGTAGGCGTCTTGTGATCCGGCGAAGCCGCAGCGGTAGACCCCGTTGTTGACCTCGCTGAAGACACGGTCCATCACCTCCTCCATCTCCTCGCGCACGTCGTCGGGCCACAGGTCAGGCGCGTCCGGGCGATGATGGTCGCGCCACTCGAAGTAGAAGTCGTGGGTGATCCACGGGAAGTCGTTGGTCACGACCTGACCGGTCGGGACGTCGACGACCGCCGGAACGGTGATCCCGCGGGGATAGTCCTTGTAGCGGGCGAAGTAGGCCTCCTGGAGCCGCTCGATGCCGAGCACCGGGTCCTTGTCACCGGGGTCGAGGTCGAAGGTCCAGCTCCGTTCGTCGTGGGTCGGCCCGGCCAGGCCCATGGAGATCACGCCCTCGAGGCCGAGCAGCTGGCGGACGATGATCGACCGGTTGGCCCACGGGCAGGCCATCGCCGCCACCAGGCGGTAGCGCCCGGGCTCGACCGGCCAGGTCTTGCCCTCCCTGGGCCCGACGTCGGGCTCGCGGGCGTTGCGAGTGATCCGGTCCGGGATGTAGTTCATGTCCCGGTCGAACTCGGCACCCTCCTCGACGTACGACGTGCCTTCGCCCTCGCTCATGGGAGGAGCCTAGTCAGAAATTCTACAAAGAAATGTTTGCAAACATCTCTTTGTAGTTCTACTCTTCTGTCATGGACATGTCGACGGTCACCCCCGGTCCCGAAGGACTGCGGGCACTCAGCCACCCCGTCCGGTTGCGGATGCTGGGACTGCTGCGAGTGGAGGGGCCGGCGACCGCCACCACCCTCGCCCAGCGGCTCGGACTCAACACCGGCGCCACGTCCTACCACCTGCGCCAGCTCGCCCAGCACGGGTTCATCGAGGACGACCCCGAACGCGGCAACGCGCGCGACCGCTGGTGGCGGGCGTCGCACTCCTCGACCCGAGCCAACCCCGCCGAGGCCCAGAGTGACGAGGAGCGCGACACCTACGACGCCCTCCTCCAGGCCATCACCGTCGTCTACGCCAACAACCTGCAGCGGGCACTCGAGCAGCGGCACACGCTTCCGAAGCAATGGGCCGAGGCAGGCACGTTCAGCGACTGGATCCTGCGCCTGACCCCCGCACGGGCGGGCGAGCTCAAGGAGGCACTGAAGGGGGTGCTCGAGGGGTTCGCCGAGGCAGACGCGGACGCCCCCGACGCACTTCCGTTCATGGTCAATGTCAACGCCTACGTCCAGCCCGACGTTGCGGACCGCCCATGAAGCGCCGTACGCCGCTCTACGGCTGGCTGACCTCCGAGGCCATCTCGATCACGGGCACCCGGGTCTCGATGATCGCGCTGCCCTGGTTCGTGCTCACCACGACCGGGAGCGCGAGCAAGACCGGCCTGGTGGCGCTGGCCGAGATGCTGCCGCTGGTCATCCTCAAGGTGCTCGGCGGACCGATCATCGACCGGATCGGCGCGCGCCGGGTCAGCATCACCTGTGACCTGCTGAGCGTGCTGGTCGTGGGCTCGATCCCGCTGCTCTACCAATCAGGACATCT
>JBJMIQ010000178.1:0-18131 GCA_045806805.1 Nocardioides sp. | reverse complement strand
CTTTCCGCAGCGTCGAGGCGCGTGAGGTCGACGAGCTGTTCGACAAGCTTGCGGCGGAGGACGTGATCGTCCGCGGGTGCTACGACCTCAGCGGCCTGCGCGCCGACGCCGACGTGATGGTCTGGTGGCACGCCGAGCGGTCCGAGCAGCTGCAGGACGCCTACAACCGGCTGCGCCGTACGGCGTTCGGTCGCCGCCTCGAACCGGTCTGGTCCCAGATGGCGCTGCACCGCCCCGCCGAGTTCAACAAGAGCCACATCCCGGCGTTCCTCGCCGACGAGGAGCCCAGGGCCCACGTCTGCGTCTACCCCTTCGTCCGCTCCTACGAGTGGTACCTCCTCGAGGACTCCGAGCGTCGACGGATGCTGGCCGAGCACGGCAAGATGGCGCGCGACTACGCCGACGTCCGGGCCAACACGGTGGCCAGCTTCGCGCTGGGCGACTACGAGTGGCTGCTGGCGTTCGAGGCCGACGAGCTGCACCGCATCGTCGACCTGATGCGCCACCTGCGCGCCTCCGACGCTCGCCGGCACGTGCGCGAGGAGGTCCCGTTCTACACCGGTTCCCGCGCCGAGATCGCGGACCTGCTCGACCGGCTGCCCTGATCGCGACGGCGTGAGCCGGCGCGATCGTCGGTGGTCGAGCAGCGACCGCGGGCGAGGAACGAGCCGCGACGGAGCGTGTCGAAACCCGGTGAGACGAAAGCGAACCTGCTCCTAGCCGCGGGCCGCCCAGTCGGTCCACCGGAACCCGCCCCGGGGCCCCTTCGGCGCGAGGTCTGCGTCCGCTCCGATCTCGGTCAGCACCTTTGTTCGCACTGCGCCGTAGTTGCCTTTTCGGAAGCACGACGAGGGAAGGGAGGCGCGCGAAGTGTCCGCCGCGGCGTCCCAGGTGACCCGCAGCCCCGCGCAATCCCGGCGCTCGCCAGTCTGGTTCAGCAGGAAGTTGTCGTCCGCGCCGGTGGGGTGATGCAGGCTCACGACCCGGATGAAGCCCTTCGTGCCGCGGGCCTGGAGGAAGACGATCAGGTCGCCGCGGCTAACGCGGACGTAGGAGGTCTCGACGACGATCCGGTGGTCGCGGTTGCGCAGGACTCCGTCGGTGATGTCGAGCCGAGGCCCCGCAGCACCGTCGCCGGCGGGGTCGGTGAAGCTCGTGCTCGCGGCCTGCGCCGGTGCACCCAGAGCGACCAGGAGCAGGATCAGCGGCAGGGCCAGGGCGGGGAAGAGCCGTCGCATGCCGCGAGGCTAGCCGCGAACGTCTCGGGTGGTGGCCCGAACCGCCGAGATGCCTCCCTCCTCAGTCCTTCGGCTCGAGGGTGAGGCTCACCGAGTTGATGCAGTAGCGGTCACCCGTGGGGGTGCCGTAGCCGTCGGGGAACACGTGGCCGAGGTGGGAGCCGCAGTTGGCACAGCGGACCTCGGTACGCCGCATCCCGTGGCTGGTGTCCTCGATGTACTCGACCGTGTCCGTGATCGGCTGGTAGAAACTCGGCCAGCCGCACCCGGAATGGAACTTGGTGTCCGACTCGAAGAGCTTCGCCTGGCACGCCTTGCAGCGGTAGATGCCGACGGTCTCCGTGTCGGTGTACTCGCCGGTGAAGGCGCGTTCGGTCCCGGCCTTGCGCAGGACGTCGTACTCCTCGCGCGAGAGCTGCTGCTTCCACTCCTCGTCGGACTTCTCCACCTGGTAGGTCATGGACACAAATGTAGGGCGTGTGCCAAGGCGGTCGAGGGGGTAAGGGAGGAGCGTGGCCCCCATCACCCGGCCTACCCGTTGACGGTTTCGGAGAACACATGTTCACTGAACTTCTGGGCAGGGCTCGAACAAGCGGGCACGGCTGACGGGACCACCGACGGGAGAGGCATGGCTGTCACGACCATTCCGTGGAAGCGGCTCCGCACCGCGGCGAACAAGCTGACCACCCCACTCCACCCCGACGACTACCTGCGCCTGCTCAACCCGCTGTGGAGCGAGCGCGAGCTGCGCGGTCGGGTCGAGGAGGTCATCCCCGAGACCGACGACGCCGCCACGCTCGTCATCAGACCGGGGTGGGGCTGGCACTACAACCACCGGCCCGGGCAGTACGTCGGCATCGCCGTGCAGGTGGACGGCAAGTTCCAGTGGCGGTCCTACTCCGTCAGCTCTCCGCCCCAGCGCAAGGGCCGCAACATCTCCATCACGGTGAAGGCCATGCCGGAGGGGCTGCTCTCGGCACACCTGGTCAAGGGCCTGGAGCCGGGCACGATCGTGCGCCTGGCACTGCCCAAGGGCGACTTCGTGCTGCCGGACCCGCCGCCGGAGCGGATGTTGTTCCTGGTCGGTGGCAGCGGGATCACCCCGGTGATGGCGATGCTGCGCACACTCGACCGCCGGGGCACCATGCCTGACGTCGTCATGCACTACTCGTCCCCGACCGAGGAGACGATGATCTTCCGCGACGAGCTGAAGACGCTCGACGAGCGGTACTCGTCGCTCAGCCTGACGACCCTGGCCACCGACGTGGACGGGATGCTCGACCTCGAGAAGGACCTCGACCACCTGTGCAAGGACTGGAAGGAGCGGGAGACGTGGGCCTGCGGGCCAGGCCCCATGCTCGACGCCATCTCCGAGCACTGGGAGAAGGCCGGGGTCGAGGACCGGCTGCACATCGAGCGCTTCTCGCTGGAGCTCGGCGGCGAGGGCGGCGAGGGCGGCACCATCACCTTCCGCAACTCCAACAAGACCGTCGAAGCGGACGGCGCCACCACCGTGCTCGAAGCGGGCGAGGAGGCCGGAATCGGCATGCCCTACGGCTGCCGGATGGGGATCTGCCACACCTGCACCATCACGCTCGTCGACGGGAAGATCCGCGACCTGCGCAACGGGACCGAGTACGACCAGCCCAACGAACAAGTTCAGACCTGCGTCACCGCTGCTGTCGGTGACTGCACATTCGACATCTGACCGAAGGGAGCCGACATGGCCATCAGTGACGTCAAGGAGTACGCCCACCTCAGCGAGGAGGAGGTGGAGCAGCTCGGCCGCGAGCTCGACGCCATCCGGGCCGAGATCGAGGAATCGCGCGGCGATGCGGACGCGGCCTACATCAACCGGCTGATCAAGATCCAGCGCGGACTGGCGGCGGCGGGACGCGCCGTACTTTTCGCGAGCAACAAGAAGCCGGCATGGGCGGCGGGGGCCGCGCTGCTCGGCCTGGCCAAGATCCTCGAGAACATGGAGATCGGCCACAACGTGATGCACGGCCAGTGGGACTGGATGAACGACCCCGAGATCCACTCCTCCAACTGGGAGTGGGACACCGCCCAGCCGGCAGAGCAGTGGAAGCACTCCCACAACTACGTGCACCACCAGTTCACCAACGTGCTGGGCCACGACAACGACATCGGCTACGGCATACTGCGCATGGCGCGGGAGCAGAAGTGGCACCCCTTCTACATCGCCCAGCCGGTCTACAACGCGCTGCTCGCCAGCCTCTTCCAGTGGGGGGTTGCTCTCCACGACCTCGACATCGAGGCCATCCGCAAGGGCCAGAAGGACCCGAAGGAGATGAAGCGGCAGCTGCGCCAGATCCTGAAGAAGGGTCGCAACCAGATCCTCAAGGACTACGTCGTCTACCCGGCGCTCTCTGGCAAGAACTGGAAGACCACGCTGACCGCCAACGCGACCGCCAACCTGACCCGCAACCTGTGGTCGTACGTGATCATCTTCTGCGGACACTTCCCCGACGGTGCCCTCCACTTCACCGAGGAGGAGCTCGAGGACGAGACCCGTTCCGAGTGGTACCTCCGGCAGATCCTGGGCGCCGCCAACTTCACGGGCGGTCCGATGCTGCACATCCTGTCGGGCAACCTCGGCTTCCAGATCGAGCACCACCTCTACCCCGACCTGCCCTCGAACCGGTACGCCGAGATCGGGGTCAAGGTGCGGGCGCTGTGCGAGAAGTACGACCTGCCCTACACCACGGGTCCGCTCTACAAGCAGTACGGTCAGGCGCTCCGGACGATCATCAAGCTGTCCGTGCCCAACCACATGACGAAGTCGGACTCACCCGACGAGGACGCACCCCAGATCGACCGGGGTCGTCCGCGGGAGCACGAGCGTCCGACTCGGCGCCGGGAGACCGGCGGCTGGTCGCGGCGGATCACGGCATGAGCACCATGACCGTGACGGCAACCCGGGCGTGGGTGACGCAGTGCGCGCTGAGCCGCATCTGCGGGAAGTGTGGCGAGAGCCTGGGCCGGCCGATCGCCTTCCTCGGCACGCCGGAGGAGCAGGGGCGCAACGCCTTCCACCTGCCGCCGATGCACGTCGCCTGCGCACAGACCGTGCAGGAGGACGGCCAGGTGCTGGTCAGCACCTCCGGCTTCGAGTTCGTACGCCCGAACCGTGAGGACGCCGACCGGCGGCCGACGTTCCAGCCCAACTCACTGCTCGCCTGAGCGGTCCGCGGGACCTGCCGTTTGGTACCAAACGGCAGGTTTCAGCGAGCCGGAGGTGCGGTTTGCCACCAATCGCGGGGTCCCGCGGCCGGGGGGTCGATAGCGTGGCCTTGTGCCGAAGACTCCCGCTGCCGAAGTCGTCGCGGGAGACCGCGCCGTCCGCATCTCCAGCCCGGACCGGGTGATCTACGAGGCGACCGACCGGACCCCCGAGGTCACCAAGTTGATGGTCGCGGAGTACTTCGCGAGCGTCGAGGACGGCCTGATGCGGGCGCTGCGCGAGCGGCCGACCGCGCTCGAGCGCTGGACCTCCGGCGTGCGTGAAGGCATGCGGCTGGCGACCGGTCCGCAGGACCGCAACGCCGATGCGTTCTACCAGAAGCGGGTGCCGAAGGGGGCTCCCGACTACCTGGAGTCGGTCGAGGTCACCTTCCCGTCCGGCCGCACGGCCGACGAGATCTGCCCCACCGAGATCGCGGTGCCGGTCTGGTGCGCCCACATGGGCACCCTGACCTTCCATCCGTGGCCGGTCCGGCGCGCCGATGTCGACCATCCGGACGAGCTGCGGATCGACCTCGACCCGCAGCCCGGTACGACGTTCGCGGACGCCGTACGCGTCGCCGGCGTGGCCCGTGAGCTGCTCGACGAGCTCGGGATCGTCGGCTTCCCGAAGACCAGCGGCAACCGCGGCCTCCACATCTACGTGCGGATCGAGCCGCGGTGGGAGTTCACCGACATCCGCCACGCCGCGATCGGTTTCGGAAGGGAGCTCGAGAAGCGTGACGGCGGGGTGACCACCAACTGGTGGAAGGAGGAGCGGGGCGAACGGATCTTCGTCGACTACAACCAGAACAACCGTGACCGCACCATCGCGTCGGCCTACTCCCTCCGACCGATCCCCGGGGCACCGGTGTCCACCCCGATGACCTGGGACGAGCTGGCGGAGGTCACCGACCCGCGGGAGTTCAACCTGTTCACGGTGCCGGACCGGCTGGCCGCCAACGGCGACGCCTGGGCCGCGATCGACGACGTCCACCACGACCTGACCCCGCTGCTGGGTCTGTGGGAGAGCTCGGAAGGCGGCGAGCTGCCCTACCCGCCCGACTACCCCAAGATGCCCGGCGAGCCGCCCCGGGTGCAGCCGTCGAAGAAGGTCGAGTCGCACTGGGACGAGAAGGGAAACCGGATCGAGTCCTGAAGGGTTGGTGGCCACGGGCTAGTTGACGAGTTAACTAGTGGTCCATTCCGTGGAGGTGACCCCGGCATGATCCATCCGGGCCATCAAATGTGCGTAAAACGGCAGGTCGGCGGGCTAGGCCAGAGGCCGAGGGACGGTGAATTTCAGCCGCATCGACTCCATTGCGGCTGGTCGGAAGGGGCCATGGGGCCGCTGAGGGGGGTGACCTGCGCCTGATCCGTGATGAGGGGGGCGGGATGGTCCACCCGGGCCATCAAATATGCGTAAAACCCCAGGGTCCACGCCTGTGACCTGCGGTTTCCGGGACGCACCTCGACTCAGGGCAGGATGTGGGCCGTGAGTGACGACGCGCGGGTGGCCCGGAACCTGGCCGAGCCGGCCAAGACCGGCCCCACCGGCGCCGCCCGCTGGTCCGACTACCTCGACTGGGTACGGTCGGAGATGATCTGTGGCGTCCTGGCGCTGGGCCCCGAACAGCAGCGGACGCCGCGGGTGCCCTCGGGCTGGACCCCTCTCGAGCTGCTCTCGCACGTGCTGCACATGGAGCAGAGGTGGTTCGTCTGGGGGTTCCTCGGCGAGCCGGTGGCCGAGCCCTGGGGCGACTGGAACGTCGACGAGCCGTGGACGTCCGACGACTCCGACGAGACCCGGCCCCGGGCGCGGTGGCAGGTGCCCGAGGACGTGACCGCCGACCAGCTCGCGGCGCAGCTGGAGGGGATCGGAGAGCGGACCCGCGGCGTACTGCGCGACTTCCCGCTCGACGCCACCGCCGCCCCTGGCGGTCGCTTCGCCGACGAGCCGCCCACGCTGGAGTGGATCTGCTTCCACGTCCTGGCGGAGTACGCCCGGCACGCCGGCCACCTCGACATCGTGGTCGAGCTGGGCGGTCGGGCCGACTGAGACTGCCTGTGGATGGGCGGGCACGACTTCTCCGAAATTCCGGCAGGCTGCTTGCGTGGACGCAGTCGAGGCTCTCGAGGTGCTCGGTGGGGCAGCCGGCAGCCGGAACCTCCTGCGCCTGACCACGGCCAGGAAGCTGCGGACGGCCATCAGCAAGGGTCGGATCATTCGCATCGGGCGCGGCCGCTTCCGGCTGCAGGATGCCGATCGGGCGTTGGCGAAGGCTATTGAGATCGGTGGCGTGGTGTCCCATCTCAGTGCGGCCCAGCTACACGGTTGGGAGCTACCGTTTTCCCCGACTCTGCCGTGGGTGAGCGTGCCGAGGAACGCGAGGACCAGGGGTGCGCGGGGGTGCCAGCTGAAGTGGGCGGAGCTGTCGGAGGAGCGCGGCCACGTCACCTCGCCGCGGCGCACGGTGATCGACTGCGCACGGGTACTTCCGTTCCCCGCGGCCCTGGCGGTTGCCGACTCAGCGCTCCGGCACGGGGACGTCGACGCCGAGTCGCTGGTGCGAGCGGCCGCAGGCGTGCGCGGCAAGGGCGCGGCTGGCGCACGTCGGGTGGCCGAGCACGCGTCCCCGCTGGCCGCCAACCCGTTCGAGTCAATCCTGCGGGGCATCGCCGTCGACGCGGGGCTTGAGGTCCGACCTCAGAGCCCGATCTCGCTGGGTTCGGTCACAATCCACCCTGATCTCGTGGACCGGGGGCGCCGGCTGGTGATCGAGGCCGAGTCCTGGGAGTGGCACAGCGGCAAGGAGGCGTTCCAGCGCGACTGCCGGCGTTACACGATGCTGGCGGTGGACGGATGGGTGGTCCTGCGGTTCACCTGGTGGGAGGTCATGCACGACCAGATTTCGTGCGCAGCTGTCTGCTCACCTGGCTCAAGCGACAGGAAGAGCAGGAAGATGCGGCGTGAAAGCCGCGGATTTAGTGGCTCGGTCTCGCGTTTTCCTTCTCCTGCTGTCGGTTGCCCGGCTCACACCCCGGTGACGCCCTCGCCGCCGCCCGCCTGCTCGTCGAAGTTCTCGTGCTCGAGGAGGTGAAGACAGGGGACGCCGATCTTGCGGCGAGCCTTGGAGGTCCAGTCGAGGTGGAAGAACTCGGCGACCACGTGGGGCCGGGTGAGGATGATGGCCTCCCGGCCGTCGACCTGGGCGACCTTGGTGGCCAGCGCGTCGATCGGGGGCTCGGACACCACCTCGCCCTCGGGGTCCACCGCGCCGGCCGCCCGCAGCGCCGCGATGGTGGCTGCGAGGTCGCGGGAGGACCGTTCCTGGCAGTCCTTGCGGACCGCCTCCAGGTCGATCTCGCGCATCGCCATCGCGGGTGAGGCCATCACCTCACCGGCGGCGAGCGATCCCATCGACGCCTCGATCCGGGCCGCGGCGTCCTCCATCGGGAACAGCACGTGGTAGGTGACCCGCTCGTCGATGCCTTCGTGGAGCGAGAGCACCTGGGCGGCGTCGGCGGAGGTGAGGGCCTGCTCCACGAGCAGGACGACGTGGTAGTCCACAAGGGGTTGCGGCTGTGCTTCAGCCATGGCGATCGCCTCCCGGCCCGGCCTCGTGGCCGACACCGAGAATTCTATCCAGTTCGTAGCTGACCGGCTCCTCCAGTTGTTCGTAACCACACGATTCCGGGTCGCGATCGGTGCGCCACCGGCGGAACTGGGCGGTGTGCCGGAACCGGCGGCCCTCCATGTGGTCGTAGGCGACCTCCAGGACCAGGTCGGGACGAAGCGGGGTGAACGACAGGTCCTTGCCGGCGCTCCACCGGCTCTGCGTGCCCGGCACCCGGTCCGGGTTGGCGATGGCCCACTCCTCCCATTCGCCCCAGGGGTGGTCCTTGAGGTCGACGACGAGGGGTTTCAGCTCCTCGATCAGCTCCGCGCGCCGCTTTTCGGTGAAGCTGGCCGAGACGCCGACGTGCTGCAGCTTGCCGTCGGCGTACAGCCCGAGCAGGAGGCTTCCCAGCAGTGGCCGCTCCGGCGTCGACGTCTTGTGCTCGCGGTAGCCGGCGACGACCACGTCGGCGGTGCGTTCGTGCTTGATCTTCAGCATGGTGCGGGCGTTCTGCTGATAGGTCACGGTCAGCGGCTTGGCGACCACGCCGTCCAGGCCGGCGCCCTCGAACTGGTGGAACCACCCCTGCGCCTGCTCGGTCTCGGTGGTGGTGCGGGTCAGGTAGCAGGGTCCGGTCAGACCCGCGAGTGCGTCCTCCATGGTGGCGCGGCGATCGGAGAACGGGCGGTCGACGTACGACGTGTCGCCGAGCGCGAGCAGGTCGAAGGCCACGAAGCACGCCGGCGTCTTCTCCGCCAGCATGTCCACCCGCGACTTGGCGGGGTGGATCCGCTCCTGCAGGACCTCGAACTCGAGCCGGTCCTCGAGGGCGACGAACAGCTCGCCGTCCAGCACGCATCGCTCGGGCAGCTGCTCACGGATCGCGGCCACGACCTCCGGGAAGTAGCGGGTCAATGGCTTGGTGTTGCGGCTGGTCAGTTCCACCTCGTCACCGTCGCGGAACACGATGCAGCGGAAGCCGTCCCACTTCGGCTCGAAGCTCAGGCCGCCGTACTTGTCCGGGTCCGGGATCCCCTTCACCGACTTGGCGAGCATCGGCCGGACGGGTGGCATGACGGGGAGCTGCATGGTGCTGAGGCTAGTCTGACCCGGCGAGACGTCATCCGTTCCGCGGGCGATTGCGCGCGAACCGCATGACGTTCTGAGTGATCCCCGGTTGGTCTGCCGGCAGGGCCCGCCTGACTTTGAATCAGGACTAGCGACGTAGGTTCGACTCCTACCCGGGGAGCCGATCGGGCAGTGACACACTGCCCCAATGGACAACCTGACCGTGATCGTGCTGGCCGCGGGCGGCGGTACCCGCATGAAGTCGAAGACCATGAAGGTGCTGCATCCGGTCTGTGGGCGCAGCATGATCGGCCACGTCCTGGCCGCGGTGCGGGCGATGGAGCCACAGCGGGTCGTGGCGGTGGTGGGCCACCAGCGCGAACAGGTGAGTGCCCACATCCTGGAGCTGATGCCCGACGTGGTGCTGGCGGTGCAGGAGAAGCAGGAGGGCACCGGGCACGCCGTGCGTGTCGCGATGGAGAGCGTCGAGGTGCGTTCGGGGACGGTGATCGTCGCCGCGGGGGACACCCCGTTGCTGGAGGGAGAGAGCCTGCGGGCGTTCGCCCAGGAGCACGAGGCTGCGGAGCGGGCGGTCAGCATCCTGAGCGGGGTGGTGCCCGACCCGTTCGGCTACGGACGGGTGGTGCGGACGCCGGAGGGCGACGTCGAGGCGATCGTGGAGGAGAAGGACGCGACCGACGAGCAGCGGGAGATCCGCGAGATCAGCAGCGGAATCCTGGCGTTCGACGCTGCCTTCCTGGCCGAGGCGCTGCCGAAGATCGGCAACGACAACGCCAAGGGTGAGTACTACCTGACCGACACCGTCCAGCTCGCCCGCGACGCCGGTCTGACCGTCGGAGCCCACGCCATCGACGACGTGCGGCAGACCGAGGGCGCCAACGACCGGGCTCAGCTGGCCGACCTGGGCAGGGAGCTCAACCGGCGCATCGTGACCCGGTGGATGCGCGACGGGGTGAGCGTGATGGACCCCGCAACCACCTGGATTGACGCCGACGTGGCGCTGTCGGAGGACGTCACGATCCTGCCCGGCACCCAGCTCCTCGGCGCCACCGTCGTCGGCGAGGACGCGGTGATCGGCCCCGACACCACGCTCAAGGACTGCGAGATCGGCGCCGGTGCCCGCGTGGTGCGCGCCCACGGCGAGCTGGCGGTGATCGGCGAGCGCGCCAATGTGGGGCCGTTCTCCTACCTGCGTCCCGGCACTCAGCTCGGGGTGGAGGGCAAGATCGGCACCTTCGTCGAGACCAAGAACGCCCAGATCGGCGACCGGGCCAAGGTTCCCCACCTCTCCTACGTCGGCGACGCCGAGATCGGGGAGGGCTCCAACATCGGCGCCGGGACGATCTTCGCCAACTACGACGGCGTCGAGAAGCACCGGACGAGGGTGGGTCGGCACGCCAAGACCGGCTCCAACAACACGCTCGTGGCGCCGGTGACCATCGGGGACGGCGCGGGAACGGGCGGCGGCACCGTCGTACGACGCGACGTACCGCCGGGGGCACTGACCGTCTCCGGTGGTCCGCAGCGCAACCTCCCCGGCTGGGCGCAGCGGAGCCGTCCCGGGACGGCCCAGGCGGAGGCCGCGGCGTCTGCCCGATGGGACACGGGTCCAGAAGTTGGGCAGGGGCCCTCGGGTGGGGAAGAATCGTGAGTGCACCGACAGCGCCGCCGGCGGGGCGGCGAGCGAGGAGCCAGACACCGTGACCGGAATGAAGCGGACCACCGAGAAGAACCTCATGGTCTTCAGCGGCCGGGCCCACCCGGAGCTCGCCGAGGAGGTGGCCCGTCTGCTCGGTACCGGCCTGGTGCCGACCTCGGCGTACGAGTTCGCCAACTCCGAGATCTACGTCCGCTACGAGGAGTCCGTCCGCGGCAGCGACGCCTTCGTGATCCAGAGTCACACGGCGCCGATCAACGAGTGGATCATGGAGCACCTGATCATGGTCGACGCCCTCAAGCGGGCGTCCGCCAAACGGATCACGGTGGTCCTGCCGTTCTACGGCTACGCCCGCCAGGACAAGAAGCACCGGGGCCGCGAGCCGATCTCCGCGCGACTGGTCGCCGACCTGTTCAAGACCGCCGGCGCCGACCGGCTGATCGCGGTCGACCTGCACGCCGACCAGATCCAGGGCTTCTTCGACGGCCCGGTCGACCACCTGATGGCGCTGCCGATCATGGCCGACTACGTCCGGGACAAGTACGGCGACCAGCGCCTCGCGGTCGTCTCGCCCGACGCCGGCCGGATCAAGGTCGCCGAGCGCTGGTCGGCGCGTCTCGGTGGGGCACCCCTGGCGTTCATCCACAAGACCCGCGACATCGACCGGCCCAACGAGACAGTCGCCAACCGGGTGGTCGGCAAGGTGGAGGGGCGGATCTGCGTCCTGGTCGACGACATGATCGACACCGGGGGCACGATCGTGAAGGCGGCCGAGGCGATCATGGCGGACGGCGCGGCCGGCGTGATCATCGCCGCGACGCACGCCCTGCTCTCCGATCCCGCCGTCGACCGGCTCAAGAACTGCCCGGCCGCCGAGGTGATCGTCACCAACACGCTGCCGCTCACGCCGGACCGCCACTTCGACAAGCTGACCATGCTCTCGATCGCGCCGCTGATCTCGCGGGCGATCAAGGAGGTCTTCGAGGACGGCTCGGTCACCTCCATGTTCGACGGCCACGCATAAGACTGAGCAGGAATCCCCTTCTCAACGGTCAGGAATCCCCTTCTCAACGGGAAAGGGCAAGGCGGAGGTCGTCGAGGCGGTCCTCCCACTGCCGCCGCAGGACGGTCGGTACGTCGCCGGCGAGGGCGTCCTCGAGCGCCGCGAGGTCGGCGGCCCCGAGCGGGATGTTCGGGAAGGCGCGGCCGACGATCAGGGAGTAGGCCTGGCCGCGGGCGGCGGCCACGGCCGGCGCCTCGGCGAGGTAGCGGGCCACGTAAGGGTGGACGAGGGGCACCT
The DNA here is from genome assembly GCA_045806805.1 of Nocardioides sp. Taxonomy (GTDB): domain Bacteria; phylum Actinomycetota; class Actinomycetes; order Propionibacteriales; family Nocardioidaceae; genus Nocardioides. The sequence goes on along the minus strand of JBJMIQ010000178.1, from coordinate 5,984 downwards.
GCTCGGGGTCCCAGAAGCCTTGGGCAGTGGCCTCGAACGTCCGGTTGGAGACGTGCGGGTCCTCGAACATCCGCGCCCAGGCCCGTTCCTTGGCCTCCGGGTGGGGGATCGCAGCCATGGCCCGCGCCGCCCCGAGCTGGCCCACGACAGTGCCATCGCCCGCGCGTTCGTCGTCGATCGCGTCGCCGTTCAGCGCACCCAGCGCGGCCAGCCGGCGGATGGCCGACCAGCGCATGGTCGGGTCGAGCTCGATCCCGGTGTGGGTCGCGCGGTCGACCAGCCACTGCTCCAGGAGCACGGCGTCGGGCGTGGTCTCGGCGAGGCTGCGGCTCAGCACCACCGCCACCTCGGGATCGGGCTCCGAGGCCAGACCGCTCTCGCACGCCGCGGCTACCTGCGCAACCGCGTCGATGACCTCCTCCGGTTGAAGGTGGCGGGGGATCAGGGCCGAGCGGGTCCAGGACAGGACCGACTCGACGATCGACACCTCGGGCTCCCGTGGGAGGTGCCGGGTGACCAGGCCCAGGAACTCCTGGGCAGGCAGCTCGCCGCACCGGACCAGGTCGAAGCCGTTGCTCCACAACGTCGCCCGGGTGTCGTGGTCCTCGATCGAGGCGAGGTCCCGCACCACCGCGTCCCACGACTGCTGGTCCAGCCGGATCCGGGCGAAGGTCTCGCCACTGCTGTTGGGCACCACGACCTCCGCGTCGTGCAACCGGACCGGCTCGGCATCGAGGTCGAGCAGGCGGCTGTCGATCCGGGCCAGCGACGCGTCGTACGACGCCACCCGGACCCGGTGCGGACGGCTGCCCTCGCGCACCAGGACGGGCCCGTCGGCGTCACGGATGACGCGTAGCGTGTCGAAGCCAGTGGTGCGCAGCCACACCTCCGCCCAGGCCCGGACGTCGCGGTCGGTGACCGAGTCGAGCGCGTCGACGAAGTCGGCCAGGGTGGCGTTGCCGAACCGGTGCCGGGTCAGGTACGCGTTGACGCCGGCGAGGAAGGCCTCGTCGCCGAGCCAGGTGACCAGCTGGCGGAGCACCGAGTTGCCCTTGGCGTAGGAGATCGAGTCGAAGTTCCCCGCAGCCAGGTCGACGTCGGCAACCTCCTCCGCGATCGCCGCCACCGGGTGGGTGGAGCGGCGCTCGTCCGCGGCGTACCCGCCCGGCTTGCGACCGACGGTGAAGTCGACGAAGGACCCGGCGAAACCGGCCGCCTCCTCGACGACGCGGAAGCCCATGTAGTCGGCGAAGGACTCGTTGAGCCAGGTGTCCTCCCACCAACGCATCGTGACCAGGTCGCCGAACCACATGTGTGCCATCTCGTGGGCGATGACCGTCGCCCGCCGGCGGCGCTCGCCGGCGGTGATCCGACCGATCGGCAGGTACTCGTCGCGGTAGGTCACGCACCCCGGGGTCTCCAGGGCGCCCCAGTTCTGCCCGGGCACGAATGCCTGGTCGTAGGAGTCGAACGCGAACGCCTCGTCGAAGATCGTCGAGTAGTGGTCGAAGCACTGCTCCGTCACGCGCCTGAGCTCCTCGTCGTCGCGGTCGAGCTCCCCTGCCAGTGAGGCCCGCGCGTGCCAGCCGAACGGCAGGGTCCGCCCGTCCGGGCCGGTGTGCTCCCAGGTCACCGAGTGCCACGGACCGGCGCAGACCACGAACATCGCGGTCGGGATCGGTGGCGTCGTGGCGAACTCCCAGCGCCCGTGCTGGACCGTCGTCGGCCGGGCGTTGGCGAGCACGGTCCAGCTCTCGGGCGCCGTGACCTGCAGCGTGACCGGCGCCTTGAGGTCGTTCTGGTCGAAGCAGGGGAACACCCGTTGCGCGACGTCCATGCCGATGTAGGCCGACACATAGGTTTCGCCGTCTGCCGGGTCCGTGAAGGTGTGCATCCCGTCGCCGTCGGTGACATAGCGGAGGCGGGCCTCGAGCCGGACCTCGTTGCTCGCCGCGAGACCCGACAGCTGGATCCGCCGCCCGTCGTACGACCACTTGGTCACGCCGGTGACGCTGAGGTCGAGGGCGTCGGTGAGCTCGAGGAAGGTGTCGGCTCCGGGCGCGGCGCAGTCGAACCGGACCGTGGCCCGGAGGGCGAAGGTCTCCCGGTCGGTGAGGTCCAGTGCGACGTCGTAGACCACGTCGGAGAGCAGGGCGACCCGGGCTCGGGCCTCGGCAAGGGTCAGGGACACGGGGCCACGCTAGAGCAGGCCGGGCCGTACCGACGCCGAGCCCTCCTCGATCTCCCGCTGTCCTCAGGGCTTCGCAAGCTCAGCACGGCGGCGTGAATTTCGCGTCGCGCGCCGCCCGCGGATAGGCTGTTCCGGTTGCCTCGGCGAGGGACGCCCCGGTTCTGCGGGGACTCCGTGATCGACTGGGCGTGCGTGCTGTCGTACGAGGCTGCCTGAGACTTCCACCGCAGAGCCGTACGAGGAGAACAGCATGGCCGAGAAGATCACCGCCGAGACCCGTACCGAGTTCGGCAAGGGCGCCGCCCGGCGGATCCGGCGCGCCAGCAAGGTGCCCGCCGTCGTCTACGGTCACGGCAACGACCCGCTCCACATCGCCCTCCCCGGCCATGACGTGATGATGGCGCTCAAGCACGGTGGCGCCAACGCCCTGCTCGAGATCGAGGTCGACGGCACCACCCACCTCGGACTGACCAAGCAGGTCCAGATCGACCCGATCACCCGCTTCCTCGAGCACGTCGACTTCGTCGCGGTGAGGAAGGGCGAGAAGGTCACCGTCGACGTGCCGGTGCACCTGGTCGGCGAGGCCGGGCCGGACACGCTGGTCGTCACCGAGAACTCCGTCGTCTCGCTGGAGGCGGAGGCCACGCACATCCCCGAGTTCATCGAGGTCGACATCGAGGGTGCCGCGGTCGGCACCCAGGTCCTCGCCTCACAGCTCGTGCTCCCCGAGGGCTCGCTCCTGCTCACGGACGAGGAGACGCTGATCGTCAACGTCACCCAGCAGATGTCCGAAGAGGAGCTGGAGGCCGAGCTGGAGGAGGCCGAGGCCGAGGTCGGCATCGAGCGCGAGGAGTCCGACGCCGAGATCGCCGAGCGCGAGGCCGAGGAAGGTGCCGAGGAGGCCAAGACCGAGGGCGAGGGCGCCGAGGGCGACGCTGCGTCCGAGGGCTCCGACGAGGAGTAGGCCGTGTGGCTCGTGGTGGGGCTGGGCAATCCCGGCCCCGCCTATGCCGGCCATCGCCACAACGCGGGCTACCTGGTGGTGGAGGAGCTCGCGAGTCGGATGGGGTCGGCGTTGCGGTCTCACAAGACCGGCCGCGCCGACGTTGTCGAAGGCCGCCTCGGGGTGCCCGGCGTGCCCGGACCTCGCGTCGTGCTGGCCCGCCCGCGCTGCTACATGAACGAGTCCGGCGGCCCGGTGAAGGCGCTGGCCGCGTTCTACAAGCTCGAGCCTGAGCAGATCGTCGTGATCCACGACGAGATCGACATCCCGTTCGGCACCCTCCGGGTCAAGCTCGGCGGCGGCGACAACGGCCACAACGGGCTGCGGTCGGTCCGCTCGGCGCTCGGCACCGGCGACTTCTACCGGGTCCGTGCCGGGGTGGGCCGGCCTCCGGGTCGACAGGAGGTCGCCGACTTCGTGCTCTCGAACTGGTCCACGACCGAGCGCAAGGAACTGCCGTTCGAGGTGGACCGGGCCGCGGATGCCGTGGAGTCGCTGGTCACCGACGGACTCGCGGAGACCCAGCAGCGGTTCAACTCGTGAGCGTGCTGGTTAGGGTGGCGCCGTGACCGAGACCGCCGTCGACCCCAGCAGCCTCGACGACCACGCCTTCGCCGTGTGGGCAGCAGAACGGGCCGGCGCGCGCCTGCTCGAGGTGCGGGGCGAGGGGCTGGAGGGCCGCGAGCTCAAGGACGCCGGCGACCGCGCCGCCCAGGAGCAGCTGGCACAGGTGCTCGCGAAGTACCGGCCGGACGACGCCGTCCTCTCCGAGGAGGCGGCCGACGACAAGGCCCGGTTGTCGGCGCAGCGGGTCTGGATCATCGACCCGCTCGACGGCACCCGCGAGTTCTCCGAGCCGCCTCGCGACGACTGGGCCGTTCACGTCGCCCTCTGGCAGGACGGTGACCTGGTGGCCGGTGCCGTCGCGCAGCCGGCGCTGGGAGAGACGTTCAACACCGGCCGCCCACCCAAGGTCCCGGCGCGTACGTCGGACCGACCACGGATCGCGGTCTCCCGCACCCGGCCGCCTGCCTTCGTCGAGGCGCTCGCCGCCGAGATCGACGCCGAGCTGGTCGCGATGGGGTCGGCCGGCGTCAAGGTGATGTCGGTGGTGCGCGATGTCGCCGACGCCTACGTCCACGCCGGTGGCCAGTACGAGTGGGACAACGCCGCGCCCGTCGCCGTGGCCCGCGCGGCCGGGCTTTTCTGCTCGCGCGTCGACGGCTCCGAGCTGGCCTACAACCAGGACGACGTCTCGCTGCCGGACCTGATCGTGTGCCGGCCCGAGCTGGCCGAGGCCATCGTCGACTTCGTGAAGCGCAACGGCACCGACTGAGCCGTGCAGCTCTCTGCCTGCGTCACCGACGAGGACTACGAGGCGTGGCGGGCGGTCCGGATCGCCGTCGTGCCGGGGGAGCGCTGTGACACCGTCGCCGAGCTGCGCGCGCAGGACTCACCGACCCGGCTGATGCTGCTCGCCCGCACCGACAGCGTCGTGGTCGGTGCGGGCCTGGCCGACCGGTCCGAGACGGCCGGCGGCGGGTTCGTCATGCCGCGGGTCCCGTCCGAGCATCGCCGCGCGGGCGTGGGCACCGCGCTGCTGCGGGCGCTGGCCGACCACTGCGCCCGCCTCGGCGTGCCGTCGCTGCGCAGCGGTGTCGATGACGCGGGGTCCCTGGCGTTCGCCGACCGCTTCGGGTTCGCCGAGGTGGACCGGGAGGTCGAGCAGGTCCGCTGGGTGGGAGTGGGCGAGGAGCCGCCACGCTCCAGCAGTCTTCCGGACGGGATCCAGGTCGTGACCCTGGCGGAGCGCCCGGAGCTGTGGGCCGCGTGCTTCGAGCGGTTCGGGACCGAGGTGCTTGCCGACTTCGCCCTCCACGCGCCGCTGGAGATCAGCGCTGAACAGTGGAACACCTCATGGCGCGGCGACCACGTGTTCCTGGCGGTGCACGAGGGCGAGGTGATCGGCTGCGCCGGGCTGACCCGGGACACCGACCAGCCTGAACGTGCCGAGAACGCACTCACCGCCGTACGACGGGACTGGCGCGGTCACGGCATCGCCGCTCACCTCAAGCGCCGCACACTGCACCACGCCGCGACCGAGGGCCTGCGCGAGCTCTACACGTGGACGCAGGCCGGCAACATCCCGATGATCCGCCTCAACGAACGCCTCGGGTACGTCACGCGCCAGACGAGCATCACCGTCGCGCGGGATCTCCCGCTCGACGCCTGAAGTGCTTCATCCGTGGTGGGCGAGCCATCGCTTGACCGGGATCGGCCTGGTCGCCTTGTAGCCCTCGGGCAGCAGGATGCTGCCCTTGCTGGTGGGAAAGTAGACCTGCCAGTGGTAGTAGCCGGCGAAGGCGCGCGGCCGCCGCTTCATCAGCTCGGCCATGAGCGTGACCCCTCGCACGTATGCCGTTGAGTTGTTGTAGCTGTAGAGCGCCTCGGACCGACCGCCCGGCTCGGTGAAGCCCTGGTCTCGCAGGAACCGCCCCGCCGCCATGATCGAGTCGTGGGCGGAGTTGATGTCGCCACGACCATAGATGTCCCAGGTGCTGGGGATGAACTGCATCGGCCCCTGGGCTCCGGCGACCGAGGTACCCCGGATCCTGCCGAAGGAGGTCTCGACGAAGTTGATGGCGGCCAGATAGCTCCAGTCCACGCCGAAGCGCCGCTCGGCTTCGTCGTACGCCGCCCGCAGTGTGCGGGCCGGCGCGGGGGGAACGATCCGCCAGGCGGGCAGCTCATGGGTGAGCTCGGCCGCCTCCTCGGGATAGATCGAGCGAA
>JBJMIQ010000177.1:0-11815 GCA_045806805.1 Nocardioides sp. | reverse complement strand
ACGTCGTGGAGTCGGGCGGCGGTGAAGGTGCCGCCACGATCAAGTCGCATCACAACGTGGGCGGGCTGCCCGACGACCTGCAGTTCGAGCTGGTCGAACCGCTGCGCACGCTCTTCAAGGACGAGGTGCGGATGGTCGGCGAGCAGCTCGGCCTGCCGTCCACGATGGTGTGGCGCCAGCCGTTCCCCGGCCCCGGCCTGGGTATCCGTATCGTCGGCGAGGTCACCAAGGAGCGCCTGGACCTGCTGCGCGAGGCCGACGCCATCGCCCGCGAGGAGCTCACCCGCGCCGGCCTCGACCGCGACATCTGGCAGATGCCGGTCGTGCTGCTCGCCGACGTCCGCTCGGTCGGCGTCCAGGGGGACGGCCGCACCTACGGTCATCCGATCGTGTTGCGGCCGGTCACCTCCGAGGACGCGATGACCGCCGACTGGGCCCGCGTCCCCTACGACATCCTCGAGCGGATCTCCACCCGGATCACCAACGAGGTCCGCGAGGTCAACCGGGTCACCCTCGACGTCACCTCGAAGCCACCCGGCACGATTGAGTGGGAGTAAAATAACTAGCCTGTTTACGCCCTTTTGATGGTTCGGGTGGGTGGTTTTACGCGTTGTTGATGGCCCGGGTGGACCATGCCGTCCCTGGGCACTGCGGGTCAGTCAGCCGACGACTTCCTCCCCTATCCTCGAAGCATGCTCCTGATCGCCATCATCCTCTTCGGCATGCTCATCGGCGCGGGGGCCCAGATGCTGCTGGGCCGGTCGGCGCGCGGCATCGACTGGCCGATGGCCTTCGCCTCAGGGCTCCTCGGTTCCCTGGTCGGCGGTCTGCTGGTCAGCCTGCTCGCCGGCGACGGACTCGACCTCGCGATGAGCGGGATCATCGGGTCCCTGGTCGGTGCGGTCATCGTGACCGCGGTGTGGCAGTGGCTCCGTGGCCGCCGCGCCTCCGCGGCGTCCTGACCTTCCCGCCGCGGGGCGTGATGAACTCCCGTCATGGGGATGTGGCGCGTGGGAGCGCTGGTGGTGGCCCTCGTCGTCGTCGGCTTCGTCGTGGCTCAGGCGGTCTCCGACGATGCTCCGGGCGGTGACCGTTCACGTGCGGTGGTGGCCCATGTCGTCGACGGTGACACCGTCGAGATCGAGTCTGGCGAGCATGTCCGGCTGATCGGGGTGGACACCCCCGAGGTCGGGGCGTGCGGGTATGCGACTGCGACGGCAAGGATGCGGCGCATGGTCGAGGGCCGGACGGTGGTCCTGGTCAATCCCGACAGTGTCCAGGACGTCGACACCTACGGTCGCCTGCTGCGCTACGTCGATGTCGACGGCAGGGACGCCGGGTTGGCCCAGATTCGCGCCGGTGCGAGGGCGAGGTACGACTCTCGTGACGGCTTCGACCCACACCCCCGCGAGGATCGGTATCACCGCGCGGAGCTCGACCATCACCCAGCCTGTGCCCGGTAGCGGCGCATCCTCCAGAATGTCCGCGTGATCGCGTCAATCGGGTGGGGTGCGCTCGCCGCGTCCTCGCTGGTCATCGGGGCGCTGATCGGGCTGGCTCGACAGTGGCCTGCTCGCGCCGTGGGCGCGGTGCTCGGGTTCGGTGCCGGCGCGCTGATCAGTGCGGTGAGCTTCGACCTCGCCGAGGAGGGCATTCGCCTGGGCGGTGCCGATTCGGTTGCCATCGGCCTGGCGCTCGGCGCGCTCACCTACTACCTGGCCGACCGGGTCATCGAACGACCCGGCCACCTGCGGGGTCGTGCGCCGTCACGTCCGAGCGACTCGAGCAGCGGAGCGGCGCTCGCTCTTGGTGCGTTCCTCGACGGGATCCCTGAACAGCTCGTGCTGGGCATCGGCCTGATCCCCGGGCGCGGCGTCAGCATCGGTCTGCTGGCCGCGATCTTCGCCTCGAACCTCCCCGAGGCAGTCGGTTCCGCCAGCGCCATGCGCGCCGCCGGGCGCTCCGTCGGCGCGGTGCTCCGCCTCTGGACGCTGGTGGCGGCGATCTGCACCCTCGCCACGGTGGCCGGGTTCGCCATCGCCGACACCGCTTCGGGAGACCTGCAGGCCGTCGTCAACGGCTTCGCTGCCGGCGCGCTGCTGGTCATGCTGATCGACACCATGGTTCCTGAGGCCGCCCGCAAGGCCGGCAAGATCGCCGGCCTGGTCACGGTGCTCGGCTTCGCGGTCGCCTCCGCGCTCTCTGGTCTCGAGTAGCCCAGCGGGCGGCTCGTGAGGGACCAAAACGGTCCGGCACACTAGGGTCTCGGTCATGGACGATGACCAGCGCGGCGGCGTCGACATCAAGGCGCTGACCGCCGAGATCAACCACCGGCTCGAGGGCGCCGACGCCGCGCTCGCCCGCGACTACCCCGGAGAACGCGCCGGCCGGCAGCCCGTCCACACCGTCTACGTGCCCGCCGACCTGGTCGGGCCGGAGCTGCTCGCGTCGTACGCCAACCGGGCCCAGATGTCGATCGTCGAGTTCGGCGCGGAGTTCCTCGACGTGGTCGACGGCGACGAGGACCTCGTCGGACGGGTCCTCGCCAAGCTGGAGCGAGAACCCATCGAGGACCTGCGGATCGACTTCGAGGACGGGTACGGCGCCCGGTCCGACGAGGAGGAGGACGAGACCGTCCGTGAGACGGCGGCGGTGCTCGCCCGGTGGGTCAAGGACGGGGACGCGCCACCGTTCCACGGGATCCGGTTCAAGAGCCTCGAGCCCGCGACCCGGGCCCGGGGGCTCCGTACCCTCGCCCTGTTCGTCGAGGGTCTCGCCGGTGACGGGACCTTGCCCCACGGGTTCGTGGTCACCCTGCCCAAGGTCACCTCGGTCGACCAGGTCGAGGCCATGACCGTGGCTGCGGAGTGCCTGGAGAAGGATCTCTCCCTGCGCTCCGGCTCACTCAGGTTCGAGCTCCAGATCGAGACGCCGCAGGCCGTCGTGGGCAGCGACGGGACCGTCCAGGTCGCCCGGATGATCCACGCGTCGGCGGGTCGCTGCGTCGGACTGCACTACGGCACCTACGACTACTCCGCCGACCTCGGCATCGCCCCCGACCAGCAGAGCCTCGAACACCCCGCCGCGGATCACGCGAAGACCGTGATGCAGGCTGCGGTCGCCGGAACCGGCGTACGAATCTCGGACGGTTCCACCAACCTGCTGCCGGTCGGGGACGCAGACGCGATGCGAGCCGCGTGGGCCAACCACCGGCGTCTGGTCCGGCGATCACTGGACCGTGGCCTCTACCAGGGCTGGGACCTGCATCCGGCCCAGCTGCCGACGCGCTACGCCGCCACCTTCGAGTTCTTCCGTAGCGGACTGGCCTCCGCGGGCCAGCGCCTGCTCAACCAGGCCAGGAAGGAGGACTCCGGGATCCTCGACGAACCGGCGACGGTGCGGGCGATGGCGGCGTTCCTGCTCCGGGGACTCGACTGCGGCGCCTTCACCGACGGCGAGGTCGCCACGACGAGTGGGACCAACGTCAACCGCCTGGCCGAGCTTGCCGGACGCCCACTCGAGAAGCGCAAGGCGGGCTGAGGCTTGGGCATCGTCCTGGGACCCAACCGCTACGGGAAGGCCGAGAACCGCGTCGTCCGCATCTACCGCGACACCGCGCGGCACGAGATCCGCGATCTCAACGTCTCCACCTCTTTGCGAGGTGACTTCGTCGAGGCCCATGTCAGCGGCGACCAGTCCCACGTGCTTCCCACGGACACCCAGAAGAACACCGCTTTCGCCTACGCCAAGCAGCACGGCGTCACCTCACCCGAGGACTACGCGAGCGCCCTGGGCCGACGACTCCTCGACGCCACCCCCTCCGCCACCGGAGCCCGGATCGAGGTGGAGGAGTACCCCTGGCACCGGATCCCGGTCGCGGGCGAGGGCCACGACCACGCGTTCGTCCGTGGCGACGGCGGCGTCCGGACCACGGTCGTCGACGTGACGGCCGACGCGACCGTCGTGGAGTCCGGGCTCAAGGACCTGGTGGTGCTGAAGTCGACCGGATCGGAGTTCAAGGGTTTCCTCCGCGACGACTACACGACCCTGGACGACGCCGACGACCGGGTCCTGGCGACGTCGTTGACGGCGAGCTGGCGGTACGTGCCCGGCCAGCACGACTGGAACGAGCTCTACGTCGACATCCGGCGCCGGTTGCTCGAGGCGTTCGCGACGACGTACAGCCGGGCGCTGCAGGAGTCTCTGTACGCGATGGGGACCGCGGTCCTCGAGGCGCGTACCGAGGTGGCCGAGCTCAGCTTCTCCGCACCCAACAAGCACCACCACCTCGTCGACCTCTCGCCTTTCGGGATCGACAACGACGGCGAGGTCTTCATTGCCGCGGATCGGCCCTACGGGCTGATCGAGGCCACCGTCACCCGGGAGGACCAGTGACCGACCTCGACGCGTTCAACGCCCTACCCGAGGCCGCGGCCCGCGAGCGCCTGGCGGAGTGCCTCGACATCCCCCGCTGGGTCGACACGGTCCTCGAGGGCCGGCCGTACGCCGACCGGGCCGCGCTGCTGAAGGTCGCAGAGGTGGCCGCGGGCACGATGACCGACGAGGAGCTGGAACGCGCCCTCGACCACCACCCGCGGATCGGTGAGCGCGGCGCCGGCGGGCACGACGAGGAGCACTCGGCGCGCGAGCAGGCCGGCGTCGACCCGGCTGATCGCGACATCGCCCGGCGGCTGGCCGCGGGCAACCGGGTCTACGAGGAACGGTTCGACCGGGTCTTCCTGATCCGCGCCTCCGGCCGGAGCGGGCCCCAGATCCTGGCCGAGCTCGACCGGCGTCTCGGCAACGACCCCGCCACCGAGCGTGCCGAGACCGTCTCCCAGCTGCGCGAGATCGCGCTGCTGCGGCTGGAACAGGTGCTCTGATGGCCACTCTCAGCACGCACGTCCTCGACACCGGCGCCGGACGACCCGCGATCGGTGTGCCGGTGGTGCTGGAATCGGCCAACGGTGAAACCCTGGCGGAGGCATACACCGACAGCGACGGCCGCGTCGGCTCGCTCGTCGAGGAGCTCGCGCCCGGCGACTACCGGCTCCGCTTCGACACCGGTACCTGGTTCTCCGACGCCGGGGTGGAGGGGTTCTACCCGGAGGTGGCGGTGGCGTTCACGATCGCCGTCGACGAGCACTTCCACGTCCCGCTGCTGCTCAGCCGCTACGGCTACTCGACCTACCGTGGCTCCTGAGCTCGACCTCCTGATCCGGGCCCGGCGCGCGGTTGTGGACGGTCACGAGACGTCCGCCGCGGTCGGGATCCGGGGCGGCCGGATCGTCCACCTCGCGCCCTACGACGTCCCGATCGAGGCGGAGGCGGTCGTCGAGCTCCTCGACGACGAGGTCCTGCTGCCCGGCCTGCTCGACAGCCATGTGCACGTCAACGAGCCCGGCCGCACCGAGTGGGAGGGCTTCGAGACCGCAACCCGAGCCGCTGCCGCGGGCGGGGTGACCACCATCGTCGATATGCCGCTCAACAGCATCCCGCCGACCACCACCGTCGCCGCGCTCGAGGAGAAGCGTGCCGCGGCCCGGGACCGGGTATGGGTCGACGTGGGCTTCTGGGGTGGCGCGGTCCCCGACAACACCGCCGACCTGCCGGCCCTCCACGACGCCGGGGTCTTCGGCTTCAAGTGCTTCCTGATCGACTCGGGCGTCGAGGAGTTCCCGCACCTCTCGACCGGTGAGTTCGTCGACGCCATGGCCGAGATCGCGCGGATCGGCGCGTTGATGCTGGTGCACGCCGAGGACGCCGCCCTCATCGACGACACCCGCGCCCACGGGACGGGGTACGCAGGCTTCCTCGACTCCCGTCCGCAGGCCGCCGAGGAGCGGGCGATCGACGTCGTGATCGACGCCGCGCGGCGGACCCGAGCACGCGCCCACATCGTGCACCTCAGCGCCGCCCAGGCCATCCCCGCACTCCGTGCCGCCCGTTCGGAGGGGGTCGACGTGTCCGTCGAGACCTGCCCCCACTACCTGACCTTCGACGCGGCCGAGATCCCCGATCGGGCGACCGAGTTCAAGTGCTGCCCGCCGATCCGCGACGCGGACAACCGCGACCTCCTTTGGCACGGGTTGGCGGCCGGCGACATCGATCTCGTGGTCACGGACCACTCGCCGTGCGTCGCCGAGCTCAAGCGCCGCGACCTGGGGGACTTCGGTCAGGCCTGGGGCGGGATCGCCTCCCTCCAGCTGGGATTGCCTGCGGTGTGGACAGGGGCCCGGGAGCGGGGGCACGGCCTCGCCGACGTGGTCCGCTGGATGGCCACCGCGCCCGCCGACCGGGTGGGCCTGCCCGACCGTGGGAGGATCGAGGTGGGCGCCTCGGCCGACCTCTGCGTCTTCGCCCCCGACGAGACCTTCGTCGTCGACCCGGCACGGCTGCACCACCGCAACCAGGTCTCGGCCTACGCCGGGCGTACGCTCACCGGCACGGTCCGGCAGACCTGGCTGCACGGCGTACTCGTCGACATCGCCGCCGCTCCCCGCGGGCGGCTGCTCAGGAGAGGGGCCTGAAAGATGACCTACCACGTCCCGCGCGGCGGTCTGCCGCCCCAGACCGACCTCACGACCGATCGCGCGGTCTTCACCGAGGCCTACGCCGTCATTCCGCGCCGTACCCTCAGCGACATCACCGCCAGCCGGCTGCCGCACTGGCAGGGCACCCGGCTGTGGGTGCTGGCCCGGCCGCTGTCGGGGTTCGCCGAGACATTCGCGCAGTACGTCGTCGAGGTCGGACCCGGCGGCGGTTGCGAGCGTCCCGAGCCCGACCCCGATGCCGAGGCCGTGCTGTTCGTCGTGGACGGGACGGTCCGGTTGGTGGTCGAGGGCATCGACCACGTGTTCGGACCGGGCGGCTACGCCTTCCTCCCGCCTGGCAGCGCCTGGTCGCTCGGCAACGACGGCGACGTGACCGCCACGTTCCACTGGATCCGGAAGTCCTACGAGCGGGTCGAGGGGGTCGATGTCCCGGAGGCCTTCGTGACCCAGGAGTCCGACGTGACGTCCGAGCCGATGCCCGACACCGACGGCGCGTGGGGCACCCAGCGGTTCGTCGACCCCGACGACGTGCGCCACGACATGCACGTCAACATCGTCAACTTCGAGCCGGGCGGATCGATCCCGTTCCCGGAGACCCACGTGATGGAGCACGGCCTCTACGTGCTCGAGGGCAAGGCGGTCTATCTGCTCAACCGCGACTGGGTCGAGGTGGAGGCGGGTGACTTCATGTGGCTGCGGGCTTTCTGCCCGCAGGCCTGCTACGCCGGTGGACCGGGGCGGTTCCGATACCTGCTCTACAAGGACGTGCACCGGCATCCCCGGCTCCGGATGTGAGGGTCGTGTGCCCGAGGGTGCGCCACAGCGCACGCTGAGGCACACGACCCCGCTATGGGCCGGGGTGGCGCCCGTGTGACCCGGGCCACGTAGAATGGCCGCGGAGTCGTCGTTCGGCATGGATAACCGGCGGCCCGCTGTCTCGAAACCATGCACCCCGGATCGCGAGCCCGCGTGCGATGGGAGACGAGATGTCAGACCCCCGGATCACCGTCAACGGGACGTCGCGTGTCCTCGACGGGGTGCCCTCCCACCTCACCGCCCTGGACTGGCTGCGCGACCTGGGGCTGACTGGCGCCAAGGAGGGCTGCGCAGAGGGCGAGTGCGGCGCCTGCTCGGTGATGGTGGTTCGCCCGGCCACCGACGGCGGCTCGCAGTGGACCGCGATCAACGCCTGCCTGGTCCCGGCCCTTGCGCTCGACGGCCAGGAGGTCGTCACCGCCGAAGGGCTCGGTACTCCCGACGACCTACACCCGGTCCAGCGGGAGATGGCCGCGCGGGGCGGTTCTCAGTGCGGCTACTGCACCCCGGGTTTCGTGTGCAGCATGGCCGCGGAGTTCTACCGGCGCGAGCGCGTTCCTGCCGGCGCTCAGAACGGCGACCCCGAGCACGGCCCCAACGGGTTCGACCTGCACGCGATGAGCGGCAACCTCTGCCGCTGCACCGGCTACCGGCCGATCCGCGACGCCGCGTTCGCACTGGACGCGCCGACGGCCGAGGACCGTCTCGCCCAGCGGGCAAACGCGGAGGCGCCCCGCGTGGTGCCGACCCGAACGGAGGCGTTTGCCCGCCCTGGCGGACTCGCCGAGGCGTTCGACCTGCTCTCCGAGCACCCCGAGGCGACGGTGATCGCCGGCTGCACCGACTGGGGAGTCGAGGTCAACCTTCGCGGTGAGCGGGCGTCGTACGCCGTCGCGGTGGACCGGCTGCCCGAGCTGCGGGCGTTCGAGCTCGGTGAGGACAGTCTCGAGATCGGTGCGGCGCTGACCCTGTCCGAGGTGGAGACGCGCCTCGGCGGTCAGGTCCCGATCCTGGCCGAGGTCTTCCCGCAGTTCGCCTCCCGGCTGATCCGCAACGCCGCCACCATCGGCGGCAACCTCGCCACCGCCTCCCCGATCGGCGACTTCGCCCCCGCCCTTCTCGCGCTGGACGCGCGGGTCGTCCTGGTCTCGGCGGACGGTGACCGGGAGGTGTCGCTGGCCGACTTCTGGACCGGCTACCGGAAAACGGTGCTTCGCCCAGGCGAGCTGATCCGGTCCGTCCGCTTCGCGCGCCGACAGCCGACGATCGGCACCTTCCACAAGGTTGCCAAGCGCCGCTACGACGACATCTCCAGCGTCGCGGTCGGCTTCGCCATCCACGTGGCCGACGGCGTGGTCGAGGCCGCGCGGATCGGGCTCGGCGGCGTCGCGGCAACCCCGATCCGGGCGTTGGCGACCGAGGCGGCGCTCGAGGGCCAGCCCTGGACCGAGGCCACGGTGCAGGCGGCCGCCGAGGTGCTGCGCGCGGAGGGCACACCCATGGACGACCACCGCGCCAGCGCGGCCTACCGCTCGGCGATGCTCGGCAATGCCTTGCGGAGGTTGTGGGACGAGAGCCCTGAGGTGGTCCCGGCATGAGCGACCTGTCACGCCGGCCCGACGATGCCGCCGTCGGTCTGACCATTCCCCACGAGAGTGCCGCCTTCCACGTCACCGGCGAGGCGCTCTACACCGACGACCTGGTCGGCCGCACCCGCGATGTCCTGCACGCCTATCCGGTGCAGGCGCCGCACGCCCACGCCCGGGTGACCGGCCTGCGCATTGACGCGGCGTACGACGTCGCGGGCGTGGTCCGGGTGCTGACCGCCGACGACGTCCCCGGGGTCAACGACGCCGGGGTGAAGAACGACGAGCCGCTGTTCCCGAGCGAGGTGATGTACCACGGCCACGCCGTGTGCTGGGTGCTCGCCGAGACCCTCGAGGCCGCACGACTGGGCGCCGCGGCAGTCGAGGTCGACTACGAGCCACTGCCCGCCGTGATCGGTCTGCGGGAGGCGATCCGGGCGGGCAGCTTCCAGGGCGGGCAGCCGACGGTCGAGCGCGGCAGCGTCGAGGAGGGACTGGCCGGCTCGGCGCGGGTCTTCAGCGGTGAGGTCGAGATGGCCGGCCAGGAGCACTTCTACCTCGAGACCCAGTGCTCGTTGGCGCACGTGGACGAAGCGGGCCAGCTGTTCGTGCAGAGCAGCACCCAGCACCCGTCCGAGACGCAGGAGATCGTGGCCCACGTCCTCGGCCTGTCCAACCACGCCGTCACCGTGCAGTGCCTGCGGATGGGCGGCGGCTTCGGCGGCAAGGAGATGCAGCCACACGGGTACGCCGCCATCGCCGCGCTCGGCGCCACCCTCACCGGTCTTCCGGTCAGGCTGAGGCTCAACCGCACCCAGGACATCACCATGACCGGCAAGCGGCACGGCTTCCATGCCCAGTGGCGGGTCGGTTTCGACGCCGACGGACGGCTGCAGGCGCTGGACGCCACCCTGACCTCGGACGGCGGCTGGAGCCTTGACCTGTCCGAGCCGGTGCTTGCCCGGGCGCTGTGCCACGTCGACAACGCCTACTGGATCCCCCACGTCCGGGTGAACGGACGGATCGCGCGCACCCATAAGACCTCGCAGACCGCGTTCCGCGGCTTCGGCGGGCCGCAGGGGATGCTGGTCATTGAGGACATCCTCGGCCGCTGCGCCCCGCTCCTCGGCATCGACGCCGACGAGCTCCGCCGCCGCAACCTCTACGCCGACGGCCAGAGCACGCCGTACGGTCAGCCGGTGCGGCACCCCGACCGGGCCGCGACGGCCTGGCAGCGGGTGCTCGACTCCGCCGACATCGCCGAGCGCCGTGCGGAGATCGACGACTTCAACACGCAGCACGCACACACCAAGCGCGGCCTGGCCCTGACCCCGGTGAAGTTCGGCATCTCCTTCAACTTCACCGCCTTCAACCAGGCGGGCGCGCTCGTCCACGTCTACAAGGACGGATCGGTGCTGATCAACCACGGCGGCACCGAGATGGGGCAGGGCCTGCACACCAAGATGCTCCAGGTCGCCGCGACCACCCTCGGCGTGCCCCTCGACCGGGTCCGGCTCGCGCCCACCCGCACCGACAAGGTGCCCAACACCTCCGCCACCGCCGCCAGCTCGGGAGCCGACCTCAACGGCGGCGCGGTCAAGCATGCGTGCGAGCAGATCAAGGCCCGCCTCGACGAGGTGGCCGCCGGACGCGACATCGGCTGGGAGGAGCTGGTCCGCGAGGCCTACTTCAGTCGGGTCCAGCTCTGGGCGGCCGGCTTCTACCGCACCGAGGGGCTCGAGTGGGACTCCTCGGTGATGCGGGGGCACCCCTTCAAGTACTTCGCCTACGGTGTCGCCGCGGCTGAGGTGGAGGTCGACGGGTTCACCGGCGCCTACCGCACCCGCCGGGTCGACATCGTCCACGACGTCGGTGACTCGCTCTCGCCGCTGGTCGACCTCGGCCAGATCGAGGGCGGGTTCGTGCAGGGCGCAGGCTGGCTGACCCTGGAGGACCTGCGCTGGGACGAGTCCGACGGCGACTCCCGGGGGAGGCTGGCCACGCAGGCGGCCAGCACGTACAAGTTGCCGAGCTTCTCCGAGATGCCAGAGGTCTTCAACGTCTCGTTGCTGGAGCGGGCCCACGAGGAGGGCGCGATCTACGGCTCGAAGGCGGTGGGGGAGCCGCCGCTGATGCTGGCGTTCTCGGTCCGGGAGGCGCTGCGACAGGCTGCGGCCGCGTTCGGGCCGGCCGGCACCAGCGTCGACCTTGCCTCGCCGGCCACCGCCGAAGCGGTCTACTGGGCGATCGAGGACGCGCGCAGCGGCAGCGCCGACCCCCACGTCGTCGAGGGACTTCCGGGTCGCGTCCCCGACCAGCCCGGAGCCGACGCCGACCGGCTGCACCCCCGATCGGAGCGGGCCGCCCGACCGGTCCCCGCCCAGGTGCGGCAATGATCTCCACCCCACACAGTCGCTCGCTTCGCTCCCGACTCCGCGGGGGCCCCGAATGAACTGGGTGGCCGCCGTCCAGCGGCTCCGCGCCGATCGTCGGCCCGGGGTCCTGGTCACGATCACCGACGTACGCGGGCACGCGCCGCGCGACGCCGGCGCCAAGATGGTGGTCTCAGAGTCGACGGTGTGGGGCACCATCGGCGGCGGCAACCTGGAGGAAACGGCGCTCGACCGGGCGATGGATATGCTCGACGCGCTCCCCGTCGAGCCGTCGTCGGTCACCGTCCCGCTCAACGACAAGGCGCGCACCGCGCACGGGCGGCAGTGCTGCGGCGGCGAGGTGACGCTGCTGTTCGAGCCGCTGCCCGTGGTCCCTGCGGTCGCGATCTTCGGGATGGGCCACGTCGGGCTCGAGCTCGCCCGCATCCTGGCTCGCCACGACCTCGACCTCCATCTGGTCGACTCG
>JBJMIQ010000176.1:0-5306 GCA_045806805.1 Nocardioides sp. | reverse complement strand
GTTTCGGGCCATCTCAGTCTTCCTCGGACTTCTCGGCTGCAGGCTCGTCGGCAGGCTCGACCGGTACGACGTTCGCGATGGCGGCGCGCGCGACCTTGAGGGTCACGCCGTCGGCGACCAGCACGTGCACGTTGTCTCCGTCGACCGCCGCCAGGGTGCCGTAGATTCCCGCCGACAGCATGACGTCGTCACCTATCTCCAACGAGCCCTGCATGCGAGAGAGTTCCCTCTGTCGCTTGGAGGCTGGCCTGATGATCAGGAACCAGAACAGGAACCCGATCCCGACGATGGGCAACAGGGAGACGAGCTCCGGCACAACTGAACCTCTCGAGCGTTGACAAGGGGGTGCCGACCCGAGACCCGGGTGGCGACGTTGAAGTGTAACTGGCGCCACTTGCGTGCGCAGAATCCCTTGGGAATGCGCTGAAGTCAGTCCTCGAACAAGGGCGCGTCGGCCCCGAACGGGTGACCCGTCGGCGCGGGTGGGGCGCTGAGCCCGAGGTGGGTCCAGGCGGCCGGGGTCGCGACCCGACCGCGCGGGGTCCGGGCCAGCAGGCCGGAGCGGACCAGGAAGGGCTCGGCGACCTCCTCCACCGTCTCGCGCTCCTCGCCCACGGCCACCGCGAGCGTGGAGATCCCGACCGGACCACCCCCGAACCGGCGGCACAGCACGTCGAGCACCGCGAGGTCGAGCCGGTCCAGACCGGACTCGTCGACCTCGTAGAGCTCGAGGGTCCGGCGGGCGACGTCGAGGCTCACCACCCCGTCGGCCCGGACCTGGGCGTAGTCGCGGACCCGGCGGAGCAGGCGGTTGGCGATCCGGGGGGTGCCCCGGGACCGGGAGGCGATCTCTGCGGCACCCTGTGCGGTGACGTCGACGTCGAGCAGGCCGGCCGACCGGTGGACGATCTGGTCCAGCTCGTCGGGTGCGTAGAACTCCAGGTGGGCGGTGAAGCCGAACCGGTCGCGCAACGGACCGGGAAGCAACCCGGCCCGCGTGGTCGCCCCCACGAGGGTGAACGGCGGGATCTCCAGCGGGATCGCGGTGGCGCCGGGCCCCTTGCCGATGACCACGTCGACCCGGAAGTCCTCCATGGCCATGTAGAGCATCTCCTCCGCCGGCCGCGACATCCGGTGGATCTCGTCGACGAACAAGACGTCACCGTCGTTCATGCCGGAGAGGATGGCGGCGAGGTCACCGGCATGGGTGATCGCCGGGCCGCTGGTCAGCCGCAGCGGGGCAGACATCTCCGCGGCGATGATCATCGCGAGCGTGGTCTTGCCGAGACCGGGGGGACCCGACAGCAGCACGTGGTCGGGGGGACGCTGGCGCCGGCGTGCGGCCTCCAGGACCAGCCCCAGCTGGGCGCGAACCCGTTGCTGGCCGACGACCTCGTCGAGGGTGCGGGGCCGCAGGGCGGCCTCGACGGCGCGCTCGTCTCCGTCGGCCTCGGCTGCGGTCAGGTTGCGCAGGTGTGCCTCCTCGGCGGCCTCCAGGTGGTCCATCGGCTACGCCTTGCTCAAGGTGCGGAGGGCGGCTCGGAGCAGCGCCGCGACGTCGGGCAGGTCGCCGGCCTCAGGCGACACGGACTCGACCGCTCGATCGGCGTCCTTGGCCGACCAGCCGAGCCCGACCAGGCCCTGGTGGACCTGTCCACGCCACGGCGCGACAGGAGCGCTGGCCACCCGCCCGGCGACGCCGGTCGGGGCACCGAGCCGGTCCTTGAGCTCGAGGATGATGCGTTGCGCACCCTTCTGCCCGATTCCGGGTACGCGTGTGAGGGTCTTGACGTCGTCGCCGGCGACCGCGGTGCGGAGGTCGTCGGGCGAGAGGCACGCGAGCATCGCCTGGGCGAGCTTGGGGCCAACGCCCGAGGCGGTCTGCACGAGCTCGAAGGTGGCCTTCTCGTCGTCGTCGAGGAAGCCGAACAGGGTCAGGGAGTCCTCGCGCACCACCATGCTGGTCGGGAGGGTGGCCGGTTGTCCGGTGCGGAGCGTGGCGAGGGTGCCGGGCGTGCACATCAGCTCGAGCCCCACACCGCCGACCTCGAGGACCGCGCTGGTCACCGACACCGCGGCGACCTCGCCGCGCACGAATGCGATCATCTCTGCCTCCCGTTGAGAGCGCTGGTGGCGGCCCGGGCCACGGCCGCGTCGATGCGGGCCTGGGCGCCGCCCCGCCAGACGTGGGTGATCGCCAGCGCCAGGGCGTCGGCGGCGTCCGCCGGCTTGGGTGGAGCGTCGAGCCGCAGGATCCGGGCCACCATCGCGCCCACCTGGGCCTTTCCGGCCCGTCCACTGCCGGACACCGCCGCCTTGACCTCGCTGGGCGTGTGGAGCGCGACTGGCAGACCCCGCCGGGCGGCGGCCACCAGCGCAATGCCGCTGGCCTGGGCGGTGCCCATGATCGTGCTCGAGTCGGACCGTGCGAAAACCCGCTCCACGGCCACCGCGTCCGGGGCGTACTCGTCGAGCCAGGCGTCGATCCCGCGCTCGATGGTGACCAGCCTGTGGGCGACCGGCTCGTCTGAGCCGGTGCGCAGGACGTTGACGTCGACCAGCGACAGCGGTCGGCCCATCGACCCGTCCACAACCCCCATGCCGCAGCGCGTGAGACCGGGGTCGATGCCGAGGACCCGCATGCTGCCCCTTTCGGTCGGGTCGTCCGAACACCTGTTCGGAGTCCCTACGCTAACCGGCGCCACCCCCATTCGGACGGCCGACGCGCCGGGAACCCACTCAGCCAGGGAGTCGGTCGCGGAGCCAGGCCTGCGTGCCGGGCCGCAGGCCCTTGAGCTTCGGACGTCCGGCCAAGGGAGTCACGAACAGGGATGCTCCTTCGGGCAGCGCCCACTTGAGCTCGTGGTAGACCCGAGACAGCGACTCGGTGCTCGACACCAGCAACAGGCCCGGAGCCGCGCAGCGGATCTCCTCCCAGGGGCCGGCCAGATCGTCGGGCACCGGTGCCGACGTCCACGCCAGATAGACCGTCATCGGGCGGTAGCCTCTCGCGCTCTGCGAGCCTGATCGGGTCTCGACACGCCGGTCGCGCCCTCGCGAGCTCGGTCGCGCGGCTCGCTCGACCACCAATGACGCGTCCCGCAGCTCCGCTGCGTCACGCGTCGAGCTGGGCCATCACCTCGTCGCTGACGTCGAAGTTGGCAAACACGTTCTGTACGTCGTCGCTGTCCTCGAGGGCCTCGACCAGCCGGAAGACCTTGGCGGCACTCTCCTTGTCGAGCTCGACCTGCATGTCGGGCACGAACTGCGCCTCGGCGGAGTCGTAGTCGATCCCCGCGGCCTGAAGCGCGCTGCGCACGCCGACCAGGTCGGTTGCCTCGGAGATCACCTCGAAGGCCTCCCCCAGGTCGTTGACCTCCTCGGCTCCGGCCTCGAGCGCAGCCTCGAGCACGTCGTCCTCGGACACCGCCTTGCCGTCCTGGTCGGCGGGCACGATCACGACGCCCTTGCGGTTGAAGAGGAACGACACCGAGCCGGGATCCGCGAGCGACCCACCGTTGCGGGTCATCGCGGTACGGACCTCCATGGCCGCGCGGTTGCGGTTGTCGGTCAGGCACTCGATCAGGAACGCGACGCCGTTGGGGCCGTAGCCCTCGTACATGATGGTGGTGTAGTCGGCGGCGCCCGCTTCGGCGCCGGAGCCGCGCTTGACCGCGCGGTCGATGTTGTCGTTGGGGACCGAGGACTTCTTGGCCTTCTGGATGGCGTCGTAGAGCGTCGGGTTGCCGGCCGGGTCGCCGCCACCCATCCGGGCCGCGACCTCGACGTTCTTGATCAGCTTCGCGAACATCTTGCCGCGGCGGGCGTCGATGACCGCCTTCTTGTGCTTGGTGGTCGCCCATTTCGAGTGGCCGGACATGGGTTCCTTCTCAGTGTCGGTGGTCGAGCACCAGATCGACGAAGACCTGGTGGATGCGGGGGTCGCCGCCCCACTCCGGATGGAACGACGTCGCCATCAGCGGTCCCTGCCGGACCGCGACGATCCTACCCATCGCCGGGCCGTCCTCCACCCGCGCAAGGACGTCGACGCCGGGACCGGACTCCTCCACCCACGGGGCGCGGATGAACGCCGCGTGGACGGGTCCCTCCACGCCGTCGAACTCCAGATCGCCCTCGAAGGAGTCCACCTGGCGTCCGAAGGCGTTGCGTCGGACCGTGACGTCCAGGCCACCCAGGGTCTCCTGATCAGGAGCGCCGTCCTCGATCCGGTCGGCCAGCATGATCATCCCCGCACAGGTGCCGAACGTGGGAAGGCCGCCCTTGATCCGTTGCCGCAGGGGTTCGAAGAGGTCGAAGGTGCGGGCCAGCTTGGCCATCGTGGTCGACTCGCCGCCGGGAATGACCAGGCCGTCGCAGGCATCGAGCTCGGCCGGCCGGCGCACGGAGATGGCCCGTACCCCGAGGTCGGCCAGCATCCGCAGGTGTTCGCGGACGTCCCCCTGCAGGGCGAAGACGCCGACGGTTAGCCGCTCCTCCGCTTCGCTCACCAACCGCGCTCGGACAGCCGGTGCGGCTGCGGGATCTCGTCGACGTTGAGCCCGACCATCGCCTCGCCGAGGCCGCGGGAGACCTTGGCGACCACGTCCGGGTCGTCGAAGAACGTGGTGGCCTTGACGATGGCCTCGGCGCGCTGGGCAGGGTTTCCGGACTTGAAGATGCCCGAGCCGACGAAGACGCCCTCGGCGCCCAGCTGCATCATCATCGCCGCGTCCGCCGGGGTGGCGATGCCGCCCGCGGTGAACAGCACGACCGGCAGCTTGCCGGCCGCCGCCACCTCGCGGACCAGCTCGATCGGGGCCTGCAGTTCCTTGGCCGCGACGTACAGCTCGTCCTCACTGAGGCCCGCCAGCCGGCGGATCTCACCCTTGATCGAGCGCATGTGCGTGGTGGCGTTCGAGACGTCACCGGTGCCGGCCTCGCCCTTCGACCGGATCATCGCCGCGCCCTCGCTGAGCCGGCGCAGCGCCTCGCCCAGGTTGGTGGCACCGCAGACGAAGGGAACGGTGAACTTCCACTTGTCGATGTGGTGCGCGTAGTCGGCCGGGGTGAGCACCTCGGACTCGTCGATGTAGTCGACGCCGAGCGACTGCAGCAACTGAGCCTCGACGAAATGCCCGATCCGGGCCTTGGCCATCACCGGGATCGAGACCGCAGCCCGGATGCCGTCGATCATGTCCGGGTCGCTCATCCGGACGACGCCGCCCTGTGCCCGGATGTCGGCCGGGACTCGCTCCAGCGCCATCACCGCGACCGCCCCGGCTGCCTCGGCGATCCGGGCCTGGTCA
>JBJMIQ010000175.1:0-5120 GCA_045806805.1 Nocardioides sp. | reverse complement strand
GGAGAACTCGGTCCTCTCCATCTGCTGTCAGGACTCGGTCCTCTCCGTGGGCAGCGCTGCATCCTTCGCGTCCTTCCTGAGTGTGGGATCTTTCGCCTCGGCGGGCTCGATCGGATCGGCGATGTCAGCCGCCTCACTGTTGTCGAACCAGAGCGCAGGCTCGGTCCTGTCTCACCGGAGCAACGGTTCGGTCCTCTCACGCGAGGCTGATCACGCATTCCGGAGCCGTCGAACTGCTGGAAGCGTTCCGGCCGGGACGATCGCCGCAGGGGTGCTGGCGGCGCTCGCGGCCATCGCTGAGTGCTGGTGGGAGCCCAGATTCCCGAACCTGAAAGCCGTGAGCCGAGCGATTCCCGCGATCCCCGATTGGCACGCGGACAAGTGGGCACACTCTGGTTGTGAGTCCCTATTCCGTCCCTGAATCCGTTGCCGGGCAGTTGCCCGCAAAACGGTTACAGGCGGACGGGGCCGCGACGCCCGGCACGCTGACCATGACGAATCGCCGCATGTACTGGACACGGCGATCCTCACCGCTCAGCAAGATGCCTCCCCGGCCCAGTGCCGAGGTCTACTGGCCAGAACTTGCCGCCGTGGTCGAGCATCGGATCGAGAAGCACTCCCTGTTCATCGCTGAACGCCGCGCCGCTGCTGAGCGGATCCGGTTCTGGCTCACCGAGTCCGACGGCGCCCGGCTGCGAGGGCACCTCAAGCAGCTCGGGTTCGACACCCACGCCTGGGCCTAGCAACCTTGGGCTGCGGGCCCAGCAGGTCAGCGCTGTGAAGATGTCGTGCAGCTGAGTTGCACCTCGGATCTGAAGACCTCAGTCGTAGCGCAATTCCTGGTAGTCCTCCACTTCGAAGATCCCGTTGGTCTGCAGGACCACCGGCTGCAGCCCGACCGGTCGGCCGCCGCGGTAGGTGACCAGAGTGACCGAGGCCTCGCGTCGCGGCTTGCTGCCGAGAGCGATCGCGAACGCGGCACCACCGGTGGTTCCCGAGGTGAAGCTGTAGCCCCGCTGCCCATTCTTGCCGAGGACCCGCGCCGGCCCGACCTCCACGTGGAGGTGACCGCCGAGGACCAGGTCGGCGCACCCACGCTCGAGCGCCTCATCGGCCAGGTTGGCGTCGTGGACGAGGATCGTGGCGATCCGGTCCTCCGACGCGCAGGCGGCATCGGCCAGTCGGCTGCCGACCTCCTCGAAGCTGAGTCCGGTCTCGTCCCGCCAGCTGCCGAGCCCGCTGGAGCGCGGGTCGTCGACCCCGAGCAGGGTGACCCCGCCCGGTCCGTCGACCACCTCGGCGTCGAGCATCGTCCACCCGAGGTCGTCGAGGTAGTCGGTCACGAAGTTGCCGTGGTCGTGGTTGCCGGCCACCGCGAACCGGTCGTAGCCCTCGAAGGCGTTGGTCACCGAGTCGAGGCTGAACGCCTCCCAGGACTGGCCGGTCGAGGTGTCGTCACCGGCGTCGAAGACCGCGGTCGCGCCGCCGGCGTCGGCGATCGCGCGCGCCACTCCGTCCATGCCGATGTTGTCGTGGCGGTCGGCGATCAGCGCCACGACCGTGTCGCCCGGTTCCGGCTCCCGGAGGTCGAGGGTCTCAGCGCGGTTGGCTGCGGTCTGGTAGAACTGCCGGCTTTTCTCATAGGTGTCGACCGCGCTCTGGATCAGGCGGCGCCCTCCCGCGGCGGTGGTCACGTCGGTCCGCACCTCCACACCCGCCGCCTCCTCGGGCACGTTGATGTCGGCGCCGAGGTAGTCCGACAGGGTCGTCCACTCGCCGGCGGCATCCCCGATGGGTTCCTCATCGGTCCAGGGGCTCCAGATGAGCACGCCGATCACCGCGAGTGCCACGCCGATCACCCCGCCGGTGCGACCGTGGTGGAGGGCCAGCTCGCGTCGCCGGGCAGGGCCGACGAGCAGCCAGACGACGACCGGGAGGAGCCCGATCACGGCCCCGCGGACAGCCGCGTCGAACGCCATGTCCTCCAGCGACCCCTGGACCTTCGCGATCTGGCCATCGGGCTGGCTGGCGATGTAGCCGTAGCGCTGCACCAGCTCTTCGGTGGTGTCGGCGTCGGTCTTGCCCAGGATGATGTCGGCTCCGACCCGATGCCCGGAGGGGATCCTCAGATCGGGCAGGACCGGGCCGGTGCGGAGGACGACGTACCCGTCGAGCGTGGGGCGCAGCACCGCCTCATGACTGGCGAGGACGACGGTGCGGCTGCTGCCCAGAAAGATCACCAGGCCGGCGGCGACCGTGACCACCAGCCAGACCGCGGCCAGGGCCAGCCCCCGGAGCAGCCGTCCGCGGTCCATGCGTCAACGGTAGCCGGGGGTCAGGCGCGGGCGCGGGCCACCGCGTACAGCGCGACTCCGGCGGCGACACCGGCGTTGAGCGACTCCAGCCGCCCGGCCATCGGGACCGACACCAGCGGGTCGCAGGTCTCCGCGACGAGTCGCGACAGACCCTTGCCCTCGGAGCCGACGACGACCACGAGCGGGCCGTCCGCGAGGTCCAGGTCGGGCAGGCTCACCTCGCCATCGGCGGCCAGGCCGACGACCATGCAGCCCGCCTGCTGGTAGGACTTGAGCTGGCGGACCAGGTTGACTGTCTGCGCGACCGGGACCCGGGCGGCGGCGCCGGCGCTGGTCTTCCAGGCGGCCGCGGTCATTCCCGCGGCGCGTCGCTCGGGGATCAGTACGCCGTGGGCGCCGAAGCCGGAGGCGCTGCGGACGATGGCGCCCAGGTTGCGCGGGTCGGTCACCGAGTCGAGGGCGACAACGAGCGGCGGTTCCCCGCGCTCGGCGGCCAGCTTCAGCAGATCGTCGGCGTGCGCGTACTCGTACGGCGGGATCCGCGCGGCCAGCCCCTGGTGGACGGCGCCACCGGTCATCCGGTCGAGCTCGCCACTGGTGACCTCCAGGAGGCTGAGGCCCCGGTCGGCGGCGAGGCTGAACGCCTCGCGGAGCCGACCGTCGCGCTGCGCACCCTCGGCGACGTAGACCCCGGTCACGGGGATGCCGGCACGGAGCGCCTCGACCACGGAGTTGCGGCCGGCCACCCACTCGGAGTCCGTCGTGCCCGGACGCCGCCTTGGGCGGGTCCCCTGCGACTTCTCCTGCTTCTGTCGCTGCTGGTGGGCCTTGTGGTGCGGCCGGTCCTTGGCCTTCGGGGTCGGGCCCTTGCCCTCGAGTCCGCGCCGGACCCGGCCGCCCGAGCC
Organism: Nocardioides sp.; assembly: GCA_045806805.1. GTDB lineage: Bacteria > Actinomycetota > Actinomycetes > Propionibacteriales > Nocardioidaceae > Nocardioides. The sequence continues at coordinate 1,900 of JBJMIQ010000175.1, read as the reverse complement.
CGCGGACGGCTTCTTGCCTGTCTTGCGGATCGCGCCCTTGCGCTGGGAGTTACCAGCCATCAGATGCTCCACTTCGGGCCGTCGGGAGTGTCCTCGATCTCGATCCCGGCGGCCTTGATCTGGTCGCGGATGGCGTCGGCACGCGTCCAGTCCTTGTCGGCGCGGGCGCGGTTCCGTTCCTCGAGCAGCCCTCGTACGAGCGAGTCCACGACACCATTGAGCTTCTCGTCGCTACCCGGCGCGTCGAAGTCCTGCGGGTTCAGACCCAGGATGTCGAGCATCACCACGACCTGGCCGAAGCACGTGCTCAGCTCGTCGGAAGGGCCCTGCGCATGTAGCCGGTTCCCCTCCCGCACGGTGTCGTGCAGGACGGCCACCGCGGCCGGTGTCCCGAGATCGTCATCCATCGCGTCGGTGAAGGCCTTCGGCAGCGGGGCAACCCAGCCATCGACGTCGCCAACGGCCCGCTCCAGAAAGCCCTCGATCCGGCGGAACGCCGTCGCCGCCTCGTCGAGCGCCTCGTAGGAGAACTCCACATGGGATCGGTAGTGGGCCGAGACCATGTAGTAGCGCAGCTCGATCCCCCTCACCCGCTCGAGCACCTTCGGGATCAGGAGGGAGTTGCCGAGCGACTTTGACATCTTCTCGCCGGCGGTGGTGATCCAGGCGTTGTGCATCCAGTACGACGCGAACGGGTGCCCGGCCGCACGCGACTGGGCCTGCTCGTTCTCGTGGTGGGGGAAGCGCAGGTCCACGCCGCCGCCGTGGATGTCGAAGGCCGGGCCGAGGTACTTCTCGGCCATCGCCGAGCACTCGATGTGCCACCCGGGGCGTCCCGGGCCCCACGGCGAGGGCCAGGCGGCGGTCTCCGGCTCCGTCTCCTTCTTCCAGCCCTTCCACAGGGCGAAGTCTCGGGGGTCGCGCTTGCCGCGCGGGTCGGCGTCGGAGGCCGCCTCCATGTCATCGATCTTCTGGTGGGTCAGCTCGCCGTAGGCCGGCCACGACTGCACGTCGAAGTAGACATCCCCCGAGCCGTCCTCGGCGGCGTAGGCGTGGCCGCGTGCCACGAGCTCGCCGATCAGCTCGATCATCTCGGGAATGTGGCCGGTGGCGCCCGGCTCGTAGGTGGGGGGCGCGACGTTGAGCGCCTCGTAGGCCTTGTCGAGCTCGCGCTTCATCGCGTAGGCGAGGTTGTACCAGTGCCGACCTTGCTCGCGAGCCTTGATCAGGATCTTGTCGTCGATGTCGGTGACGTTGCGGATGAACTCCACGTCGTACCCCGACTGGGCGAGCCAGCGGCGCAGGACGTCGAAGTTGACCGCCGACCGGACGTGGCCCACGTGCGGCTCCGACTGGACGGTCAGGCCGCAGACGTAGATGCCCGCCTTCCCCTCCTCGAGGGGCGCGAAGTCACGAACTTCGCGGGTCGCGGTGTCGTAGAGCCGGAGTGTCACGCTCGAAGTCTAGGGTCGAGCGATGCTCGGTCCTGCTTCTGCGCGGCTGCTGGCGATGGTGCTCGTCGTCACGGTCGGTAGCCTCGCGCCCGTGGCGACGGCGTCGGGCAGGACCGGGCAGCGAGACATCTCCTTCACGCGGTACGACGCCGCATCGATGGGCCTGGGCAAGCACCGCGGCACGGTGGTGACCGACGCCGGCATCGCCTTCGGCACCGCGACGGGGACCCGCGAGCAGGCCGGTCGCAGCTACGAGCGGGCGCGCTGGACGGCGCCGTGGCAGATGTCCGACTTCGCCTACACCGAGCTGATCGCGTCGTGGGCGGCCACCACGCCGGGCGACAGCTGGCTCGAGGTGGAGGTCCGCGGTCGCAACAGCAAGGGCGTCACATCGTCCTGGGACCTGCTGGGCCGGTGGACGTCGGGCGAGAAGTTCGTGCGCCGCA
>JBJMIQ010000174.1:0-10591 GCA_045806805.1 Nocardioides sp. | reverse complement strand
GGTGTCGCCGAACCCACCCCAGTAGCCAGAGGACCGGAACACCTCGGCTGCTTCCAGCGACTCCGCCGGATGCTGATCGGCCCAGGCCACCGCGGACTGCATCAACAGGGCCTCTGCGCGGTCCGCCACGGTCCGCTGCTCCCGCGCGAACGCCAACACCTGGCGCGGGGAGTCCAGATCCCCCAGACCGGCGGCGGGGGCGGTGGTGGCTTCCATGACCCAACTCAATCAACGACCACCGACACTCCGACCGCGGAAATCAGGGTTATCCACCACCGCACTGGGAGGACGCCAGCCGAAGCCGACCGCGAGCCGGCGCCAAGGTCAGCGGCCACCGCAACCGAAGGAAACGGCAACCACGTACCTCAATTCTTTTGGCCGAAGGCCGAACGGGGGCATCCCTCAGTAGTGCCCAGGCCTCGGACTCTCGTCGGCCAGCCACGGGAGCCGGGTAAGCAGGTCGGCGGCGTCGATGCTCCGGGGCTGCGCTCGGCGGCGAGCCAGGTCGTTGGTGACCTGCTGGATCAGCTCGCACGCGGGGGTGGGTACGCCGTGCAGGCGCCCGAGCAGCACGATCTCGCCGGCCAGGTAGTCGACCTCGGTGCTACCGGTCTCGCGGGTGACGCTCTGCCACGTGGAGCCCCCCTGCGGGGCGGCGCCGTCTCGCCGCTGGAGGATGTCGCCCCTGCGCTGCTTGTCCTGCCCCGCTGTGACCAGCGGGATGCCGGCGGCGCGGATGGCTGCCTCGCCCTCGGCCTCTGCCCTCCGGGCGAGCTCGTCGGCCGCGGGCCCGTCGGCGCACGCTGCGTCGACGCCGTTGCCGACGTTCATCAGCAGCTTGCGGTACTTCCAGGCGAGGATGTCGGTCCGCGGCATCGAGGCGAAGCCGGAGTCACGCAGGTCCGCCGAGACCCACCCGGTCAGGTGGTCCGTGCCCTCGGGCACCCGTCCGAGGTCGAGAATGCCCGGGACGGGATGGCACTTGGCGACGACAACTCCGGGCTGGAGATGGGTCGAAGGAAGCATCACGCAGACCGCGTAGACGTGGGCGAACCGGCGCAGCGCCGCGAGCTCGGTGGCGACTCCGTTGGTCGCGCAGAAGATCGGGGTGTGCGGGGGCGCGTGGGCAGCGAGGTCGTCGAGGGCCGCCAGCGCCTGGTGCGACTTGACGGCCAGCACGCAGACCTTGTCGTTCCCCCAGCTCACGGCGGCGGCGGTGTCGGTGGCGGGCGCTTCGATCACATGCATGCCGCTGCCGGTGTCGAGCCGTAGGCCGTTCTCCTGGATCCGGCTCAGGTGCTCGCCGCGCGCGATCAGGGTGGTCTCGTGTCCGGCCATCGCGAGGTGGCCGCCGATGACCCCGCCGACCGCTCCGGCGCCATAGACGACGTACTTCACACTGCCGGTGCGGGGCCAACGCTCGGTGACGGTCCGTACGTGTTCTCACCCTTGCTGTCCTGGACGTAGAAGACGATCAGGACAATCCAGCCGACGATCGGGATGAGACCGATCAGGATCCACCACCCACTGCGGGAGGTGTCGTGGAGCCGCCGGATGGCGACGGCGATCCCTGGCAGCAACAGGGCCAGGCTGGCGATCGTCCCGAGGACGCCCACGTTGGTGTCACCGGACATGGTGCCGAATCCGGCGTCGAGCGCGCCGGCAACGATGCCGACGAGGATGGTGAAGAGGAAGAACCACCAGTACTCGGAACGGCGGGCCCGGCCGGAGAACCCGACGTACTTGTGGAGACAGGTCTGGACTGCTTCGGTGAAACTCATGATGAACCTTCCGATCATCGAGGACGCATCACCCGATCGCACGCCGCCGTTTCCAGCGACGCTAGCGCCGCCCGTGGTTGCCGGCATGGCCCGAAAAGGGCGACTCGACAACCGGTACCTCACCCCGTCCAGGACCGCTGGACAAGCAGCGTCGCCTCGGTGAGTCCCAAACCGAGCCGGCGGGCGGCGGCGGCGTAGATCGCTGCCGCCCTGACGGCCTCCTCCATGTCCGCGGCCGCGCCCGGCGCCACGAACGTCCCGCGACGACCTTCGGTGACGACGACGCCGTCGGTCTCAAGTGCCCGGTAGGTCTTGGCGACGGTGTTGACGGCGAGATCCAGCTCGGATGCCAGGGCCCGAACGGTCGGGAGGCGGGTGCCGGACGGGAGTGCTCCGGAGGCGGCCCGGGCGGCGATCTGCCGACGGAGCTGCTCGTACGGCGGCTCCGACGCGTCCGGGTCGAGCGGGATCAGGTCCATGCCGGGACCCTACGCGTGGTAGAGACAGGGGGTGGCCGACGACGTGCTCGTGATCGGGGAGTCCCTCATCGACATCGTGCGCTCGGCCGACGGGACGACGACCGAGCATGTGGGTGGCAGCGCGGCCAACGTCGCGGTGGCCCTGGCCAGGCTCGGGCGCCCGGTACGGTTCGCGACCAGCTTTGCCGACGACCCACACGGTCGGATGGTCGCCGAGCACCTCGAGCGGGCAGGGGTGCCGCTGACCAACGACCCGCACTCCATCGCGCGGACGTCGACGGCGGTCGCCACGCTGGGCGCCGGCGGGGCGGCCAGCTACGAGTTCGACCTCGACTGGGTGCTGGACCCGCCGCCGGTCGAGGAGATACCCGCTGCCGTTCATGTGTGCTCGCTGGGTGCGGTGCTCACACCGGGTGCGGAGGTGGTCCACGCCGCCGCGTCGCGCCTGCACGGGAGCGCCCTGGTGAGCTACGACGTCAATGCCAGGCCGGTCGTGACCGGTTCCGGTCCCGCGCTGGTCAAGCAGGTGGAACGCTTGGCCTCGGTCTGCGACCTGGTGAAGGCCTCGGATGAGGACCTGGCCGCGCTGTACCCCGACCTCGTCCTGCCGGACGCAGCCCGAGCACTGCTGGAGCGCGGACCTGCCGCCGTGGTCGTCACGCGCGGTGAGCAGGGCGCCGTCTGGTTCTCACGCTCGGGTCTGGTGGAGCTTCCTTCGACACCCGTGCAGGTCGCGGACACCATCGGGGCGGGGGACACGTTCTCGGCCGCACTGCTGGACGGCTTGATCGGTCGTGGGGAGCTGGCCGCGCTCGACGAGACCGCGATCCGGGAGGTTCTGGACCGGGCCGTTCGGGCGGCGGCGGTGACGGTCTCCCGGGCGGGCGCGGACCCGCCGTACGCCTCCGAGCTGTCCTGAGAGGATGCGCCGCATGCGGATCCGGATGGACCTCGCCTACGACGGCACCGACTTCCACGGCTGGGCCAACCAGCCTGGCCTGCGGACGGTCCAAGGGACGCTGGAGGCCGCCCTGGCGACGCTGCTGCGGGTCGAGGCGATCTCGCTGGTGTGTGCGGGTCGCACCGACACCGGCGTCCACGCTCGCGGACAGGTGACCCACTTCGACATCGAGGCGGACGTGCTCCGGGAGGCCGCCGGCCGATCCGAGGGTCAGGTGCCCGAGGTTCTCCTGCCACGACTCAACGGCATCCTTCCCGCAGACGTGAGGGTCCGCCGGTTGGTCACCGCGCCCGACGGGTTCGATGCCCGCTTCTCCGCGCTCTGGCGGCGTTACTGCTACCGGGTTGCCGACCGGGCCGACACCGTCGACCCCCTGGCGCGCGGGCACGTACTGGCGTGGCCGCGTCCGCTCGACCTCGCCGCCTTGAACGAGGCCTCCTCCGCGTTGCTCGGGGAGCACGACTTCGCGTCCTTCTGCCGTCGACGTGAGGGCGCGACCACGATCCGGACACTGCTCGAGCTCGCATGGGCACGGGACGACCACGGACGGGTGGTCGCGACGGTGAGGGCCGACGCGTTCTGCCACAGCATGGTGCGGTCGCTGGTGGGCTGCCTGCTCGCGGTCGGGGAGGGCCGCCGGCCGGCATCGTGGGCGGGGGAGGTCCTGCGAGCCGGCGTACGCGATCCCGCGGTGACGGTCGTCCACCCGCACGGCCTCACGCTCGAGGAGGTGCGCTATCCGCGGGACGAGGAGCTCGCCCCGCGGGCGGCGGTGACGAGGGCCACCCGGGAGCCTCGGTGATACCGCCACCCCACCACGTGCTGGCGGCGTACGGATTGGGGGAATGGCCACAACCGATGGCGGGCGGCCGGGTGTCCGGCGCATGGCAGGTGGGAGACGCAGTTCTCAAGCGAGTGGCGGACCCAGCCGAGCACGTGTGGCGTTGCCAGGTCTACCTCGACTGGCCGAGGGATGCCGCGGTGCGGGTGCCGAGGCCGCTGTCTGACCAGGACGGCCGCTGGGTCGTCGACGGCTGGTCGGCGCACCGGCTGGTGCCCGGAAAAACCGCCTCGGTCGCGGAGGATCAACGATGGTTCCGGCGGGCGTGTGACAACTTCCTCGACGTCACCGCGTCCTTGGCCAAGCCGGCCTTCCTCGACACCCGCGACGACCCGTGGACGACCGCGGACCGAATGCTGGTCGCCGGCGCCGAACCGCCCGCTGCCGTCGGGGAACTCGTCGGGGACTGCCTGCGCGACAACGGCGTCGTCGCGGGACGCCCGCACGTGGTGCACGCCGACCTGACCGGCAACGTTCTTCGGGATGGAAACGTCGCCGGGGTCATCGATTGGCCTGCGCAGTGGTGGCCGCGCGAGCTGGCGCTGGCGGTCGTGTTGATCGACGCACTGTGCTGGCAGGGTGTCGGCGCGACCATCCTCGACGATTGGGACGACGTGGGCGGAGTCGCGTTGCGCCGTGCCCTGGCGTGGCGGACCACGACGCGGGGCCTGCTCGACCCCGCTCCCGACCTGTCCAGGGAACGTGCCACGCTCGCCACCGTGGAGCGCTACCGATGAGCGGGGACCATTATTTCAGCGCGGACCCCTCGGTCCCGTTCGAGCGCGAGGCGTTCACCTGCGAGGTGTGGGGCCACGAGCTGACTCTGGTGAGCGGTTCGGGTGTCTTCAGTCGCGGGCACCTCGACCGCGCCACGGCCGTGCTCTTCCGGGAGACCGAGCCACCGGCGCAGGGGCAGTTCCTCGACCTGGGCTGCGGGTACGGCGCCATCGGGCTCGCGCTCGCCAAGGCCGTGCCGCTGGCCAACGTCACGGCGGTCGACGTCAACGAACGGGCGGTCGCGCTCGCCAACGAGAATGCTCGGAGGCTCGGGGTCGAGGGGCGGTTCGTTGCCTGCCTCCCCGCGTCGGTCCCGCCGGACGCCACGTATGACGAGATCTGGTCGAACCCGCCGATTCGGATCGGCAAGGCTGCCCTGCACGACCTGCTGCTGGCCTGGCTGACCAGGCTGCGGGCGGACGGCAGGATGGTGATGGTGGTGGGCAAGAACCTCGGAGCCGACTCGTTGCAGCGCTGGCTGGGCGAGCAGGGCTATCCCACCGAGCGTCTGGCCAGCGCCAAGGGCTTTCGAGTCCTGGAGTCGCGGGCCGGCTGAGTCACGGCCGACCGTCGAGGAACATCCGGAGCCGGGTCAGTGTGTGCTCCTTGTCGCTCGGGAGATGGCCGTTCACCGCCCGGCACGCCCAGCCCAGCCGGATGGCCAGCCGCGACGCCGCGACGAGGTCGCCGTCGTACCTCTCGGCGTACGGCGCGAGGTAGGCGCGGAGGTAGGGCTCCGTGTCCTCGGAGTTCTCCACGTCGTCGACCCCCCACGCGATCACGCCCTCGAGGGCGACCGAGAGGGTGAAGAACGGGTGCGAGACGCAGGCGTCGCCCCAGTCCATGACCAGGTGGGTGCCGTCGCGAACGAAGACCTGCCCGTCGTTGAGATCGTCGTGCTGCAGGGTCTCGGCGATGCCGAACGTGGCGAGCTCCTCGGCCAGCTCGACGACACGGGCCAGGCCGAGGCGGTACCGATCCTCGGCGTCGAGTAGGTCCATGAGCCGCGCGTAACCCTCGGGCAACGTCGCGAGCCGCATGTCCGGAACCCCCAACGCCAGAAGGGCCTCGACGTCCGGTTCCATGGCGAGCTGGATCCGCGCCGTGGCCGGCAGGATGTCGAGCCACCTCGTCAGACTGCGTTCGGCCGCCACGACCTCGCGGAGACGCTGCCCGGCGTCGGCCATCAGCATCCAGCCGCGTTCGAGGTCGCTCGCCAACAACGGCGGCACACGCTCGGGCACCCGCTCCGCGACCAGGCTCACCAGTGCCGCTTCGTGCTGGAGCTGGCCGGTGTTGGCCTTGAACCACACGTCACCCTGAGCTGTCGGCACCCGCATCACCGTCGACCACGGGTAGATGTGGGGCTGCTCGATCGCACCGGTGCGGGCCAGGCCCAAACGGGCGGTCTGCTCCTCGATCCAGGCATGCGCGCCGGCGATCCACGCCGGATCACGCCACGGTGCGTCCATGATCGGCATTCCTAGTCGTTGTGCGAGGCGGTTGCACATGATTTTCGCGCGGATCGCAGGGGGCGGCCCGTGCCGTACCGAACTGCTGCAAACAGACGGCTGCAGATACGACTAAGCGTGGCTTCTGGACCGGGGCGTGGCGTTTGCAGCAGATAGGTACCTGTGGATGGCCGACAACACCGAGCCGCAGGATGCGCAAGGCTGATGACGTGGATGCGGTCCAGGCATTGGCCCGGCTCGGGGGCGTCGGCCGGGCAAGGGACATCGTCAACCTGTCGTCGCGGCGCAGCCTGCGGCGGGCGGTGCAGGCTGGCCACGTCGTCGGGGTGGGACCTGGCCGATACGCCTTCACCGTCCGGCACGCCGAGGCTCAGGCCCTCGACGGAGTGCTGTCGCACCTGAGCGCGGCTCTGCATTGGGGATGGGAGGTGAAGTGGCCGCCGGATCGTCCGTGGGTGACCGTCGCCCGATCCCGGCACGTCGCCGCGTACCGGCGCGAGGCCGTGCACCTGGTCTACGCCGATCTGGGCGACGACGTTGACGACGGCGTCACCTCGCCCCTCCGAACGGTCATCGACTGCTCGCGGCGTCTGCCGTTCGACGAGGCACTCGCAGTGGCGGACTCGGCGCTTCGCGCGCGACATGTGACGAAGGCGGAGCTGGTCGAGGCGACATCCCGGGTCCGCGGCCGTGCTGTCTCCGAGTGCCGGAGAGTCGCTGCTGCAGCGACGGAGAAGGCCGCCAACCCGTTCGAATCAGTGTTGCGCGCGATCGCGCTCGAGTTTCCGTTCGACCTCGAACCCCAGGCGGCCCTGGTGGTCGACGGCCAGACGTACTTCCCCGACCTGGTCGAGGCAAGCCGTGGATTCATCCTTGAAGCTGATTCGTGGCGGTTCCACGCAAGCCAACAAGGACACGCTCGCGACTGCCGCCGCTACAACGCACTGGTGCTGGCAGGGTGGTTGGTGCTCCGGTTCAGCTGGGACCAAGTCATGTATTCGCCCGACTACGTGCGCGAGGTGCTGGCCGCAGTTGCGTCTCGACAATCTGGGTCGGAGATTGCGTAGACGCTGACACTCTGCTCAGCAGCAAGCAGTGGCCTCGCTCGAGGACGCGGCGTCGGTCGCGCAGCAGGTCTCGTCGGCGTCGGTTGCGGAGAACGTCTCGCTGTCCGCCAGGACCGTGTAGACCTCCCAACGCTCGCCGTCCGGTCCACCCTCGACCCAGAACTTGTCCTGGCGGGCGTAGCAGCAGGTGGTGCCGCGCTCCTCGGTGGACGTCAGACCGTCTGCCGCAAGCCTGGACTGCGTGGCCTCGACAGCGCGCGTGTCGGTGACCTCGACGCCGAGGTGGTTGATCGAACCTCCTTGGCCGGCGTTCTCGATCAGCACCAGCTTGAGCGGCGGCTCGGCCACGGCGAAGTTGGCGTAGCCGGGCCTGGTCTTGGCTGGGCGGGTGCCGAACAGTCTCGAGTAGTACTCGATGGAGGCGTCGAGGTCGTCGACGTTCAGGGCGAGCTGGATGTGGGACATGGGGTGCCTCCAAATATATCGATGACTGTCTATGTCTGGAGATTGGCATGGACATTGATATCTGTCAATATGTATCCATGCCCGAGACTCTCGAGCTCACGCCGGTCGAGACTGTGGCCTGCTGCTCACCGTTGACGAGCGAGCCGATCACCCTCGAGCAGGCCGAACAGATCGCGCCCCTGGTCAAGGCGCTGGCGGACCCCGTGCGGCTCCGCCTGCTCTCGCTCATCGCGTCGCACGCCGGGCAGGAGGCGTGCGTCTGCGACCTCAACGACGCCTTCGAGCTCTCCCAGCCGACGATCAGCCACCACCTCAAGCTGCTGCACGGGTCGGGGCTGCTGGAGCGGGAGAAGCGCGGTGTCTGGGTCTACTACCGCGTCAACCAGGGAGCGCTCGGGGACCTCTCCGCGCTGCTGGGCGGAGGGATCGGGTGACGCTGGCTCGACGTGCCGTGGCGGAGCTGGTCGGGACGGCGTTCCTCCTGATGGCCGTGATCGGTTCCGGCATTGCCGCTTCCAGGCTCTCGCCCGGAGACCAGGGTCTCCAGCTGCTCGAGAACGCGCTCGTCACCGGTGCCGCCCTCACGGCGCTGATCCTCGCGCTGCAACCGGTCTCCGCCGCGTTCAACCCGGTCGTGACGCTGGTTGAGCGGGCGCTCGGTCTGGTCACCTCCCTCGACGTTCTCGTGCTCGTGGGTGCCCAGGTCGTCGGAGCCTGCGGGGGAGCGGTCGTCGCCAACCTGATGTTCGGGCTGGACGCGGTGTCGCGGTCCACGACCGACCGCACCGGGGCGGGACTTCTGCTCGGCGAGGTCGTCGCCACGTTCGGGCTGCTGATCGTGATCTTCGGGACCCTCCGGTCCGGCCGTGCCGAGAACGTCGCGTTTGCCGTCGGCGGCTACATCACCGCGGCGTACTTCTTCACCAGCTCGACCAGCTTCGCCAACCCGGCGGTGACGCTGGCCCGGATGCTCTCCGACACGTTCGCGGGGATCGCCCCGGCGGCGGTGCCGATGTTCGTGCTCATGCAGCTCCTGGGTGGCGCGCTGGCCCTCGGGCTGCTCCTGCTCCTCCGGTCAGGACCCGTGACGACGCAATCATGAGCCACCGACCTACCGTGCTCTTCGTCTGCGTCCACAACGCGGGCCGGTCCCAGATGGCCGCAGGATTCCTCCGCCACCTCGCGCGCGACCGGATCGAGGTGCTCTCGGCCGGCTCCGAGCCGGTCGACCGGGTCAACCCCGCCGCAGTGGCCGCTATGGCCGAGGTCGGCATCGACCTGGCGGCCGCGACGCCGAAGCTGCTGACGGATGCGTCGGTCCGGCAGGCAGACGTCGTGGTGACCATGGGCTGCGGCGACGCGTGTCCGTTCTACCCAGGCAAGAGGTACGAGGACTGGCCCCTCGACGACCCGGCCGGTCGGGGCATCGAGGCGGTCCGTCCGATCCGCGACGAGATCCGGGGCCGGGTGGAGGCGCTGGTCACGGACCTGCTCGGGGACTGAGCGGGCGCCTCCAGCGGCTTCGCTCAAGGTGGCAGGGAAAAGCCCACTCGACGGATGGCCCGCAAATCGGGATGCGTCACCGTGCGGTCGTGACGGAGAATCGACCCTCGTGGGTCACGTGGACGTCTCTGGAGTGCGGTACGAGCTGCCCGACGGGCGGGTCTTGCTGGACGACGTGTCCTTCCGGGTCGGCGAAGGCGCCAAGGTGGCCTTGGTGGGCGCCAACGGCGCGGGCAAGACCACGCTCCTGCGCATCGTCACCGGCGAGCTGAAGCCGCACGCCGGCGCCGTCACCCGGTCCGGCGGGCTCGGCGTGATGCGGCAGATGGTGGGGCACGGCCTGCGCACGGCCGCGGAGGGGGAACCCACCGTCGCCGACCTGCTGCTCTCGGTCAGTCCGCCGCGGGTGCGGTCGGCCGCCGCCGAGGTGGACCGCTGCGAGCGGGCGCTGATGGAGACCGACGACGAGAAGACGCAGCTGCGCTACGCCTCGGCGCTCTCCGACTACGCCGACGCAGGTGGCTACGACCTCGAAGTCACCTGGGACGTGTGCACCATCAAGGCGCTCGGAGTGCCCTTCGACCGCGCCAAGTACCGCGAGCTGCGCACCCTGTCCGGAGGCGAGCAGAAGCGCCTGGTCCTGGAGTACCTGCTCGCCGGTCCCGACGAGGTGCTGCTGCTCGACGAGCCCGACAACTTCCTCGACGTCCCCGGAAAGATCTGGCTCGAGCAGCGGATCCGGGAGTCCGACAAGACCATCCTGTTCATCAGCCACGATCGCGAGTTGCTGGACAACACCGCGACCCGGGTGGTCACGGTCGAGCTCGGAGCCGCCGGCAACCGGGTGTGGACGCACCCGGGTGGCTTCGCGTCGTACCCCGAGGCGCGCCGGGCTCGAGTCGCACGGTTCGAGGAGCTGCGCAGGCGCTGGGACGAGGAGCACGCCAAGCTCCGAGCCCAGATGTTGATGTACAAGCAGAAGGCCGCCTACAACTCCGACATGGCCAGCCGCTACCAGGCGGCGCAGACCAGGCTGCGGAAGTTCGAGGAGGCCGGGCCGCCGACCGAGCAGCCCCGCGAGCAGCAGGTGAAGATGCGCCTCAAGGGCGGTCGCACCGGCAAGCGTGCGGTGGTCTGCGAGGACCTCGAGCTGAGCGGGCTGATGAAGCCCTTCGACCTCGAAGTCTGGTACGGCGAGCGGGTCGCCGTCCTCGGCAGCAACGGCTCGGGCAAGTCCCACTTCCT
>JBJMIQ010000173.1:0-3173 GCA_045806805.1 Nocardioides sp. | reverse complement strand
GAGGTCGACAGGATCGAGCGGCCGGCGGCCGGAGCCTCGGCGAACTTGATGGTCTTGGGGATCGGCGGCTCGACCACGTCGAGCTGGTAGGTCTCCGAGATGGTCTCCAGGACCGTGCGTGCGTGGTTCGTGCGGCCGTCGTACAGCGTCGGGAGCACGCCCCAGACGTCGAGGTCACGGTTGGTGAAGCGGCGTACGTCGTGCACGGTGTCCAGCAGCTGACCCACGCCGCGGTGAGAGAGGGTCTCGCACTGGAGCGGGATCAGCACGCCGTCGGCCGCGGTCAGGGCGGCGACGGTGAGCACGCCGAGCGACGGCGGGCAGTCGAGCAGCACCCAGTCGTACTCGACCTCGTCGGCGAGGTCGGCCAGGGCCGCCTTGAGGACGTGCTCGCGGCCGGTGCGCGTGAGCAGGTCGGCCTCTGCGCGCGCGAGCTCGATGGTGGCCGGCAGCAGGGCGACGCCGTCGTCGGTCTCGATGATGACCTCGATGGGGTCGAGCCCCTTGGTCAGCACGTGGTGGACCGACAGCTCGAGGTCCTCGGGGTCGATGCCGAGTGAGAACGTCAGGCACGCCTGGGGGTCCAGGTCGACCAGCAGGACCTTGTGTCCGAGCTCCGCGAGCGCCGCACCGATGGACGCGACCGATGTCGTCTTGGCGACGCCGCCCTTCTGGTTGGCGACTGCGAGTGTGGTAGTCATCGCGGCACATTGTGCCGGACCGAGTTGCCGAGATTGCGACGACACAGTTTGCTGGACGCGTGTCTTCTTCCCTCGTCACCGGTGCCACCGCCGGAATCGGCCATGCCTTTGCCACCCATCTCGCCCAGCGCGGTAGCGACCTGGTGCTGGTTGCACGGGATCGCGGGCGGCTGGAGTCGGTGGCCAAGGAGCTCCACGAGAAGTACGCCGTCGAGGTCGAGGTCCTGCCCGCCGACCTGAGCATTCGATCCGAGCTCGCCAGCGTGGAGGCCCGCCTCTCCGATCCGACCCGGCCCGTCGACCTGCTGGTCAACAATGCCGGCTTCGGCCTCAAGGAGCGCTTCCTGGCCAACGACGTGGAGGCCGAGCAGGCCATGCTCGACGTGCTCGTCACTGCGGTGCTGCGGCTCAGCCACGCGGCGCTGGGCCCGATGGTCGAGCGTGGTCACGGCGGAATCATCAACGTCTCGAGCGTGGCGGCGTTCCTGCCGCGCGGCACCTACGGCGCGGCGAAGATGTGGGTCAACCGGTTCAGCGAGTGGGCGGCCCACGAGTACCACGATCGCGGTGTCACCGTGACCGCCCTGTGTCCGGGTTTCACCAAGACCGAGTTCCACGAGCGGATGGGCGTGAAGCGCGGCACCGGCTTCATGTGGCTCGACGTCGACAAGCTCGTGGAGAAGGCGCTGTCCGACTTCGACAAGGGCCGGGTCTACTCGATCCCGGGCATGCAGTACCGAGCCATCGCCGGGTTGACGAAGGTGGTCCCGACCCGTGCGCTTCAGACCTTCCAGTCGATGGGCCGGAAGTGACGATCAGCCTCCGTTGACCACCGTCGGGGTGGGGCGCCCGCTTCGTGCGGCGCTCGCCTGCGCAAGGTCGAGAAGTCGTGCGAACTCGTCCGGGTCGGTGGTGTTGCAACCCAGCTCGTGACCGACCTTGCCGGTGCCGTGATGGTCGCTCGACCCGGTGGCGACCAAGCCGAGGTTGCGCGCGATCGCGCGCAGGTCGCGCCGCTCTTCCTGATCGTGGTCCTGGTGGTCGACCTCTATCCCGGTCAGGCCCCGGTCCGCCAACTCGGCGAGCGCGGACTCGTCCAGGGTCCCGCGCTGGTGCCGCCCCCACGGGTGGGCGATGACGCTCACTCCTCCCGCACCGGCCACGATCTCGACCATCTCGTCGAGCGGAGTCGCATAGCGGTCGACGTACGCCGGTCGCCCGGCGCTCAGGTACCTCGCGAACGCCTCGTCCCGGTCCGCCACTGCTCCCAGCGCGACCAGGGCGTCGGCCACGTGTGGCCGACCCGTGGCCGTGGTGGCGCCGGCAACCCGTCGTACGTCCTCCGCGTCGATCTGGATGCCGCATTCCTGCAGCTTCTGGAGCATCACCGGCACCCGGCCGTCACGACCGTCGAGGATCCGGGCAAGCTCGCCGACGAGCGGCGGGTAGGTCGGATCCGGCAGGTAGGCCAGCAGGTGCACACCGCGCCCGCCGGAGTGACGGGTGCTGATCTCCATGCCGCGCACCAGCGTGACGCCCGCGGCGACCGCGGCCTTGGCGGCCTCCTCCCACCCGTCAGCGGTGTCATGATCGGTGAGCGCGATCACGTCGAGCCCGGCCTCTGCCGCCGCGTGCACCAGCTCCTCCGGCGCCTGCGTGCCGTCGCTGACCCGCGAATGGGTGTGGAGGTCGATGCGCACGCGCGCAGCCTACGTCCGGTCGTACTCGGTTGTGGCGCCGGTCAGCTTGGGTCGTGGCGTGCGGATAGGTCGGTGGTCTCCGTCCTTTGGTTGCGGTGGATAACCCTGATTTGCGGGGTCGGACTGTCCGTGGTCGGTGATTGAGTTAGGTCATGGAAGCCACCACCGCCGCTGCCCCCGGGCTTGGGGATCTGGACTCCCCGGGCGAGGTGTTGGCTGCGGTGCGCGCCTCCCGTGCCGCCGAACATCGCGAGGCTGCCCGCCAGCTCCGGCTGGCCGTGGACTGGGCGGCGATGCACTCCGCGGACTCGATCCACGACGCGGCCACGCTGTGGGCGCCGCGGCTGGGGTTCGAGGAGGAGGCCTTGCCGGTCGCCGGCGAGGGTGCCCCGTTGGTGGCGGAGTTCTCGGTCGCGGAGTTCGCCGCGGCGCTGGGGATGCCCACCGAGGTGGGTCGGTTGTTCCTGGGCGAGGCACTGGAGCTTCGGTACCGCCTGCCTCGCCTGTGGAAGCGGGTGATGGCCGGTGACCTGGCGCCGTGGCGGGCCCGGCGGATCGCCCGGGAGACGGTGCAGCTGAACCGTGAGGTGGTGGCCCACGTGGATCGGCACGTCGGGCCGGTCGCACACCGGATCGGACCGGCCCAGACCCAGCGCCTGATCGAGGAGGCGATCGCCCGGCACATGCCTCAGACCGCCGAGGCCACCCGGCGCCAGGCTGCGGATGGCCGGCACTTCGAGGTCGACCACCACCAGATCTCCTTCGCCGGGAC
>JBJMIQ010000172.1:0-17386 GCA_045806805.1 Nocardioides sp. | reverse complement strand
ACCCGCCTCGAGAGCAGCTTGACCCTCCGCGAGATCGTTCGCGCCGTGGCTGAGCCGCCCCGCGCCGTCGTCCAACCTTTGCGCACCATCCGTCAGCCGGCCGGTGCCGTCGGAGAGCTGGCCGGCGCCGTCGGCGATCTTGCCGAGCCCGTCATCGAGCTGACCCGCACCGTCCGCGAGCTTCTCCGCGCCTGGTACCGCCTCGTCGGCCAGACCGTCCTGCAGCTTCGCGGAACCCGCGTGGAGCTTGATCAGGCCGGCCAGGAGCTCGGAGGCGCCGTCGCGGAGCTTGAGCAGGTTGGAGTCGATCGTGGCCGCACCCTCGGCCAGCTTGGCGCCGGTCTCGGTGCCGCCCTGGTAGCTGTCGGCCGCCGAAGCGAAGGTCGGCGACTCCAGCGGGTTGACCGGAAGCGCGGAGACGTCGCCCTGGGGCACGACGCCGTCGACGATGTCAGCGGTGTAGCCGAACTCGGCGGTGTCGGACCCGATCGGCGGGAACAACGTCATCGTGAACGACAGCTTGGTGCCGCCCTTGCCGTCGCCAGCCATGTTGGCCTGCTTGGACTGGACGTCGGTGAAGTTCGCCGGGGCCACGGTGGTCAGCGACCCGACCATCGGGATCGGGACGTCCACGGTCGCGGTCGTGGTGCCGCCGCTGCCGTCGGGGAAGGAGACCTCCCGCGGCTGGGCGGTGATGTTCCTGACCGTGTAGAGCACCTCGAGCTCGCCGCTCTCGCCGACGACGTCGCCCGGCTCGACGGTCTCACCGTCGAGCTTGTAGGAGACCGAGACGTCGAGCGGGAGGTCGCCGGTGAAGTCGCTGACCGTCCGCAGGTGCTCCTCGCCGTCGACCGTCATGTGGGTGACCTGCTCGCCGCCCTCGACGTCGAAGCCGCCGAACCCGTCGAGGTTGCGGAGGCCCTCGGTCGAGATCGGGTTGGACACGTCGACCGCGCCGGTGCCGGTCAGGGCCAGCTGCTCATAGACCCGCTGGGTCTCGACCTCGCCGGTCGGCGAGGTGTAGATCTGCACGGTCTCGGTGTTGAGGAGGTCGACGTCACCGTCGGCTGCCACGGCCGGGGCCGAGGCCATTCCGCACAGGACAGCCGCCACGCCCGAGGTCGCTGCCACTCGCAGCAAGGTCTTACGGGGGTTCACTTGGTCTTCTCCATCAGGTCGTCGAAGCTGGTGTTCTCGAGGTCCTCGCCGCCGGGTCGCGGGTCGGACGGGGCGCCAGGGGTCTGGGGCGCGACCGTGGCCGCGACCAGGTAGCCGGCCGCAAGGCAGAACAACAGGGAGGTCGCCGCGCTCACCGAGGTGCTGGCGACCTCAGGCGGGGCGGCCGAGTAGGTGTACTCGTAGCCGCCGGACATGGCGGCAGCTCCCAGCAGGGTGGCCCACAGCGGCGCGCGACCGACACTCAGTGCGGCTACAGCGACGCACAACAGCAGGACCAGACCCACCGCCACGGCCCGGCCGCCTGCGGTGTCGGGCAGGAGTGCCGCCCGAACCAGGAACCCGATCCAGGCCGCCGCGAAACCGGCGGCGAAGGCAAGGAACCGGGCCAGCGGGGTGCGGTCGGGCACCATCGCGACCACGGCGCCGACGGCGACGCCCAACAGGACGACCGAATCCAGCTCCAGGTCGAAAAAGTCACTCAGCCACATGACCAGCGCGGCCGCCAGGGCAAGGACCAGCCCCGCGAAAATTGATTTGCGCATGCTTGCGCGCTCCCTCCGAAGAATCGACCGAACCTCCCTCAGTTCGGCGAAACATTTCCGACGCTGTCGGGAAATGCCTGGAAGACCATAGCGATACGCGCGGGTAACAAGCCATTCCGCGACCCCGTTTTCGGGGGCCGTAGCCTGTGATCTCCAACACCGCCCGCCAACCCCACGAAACAGAGGCCATCGGGGTGACCCAGTCCCACACGCCGGCACCCGGCAGCCTCCACGGACTCCTGCGGGGCGGGATCGGCATCGCCGTGGCCACCGGGGTCATGAACCTCACGACGTACGGCTTCGTGCTCGCCGCCGCGCGGCTCCTCGGACCGGTCGAGTACGGCGGTGTCGCCCGGCTGATGTTCATCCTGCTGGTCGTCGGCGTGCTCTCCCTCGGACTGCAGGCGACCGGCGCGCGGAAGATCGCCGCCACCCCCGCGCGGCGCGGCGAGGTGGAGGCGGCCGTCATGTCGGCGTCCTACCGCTGCGCCGTTGCCCTCGGCGCCCTCTGCCTGGTCCTGACACCGGTGATCGCGTGGACGGCGCGCCTCGACTCGTGGACGCCGGCGCTGCTGATCGGCCTGAGCGCCGTGCCGCTCACGATCATGGGTGGCCAGTCGGGTGTCCTCCAGGGCGAGCGGCGGTGGGCACCGCTCGCCGGCATCTATCTCGGCGTCGGCCTCGGCCGGTTCGTCATCGGCGTCGCACTGATGCTGGTCCTTCCCACGGCGTTCGGCGCCATGCTGGGGGTGACCCTCGGCGCCTGCGTCCCGGTGGTCATCGGCGCCCTCGCCCTCGGGCACGTCGGTCGTCGCCGGACAACGGGCAGACCGGTCCTGGACCCTGAGCAGGTGTTGCACGAGGTGGTGGCCAACTCACATGCGCTGTTCGCCTTCTTCGCGCTCTCCGGCGTCGACGTGCTCGTGGCCGGGCTGGTGCTCGACAGGCACTCCGCCGGCCTCTACGCAGCCGGCCTGATCCTCACCAAGGCGGTGCTCTTCCTGCCGCAGGCAGTGGTGGTGGTGGCCTTCCCCTCGATGGCGTCGGCCACAGAGCGACACCGCGTCTACCTCAAGGGCCTGGCGCTCGTTGCCGGGGCTGGGATCCTGGCCACGCTCGGCGCCGTCGCGTTCAGTGGTCTGGCAATCGTCTTCGTCGGTGGGGACCAGTACGTCGCAATCGAGCCGTACGTCGGCCTGTTCGCCGCGCTCGGCATGGTGCTGGCGATGATCCAGCTGATGGTCTACGAGGTCGTCGCGCGCCAGCACCGGGCCAGCGTCCTGATCCTCTGGGCCGGACTGGTGGCGGTGGCCTCGACCGCGTTGTACGTCGACGGGGTCGGCTCGCTCGTGCTCAGCGTGACCGTGGTGAACCTGGTCGTGCTGTTGACACTCGTGCTCGACGCGATGCGCCACCGGACCGAGGCACCCGACGCGAACGGGTGATCAGTGGGCGGCCTCGTGCCAGCTGCGGCCGGTCCCGATGGAGACATCCATGGGCACCGTCAGCTCGGCCGCCCCGCACATCTGCTCGCGGACCAGCCGCTCGAGGTCCTTGCGCTCACCCGGCGCGACCTCGAACACCAGCTCGTCGTGGACCTGCAGCAGCATCCGCGACGACAGCCCGGACTCGCTCAGCGCACGATCGACGTTGAGCATCGCCACCTTGATCAGGTCGGCAGCCGAACCCTGGATCGGCGCGTTGAGGGCCATCCGCTCGGCCGTCTCACGTCGCATCCGGTTGTCGCTGGTGAGGTCGGGCAGGTAGCGGCGCCGACCCCAGATGGTTTCGGTGAAGCCGGCCTTGCGCGCCTCGTCGACGACGCCCCGGAGGTAGTCACGGACGCCGCCGAAGGTCTCGAAGTACTCGTCCATCAGCTCGCGCGCCTCACCGGGCTCGATGCGCAGCTGCTGCCCGAGGCCGAACGCGGACAGGCCGTAGGCGAGGCCGTAGTTCATCGCCTTGATCTTGGCCCGCATCTCGACGGTCACGTCGTCGGCGTCGACGTCGAAGACCCGCGCGGCGGTGATCGAGTGGAAGTCGCGGCCGGACTTGAACGCCTCGATCAGCAGCTTGTCCTCGGACAGGTGGGCCATGATCCGCATCTCGATCTGGCTGTAGTCGGCCGTCATCAGGCACTCGAAACCCGGCCCGACCACGAAGCCCTCGCGGATCCGGCGCCCCTCCTCGGTGCGGATCGGGATGTTCTGCAGGTTGGGGTCGGTGCTGGAGAGCCGGCCGGTCGCCGCGATCATCTGGTTGAACGTGGTGTGGATACGGCCGTCGGGCGCCACCGTCTTGAGCAGTCCCTCGATCGTCTGACGCAGGCGCGCCACGTCGCGGTGGCGCAGCAGGTGGAGCAGGAAGGGGTGCTCGGTCTTGAGGTAGAGCTGCTGGAGCGCGTCGGCGTCGGTGGTGTATCCGGTCTTGGTGCGCTTGGTCTTGGGCATGTCGAGCTCGTCGAACAGCACCACCTGGAGCTGTTTGGGCGAGCCGAGGTTGATCTCCTTGCCGATCACGGCGAACGCCTCGTCGGCGGCCCGCCGCACCTCGGCGGCGAAGTGGCTCTCCAGCTGTTCGAGGTGGTCGCCGTCGACGGCGATGCCGACCCGCTCCATGTCCTCGAGCACATCGACCAACGGCAGCTCGACATCGGCCAGCAGGCGGCTGCCCCCGGCGTCCTCGACCTCGCCGTCGAGCGCCTCGGCGAGGTCGATGACGGCTCGCGCGTGCAGCATCGCCGTCGCTGCGAGGTCGTCGCCGCCGCCGGCCCCGTCGTCGAACAGCGCCTCCTGCTCGTCCTCCTTCTCGTTGCGCAGCTCACGGCGTAGGTAACGCAGGGTGAGGTCGGACAGGTCGTAGGAGCGCTGGTCTGGCTGGACGAGGTAGGCCGCGAGAGCGGTGTCGCTGATCAGACCCTCGAGGGTCCAGCCGTGGGCCGCCAGCGCGTGTCGAGGCCCCTTGGCGTCGTGGAGGACCTTGGGCCGCGCCAGGTCGGCCAACCAGGTCGCCAGCGCCGCATCGTCTTCGGGGCTCAGGTCCGCCACGGCGACATAGGCCGCGAGCCCGCTGACGTCGGCAACGGCGATGCCGTCGACCTTGCCGGTGCCCGACCCCCACCAGCCGCGCACGTGAACCCCGACGTGCTGGTCGCCCAGGCCGCCGAGGAACTCCGCGACCTCGCCGGGACCGAGCCGGCGCCCGGTCAGCTCGAAGCCGCCTTCCTCGACGGGCTCCTCCTCGGGGCCCAGCGTGTCGATGGTGCGGGTGCGGAGCTCGCCCCGGAACTCGAGATCGTCGAACAAGGTCAGCGCGGTGTGTCGGTCCCACGGCTCGAGGACGAGGTCTGTGGGAGTGCGCTCGAGGTCGAGGTCGCACACGAGCGCATTGAGCCGGCGGTTGCGCAGGACGTCGCCGAGGTGCTCGCGCAGCGCCTCGCCCTTCTTGCCCGTGATCTGGTCGGCGTGGGTGATGACGTTGTCGAGGCCGTCGAACTGGTTGATCCACTTGGCGGCGTAGCCCTGGCCGACACCCGGGACGCCCGGCAGGTTGTCGGAGGTCTCACCCACGATGGCCGCGAGCTCGGGGTAGCGGTGTGGCGGCACGCCGTACTTTGCCTCGACTGCCTCGGGGGTCATCCGGGCCAGATCGGAGACGCCGCGCATCGGGTAGAGGACGGTCGCGTCGTCGCTGACCAGCTGGAGCGAGTCGCGGTCTCCGGTGAGGATCAGCACCTCCATGCCGCCGGCGACGGCCTGGGTGGTGAGGGTCGCGATGATGTCGTCGGCCTCGTAGCCGTCCTTCTTGAGGAAGGTGATGCCGAACGACGTGAGTACCTGCTCGATCAGCGGAAGCTGGCTGCTGAACTCCGAGGGGGTCTTGTTGCGCTTGGCCTTGTAGTCGGCGTACTGCTCGAGGCGGAACGTCTGGCGCGAGACGTCGAAGGCGACGGCGGCGTGCGTCGGCTTCTCGTCGCGGAGCACGTTGACCAGCATCGAGGTGAAGCCGTAGACCGCGTTGGTGTTCTGGCCCGTGGAGGTCGAGAAGTTCTCCACCGGAAGCGCGAAGAACGCCCGGTAGGCCAGGGAATGGCCGTCGAGGAGCAGCAGGCGCGGACGGCCGGACGGATCTGTCGTGGTCTGTGTCGCGGGCACGGGCCGAGCCTATCCGCCGGCTCCGACACCCGACGGGGCGCCAGAAATCAGCGCCGCGGTCAGCTCTGGGGGTCGGCGATCCCGCGGCGCTGGGCCCGACGAGTGGAGCGTCGCGCCGCCAGGACGTGTGTGAGCTGGCGGCCGCCGGAGCGCCTCGCGGTGGCGCCGGCCGGTGTCTGGGCGTCGAGCTTCGCCTGCACCATCGCGGTCGGAGCGAGCCGCAGGATGGCGTGCGGGCCGAGCGCGAGGCGGGCCATGAACCGGTTGGCATCCCGCGAGCCGGACACCGCCGCGGTCGCGATGTGGGCGATCCCGCGCTCCTCGGCGAAGGTCACGGCCGCACCCATCAGGGCCCGCCCGATGCCGCGCCGACGGAACGCCGGCAGCACGTGGGGCGAGATGGCCTGCACGACGGGCTCGAGGTTGAGCGGGCTCAGCGTGGCGGCGCGCAGGTGGACGGCGCCGGCGACCTCACCGTCGTACTCCGCGACCACGACCTGCTCGTCGTCCACGGGCGTGGTGCGCTCGATGATCTCCTCGAGATCGGCGACCCGGTCGTCGTGGTCGGCCCGCCGCAGCACCTCCGACCAGATCTCGGCCAGTACTGGCGCGTCGGCGAGCGACGCCTGTCGCAGGGACACCTGGGTTCGCTTGACAGGGAACACGTATCGGACCTCTCCGCAGCTGCTATCCGCCTCACTTGGTCCCCCGGATGCGGCTCCACCGAGGAAGACTACGCTCAGGCCTCGCCCCGTCGACAGAGGAGTCTGGTGATCCCCGGTATCGGCACCCTGGTGAACGTGGCCACGGTGCTGCTCGGAGCGAGCATCGGGGTCCTGGCCGGGCATCGGCTTCCCGAGCGAACGCGCGATGTCGTCACCGATGCTCTGGGCCTGGTCACCCTGCTGATCGCGGCGACCAGCGCGGTCGCGGTCGGCGACCCCGCCCTCACGTCGTACGTCGGTTCCAGCGCGCCGATGCTGATCGTGCTCGGAGCCATGGTGACCGGGGGCATCGTGGGTTCGTTGCTGCGACTGGAGGCGCGGGTCGAGGGACTCGGTGGCTGGCTGCAGACCCGGCTGGCCGGCGAGACGGGCTCGGTGGAGCGGCACCGGTTCATCGAGGGCTTCGTGGTCTCGTCGCTGGTGTTCTGCATGGGTCCCCTGACCATCCTCGGCTCCCTCAATGACGGGCTCGGCCAGGGTGCCGACCAGCTGTACTTGAAATCAGCCCTCGACGGGTTCGCCGCAATCGCGTTCGCGGCTTCCTTCGGCTGGGGAGTGGCGGCCAGCGCGCTGACCGTGCTCGTGGTCCAGGGCGGCCTCACAGTCGTGGGGCTGCTGCTCGGCGACGTGCTGCCCGCCGCCCACGTCGCCGCTCTCACCGCGGTCGGCGGCCTGCTGCTGGTAGGCGTGGCGCTGCGGCTCCTGCGGATTCGCGAGATCCCGGTCGCCGACCTGCTTCCGGCGCTGATCGCGGCGCCACTTCTTACCCAACTCGCCGCCTGGATTCATTGACGTAACGGTTCGCTAACGACAGGGTGCCTCGTGACGCCGCATACTCTTGCCGGTCTACGGTGCATATTGGCTCGCCCACGGTGGGCGAGCAGCGGTGAAGTGCACCGACGCAACAGAAAGGTTCACCCCGTGAATCGATCCAGATCTGCCACCTGGGTCAAGCTGATGGCCGGCACCGCCGTCCTCAGCCTTGGCCTTGCAGCTTGTGGCTCCGATGACTCAGGTTCTTCGGAAGGCGACTCGTCGCCTTCGGCGAGCGAGTCCGAATCCTCCGCTCAGGAGACCTTCACGAACGACAAGTGCAGCGGCGGCAGCACCTCCGCCGACACGTTCAAGGTGGGAGGCATCCTGCCGCTCACGGGTAACCTCGCGTTCCTCGGTCCCCCGGAAATCTCCGGAGTGGGCCTCGCTGTCTCCGAGATCAACGCGGCCGGCGGGGTCAACGGCGCCGACGCCTGCTACCAGATGGAAGACTCGGGCGACTCGACCGACATGTCGGTGTCGACCGCCTCGGCCGGAACTCTCGTCTCGGCCAAGCCCTCCGTCGTGATCGGTGCGGCATCGTCCAGCGTCTCGCTGAACTTCGTCAACACCCTCACCGACGCCAAGATCACGCAGGTCTCCCCGGCCAACACCGCGGTGGACCTGAGCGGCATCGACCCGTTCTACTTCCGCACCGCTCCCCCGGACACCATCCAGGGCAACGCGCTCGGAACGCTGATCACCTCCGACGGTTACCAGCGGGTCGCCTTCATCGTGTTCAACGACACCTACGGGACAGGCCTTCGCAACTACACCCAGGAGACCATCGAGGCCAACGGGGGTCAGGTCGTCTACGGCGCCAAGGGCGACGGCGACGAGTTCCCGGCCGGCCAGACGTCCTTCTCGGCCGAGGTCACCGCGGCGCTCAACGCCAAGCCGGACGCGATCGTGGTCCTGGCCTTCGACGAGTCGACGCCGATCATCAAGGAGCTCGACGCCCAGGGTTGGGACATGTCGAAGACCTACTTCACCGACGGCAACCTGTCCGACTACAGCGACAGCTTCGACCCGGGACTCCTCGAGGGCGCACAGGGCACGCTGCCCGGCAACGACCCCGACCAGGGGTTCAAGGACCGGCTGATCGGCTGGTACGACAACGCCGAGGGCGACACGCTGAAGGACTTCTCCTACGGCGCGGAGTCCTATGACGCCGTGATCCTGGCCGCGCTGGCTGCGGCCAAGGGTGGCGACACCAAGTCGACGACGGTCCAGGAGAACTACGCAGCAGTCTCCGGGGCCACCGACGGCGAGGAGTGCACGACGTACGAGGACTGCCTGAACCTGCTCAAGGACGGTCAGGAGATCAGGTACGCGGGTCCGTCGGGTATCGGTCCGATCAACAAGCAGAACGACCCGTCGTCGGCGTTCATCGGGATCTACAAGTACAACGCTGACAACGTTCCGGAGATCGCCAGTGTCGTGGAGGGTGCTCCGGCAGGCTGATTCCACCGCACCAGCACGGCAACGAAGTGGCCCCGGACCTCACGGTCCGGGGCCACTTTCCTCGTCGTTGCGCTTTTCGGTGGTCAGGCCTTCTGCTGGCGTTCCTTGCGCTCGGCGTCGACGTCCTCGGCGAGTGTGCCGAGGTAGAGCTCGATGACCTTGGGGTCCTTGGCCAGCTCCCGGCCGGTGCCGGTGTGGGCGTCGCGGCCCTGGTCGAGGACGTAGCCCCGGTCGCAGATCTGCAGGCAGCGGCGCGCGTTCTGCTCCACCATGACGACACAGACGCCGGTCTGGTTGATCAGCCGGGTTCGCAGGAACGTCTCGTCCTGGCGGACCGGGGAGAGTCCGGCCGACGGCTCGTCGAGCAGGAGCACGGACGGCTCCATCATCAGCGCCCTGGCCATGGCCAGCGACTGCCGTTCGCCGCCGGAGAGGGCGCCGGCGCGCTGGTTGCGCCGGTCGTGCAGCACGGGAAAGAGGTCCCAGGTTGCGGTGAGCCGCTCGTTCAGCTTCTTGGGGCGAGTGAACAACCCCATGCGGAGATTCTCCTCGATGCTCAGCGTCGGGAAGACGTTGTTCGTCTGGGGCACGAAGCCGACGCCCATCTCCACCAGCTTGTTGGCCTTGAGGTTGGTGATCTCGTCGCCGTGCAGCGTGACGCTGCCGGAGTGGACCTTCACCAGGCCGAACATGGCCTTGAGGAGGGTCGACTTGCCGGCCCCGTTGGGACCGATGATGCCGATCATCTCCCCGGGGTAGGCGACCACGCTGCAGCCGTTGAGGATGTTGACGCCAGGGATGTAGCCGGCGACGACGTCCTTCGCCTCGACGACGGGCCCCTTGGTCTCGGTCTTGCGGTCGGTCATTCGGGGCCCCCGTTCGAAGCGGAACGGAGTGGGCATTCGAATGGGGTGATCTTCACTTCTTCTCCTCGGCGGCGCTGTCGGCGGTCGGCGTGGCAACGTCGGCGTCGCCCCCGCGCTCGGCCTCCACTGCGGCCACCTCCTCGATGATCTCGGCGAGGGCCTCCTCGGAGACCTCCTCCTCGCTCAGGTCGGTGTCGTGGTGGGCGCCGAGGTAGGCGTCGATCACCGCGGGATCGGACATCACTGTGTCGGCCGATCCTTCGGCGACGAGCCGACCCTCGGCCATGACCGCGACCCAGTCGGAGATGTGGCGCACCACGTGCATGTCGTGCTCGACGAAGAGAACCGTCATCCCTTCGTCGCGCAGGGTCTGGATGTGACTCAGCAGCGACTGTGTCAGCGCCGGGTTCACACCGGCCATCGGCTCGTCGAGCATGATCATCGTCGGGTCGCTCATCAGCGCCCGGGCCATCTCGAGCAGCTTGCGCTGCCCGCCGGAGAGGCTGCCGGCATAGTCGTCCCGCTTCTCCAGCAGGTTGAAGCGCTCGAGCAGCTCCATGGCCTTTGCCTCGACCTCGTTCTCCTGGCGACTCCACAGCGGCTTGAACATCGACTTGAAGAGGTTCTCGCCGGCCTGGTGCTGGGCACCCAGCATCATGTTGTCGCGCACCGTCATCCGGCTCAGCGCCTTGGTGAGCTGGAAGGTGCGGACCATGCCCGAACGGGCCACGCTCGAGGCAGAGGTCTTGTCGAGGACCTTGCCCTCGAACGACCAGTGGGCACCCTTGCCCGCGGTGGTCGCCTTGTCGAAGCCGGTGATCAGGTTGAAGAACGTCGTCTTGCCCGCACCGTTGGGGCCGATCAGGGCGGTGATGATGCCCCGCTGGACCTCGAGGTGGTCGACGTTGACCGCCGTCATGCCGCCGAACTGACGCACGATGTTGTCGACCACCAGGATCGAGTCGGGCTTCTTCGAGCCCGGCGTGGCCTGAACCTCCGACATGAGCCGGCGGCGCTCCTCAGGGTCGGCCAGTGACGGGCTGGCGGTCCGATCAGACATTGAGCTGCAACTCCCTCTTGTTGCCGAGGATGCCTTGGGGTCTGAAGATCACGACCAACATCAGGATCACACCCACAACGATGTAGGAGAACGACTCGGTCTCCGACGAGCTCATGATGCTGTCGGGCACATAGGCATTGGCGACGGATTTCACGAAGATCCGGCCGGTGTAGAAAATGACCGACCCCAGAACCGGCCCGAACACCGTGGCGGCTCCGCCGATCAGCAGGGCTGTGTAGCAGAAGAAAGTCATCGAGCGGCCCATGGCGTCGGCCTGCACCGAGCCGGGGAGGACGTACATCATCCCGCCCAAGGCACCGAGCATGCCGCCGATGACCAGCGCCTGCATCTTGATGGCGAAGACGTTCTTGCCGAGGCTGCGGATCGCGTCCTCGTCCTCCCGGATCCCGCGCAGCAGGCGACCCCAGGGGCTGCGCACGAGCAGGTAGACCAGCAAGGCGCAGACCGCGACCAGCGCCCAGGCCACGAACCGGACCCACCACCCGTTGACACCGGTATTGGAGTAGTTCAGGAACCCGAGGTCGGTCGAACCGTCGCCGAAGAAGGAGAGGTTGGTGAACGGGTCGCGGTACTTCGAGCCGGGGATGCCCTGCGCGGCGCCGGTGAAGTCGGTGAGGATCGACAGTCGCCCCATGAACCGGATGATCTCGGCGGCCGAGATCGTCACGATCGCCAGGTAGTCGCCCCGCAGCTTCAGGGTCGGAACCCCGAGGATCAAGGCGAACACCAGCGCCGCACCGAATCCGATCAGGACCCCCGCCGGCAGCGGCAGCCCTCGCACGATGGAGATGGCGAAGCCGTAGGCGCCCAGCAGCATGAAGCCGGCCTGCCCCATGTTGAGCAGGCCGGTGAAGCCGAAGTGGATGTTGAGCCCGATGACCGCGATCGCCACGGCGGCGGTCGTCGGGGCGACCATCTCCCGGGCCATGGCTTCGAGGATGTTGATGATGGTGTCCATGTCAGATCCCTTCTCAGCCGACCCGCTCGGCGCGACCGAGCAGGCCCTGGGGCCTGAACAGCAGCAGCAGGATGAGGATCGCCAGCGCCACGGCGTACTTCAGGTCGCCGGGCGCCCCGAGTGGCCCGGCCAGCTCCACCACGAGTCCGATGACGAGGGCACCCACGAGAGCGCCGAAGGCAGTGCCAAGACCGCCGAGGGTCACAGCCGCGAACAGCAGGAGGAGGATCTGCAGGCCGGTGTCCCACTTGATGCCGTTGCTGACCACGAGCGCGTAGAAGATGCCGGCGAGTCCGGCCAGACCCATCGAGACGATCCACACCAGACGGATGATCCTGTCGACGTCGATGCCCGAGGCCGCCGCCAGCGCGGGGTTGTCGGAGACCGCGCGGGTGGCGCGTCCGATGCGCGTGCGGAGCAACACGAAGCCCACCAGGCCGAGCACGACGATCGAGACGCCCATGGCAACGAACGACACGGAGGTGACCGGAATCGGACCCAGTTGCACGGTCTTGAAGCTCGACGTGACGATCGGCACGGTTCCCGCGCCGATGAAGTACTGGAAGGCGTACTGCATCGCGAGGGACAACCCGATGGTCACGATCATCATCTGGGTCAGGCCCAGACCTCGACGTCGCAGCGGTTGCCACATCCCGCGGTCCTGGATGTAACCGGTGGCCGCGCAGAGGAGAACCGCGATGATGCTGCCGATCCATAGGTTCAACCCCGCCTGGTTGACCAGGGCGTAGGCCAGGATGCCGCCCAGGCCGACCTGTTCCGCGTGAGCGAAGTTGGAAAGCCCGGTCGTGCCGTAGATCAGTGAGAGCCCGACAGACGCCAGTGCGAGGAGCAGCCCGAGTCGCAGCCCGTTGAACGTGCTCTGGATCAGGAGGTCGGTCCGGCTGGTGGATGCGTCGAAGGAGCCGGTGCGAACGTCGAACAGGGCCACGAACGACTTCTGCTTCACATCCGGACCGATCTGGACCTTGACGGTGCGTTCGGTCTTGCCGCGGGCGGTGATGCCGTCGGGCAGCGACTCCTCGTCCAGGGCGACGGTGTAGGTGCCTGGGTCGGTCGCCTGGTAGTTCCACTTGCCCGAGTCGTCGGTGGTCACCGTCGTCTCCTGGCCCGAGGGCGCGGTGATGGTGATGTCGACGTCGGCGACGGTGTCCTCCTCCGACCGGAGCGTGCCGACGATGCACGCTGCGGTGTCGGAGGGAACGCATAGCTGCGTCGGCTGGGCGGCCTGGGCCGGACCGGATGCCAGCACCAGCATCAGTGGTGCCAGCAGCGCCACCAGCAGGCCAGCTGCGGGGAAAGCCGCGAGTCGCTCGCGGACGGTGGGTCGGGGCTTCACTCGGATCCTCCCTGTGGGCACCCTGCTGGGTGCAACGGGCAGTCTAGGGCTCCCTGGTGTGTTCCAGCCCACACCACCCGGCATGGTGTCCGAACCGTCATGCTCCGGCGCCGCCGGGTCCGTGCTCGACGACCCCTTCCGAGACCTGCCGCATCGACAACCGCAGGTCCATCGCGGTCTTCTGGATCCACCGGAAGGCGTCCGGCTCCGAGATGCCGAGCTCCTTCTGGAGGACGCCCTTGGCCCGGTCGACCGCCTTGCGGGTCTCCAGCCGGTCGTTGAGGTCGGCGACCTCGCGCTCGAGGGCGTGGAGCTCGGCGAAACGGCTCACCGCCATCTCGATGGCCGGCACCAGGTCGCTCTGGGTGAACGGCTTGACCAGGTAGGCCATGGCGCCGGCGTCGCGGGCCCGCTCGACGAGCTCGCGCTGCGAGAACGCCGTGAGGATGACCACCGGCGCGATCCGTTGTCCGGCGATCCGTTCGGCGGCGGCGATGCCGTCGAGCACGGGCATCTTGACGTCGACGATGACCAGGTCGGGTCGCAGCTCCTCGGCCAGTGCGACGGCCCGGGCTCCGTCGCCAGCCTGGCCGACGACGTCGTAGCCCTCCTCGCCGAGCATCTCGGCGAGATCCATCCGGATCAGCGCCTCGTCCTCGGCGATCACGACCCTGCGACCAGAGGGCGGTCGGGCAGGGGTCGCGGGCTGGTCCACGGCCGACAGGCTAGCGGCCGGGCGCCGCGAAGACTCCCAGGGTGGGTCAGGCGGGGTGTTCAGCCCATCGCTTCGACCGCTGGGCCGCGCGCCGGGCGACGTACAGCTCGATCTCGACCCGCTCCACCCGCATCCGGCTCAGCTCGGTGGCCGAGGTCCGGGCGTTGGCCAACGCCCCCTGGTGGCTGCGCGAACCCATCAGTCCCGCAACTGCCCACGGCTTCCACATGACGACCTCCCGGACCACAGAATTAAGAGTTGTAACTGTACTCAGTTACTGGTCTTTAGCAAGCGGGCTCGCCCGTATGTCATCCGGTACCGTTGCGCCCCGCGACGCCCCGGTAATCCAACGGCAGAGATAGCGGTCTCAAACACCGTCCAGTGTGGGTTCGAATCCCACCCGGGGCACTGTCGGTGGCGTCCACGATGCTCTCGCCCATGTACGACAACGGGGTCCGCCAAGAGGCCCTCCGACTGTTGAGTGGCGGCTTGACTCTCTCGCAGACGAGCCGCGCCTTGGGCGTGAGCCGGGCCGCTCTGCGTGACTGGCGGGCAGGAGTCCCGCGCCCGGGAAGGACCCACGAATGTCCGGGCTGCGGTGACGCGCCCCTGAATCGCCGCGGCTGTGCAGCCCTCCTTGGCTTCTACCTTGGCGACGGTTGCATCTCCGCCGCGGCGCGCTGCTTCGCGCTACGAGTCTCGTGCGATGCGTCTTACCCAGGGATCATCGAGGATGTCGCACTTCGAATCAGCCAAGTGCGGCCCGGAGGCAATGTCTGGAGCGTCTCGGCTCCGGGCGTGGTGGTCGTGCATTCGAATTGGAAGCACTGGCCGTGCCTCTTCCCACAGCATGGACCGGGCCGAAAACATGAACGGCCGATCGTGCTCGAGGACTGGCAACAAGACATCGTCGAGGAGTACCCGGCCGACTTCCTGCGCGGGCTCTTCCACTCCGATGGCTCCCGCGTCGCCAATTGGGCCACCCGAGAAGTTCGAGGGGTGAGGAAGCGCTACGACTATCCGCGGTGGCAGTTCACCAACCACTCCTCCGACATCCGTGAACTGTGCAGCTGGGCGCTCGATCTGCTCGACGTGCCGTGGCGGCAGTCCAACTGGAAGACCATCAGCGTGTCGAGGAGGGATGCCGTCGCCCGACTCGATGACCTGGTCGGGCTGAAGGCCTAGTGGTCAACCGCGGCGGTACGCCGGAGCCACCTCGTTGATCGCGTCGCCCATCCTGTGGATCCGCAGGGCGTTGGTGGAGCCCGGGATGCCTGGCGGGCTGCCGGCGATGATCACGACCAGATCGCCTTCCTGCACCCGGCCGATCTCCAGGAGCGCCTCGTCGACCTGGCGGACCATCTCGTCGGTGTGCTCGACCGCCGCGGTCTGGAACGTCTCGACCCCCCAGGTCATGGACAGCTGGGAGCGAACCTGGGCCTCAGGCGTGAAGGCCAGGATCGGGACGCTTCCCCGGTAGCGGGCGAGGCGACGGGCGGAGTCGCCGGACTGGGTGAACGCGACGAGGTACTTCGCCTCGACCCGCTCGGCGACCTCGAGCGCGGCCTTGGTGATCACGCCGCCGCGGGTTCGCGGAGCCCAATCAAGGGAGGTCATGTGCGGCAGGCCGTGCCGCTCGGTCGCGCCGACGATCCGTTCCATGGTGGCGACGGTCTCGATGGCGTACTCACCCACGCTGGTCTCTCCGGAAAGCATCACCGCGTCGGCACCGTCGAGGACTGCGTTCGCGACATCGGAGGCCTCCGCACGCGTTGGAGCGGGACTGGTGATCATCGACTCGAGCATCTGGGTCGCCACGATGACCGGCTTGGCGTTGATCCGCGCCTTGTTGATGACGTCCTTCTGCAGGAACGGCACCTCCTCGAGGGGGCACTCCACCCCGAGGTCGCCGCGAGCCACCATGAACGCGTCGAACGCACCGATGATCTCGTCGAGGTTGTCGATCGCCTGCGGCTTCTCGATCTTGGCGATCACGGGCACGAGCACGCCTTCCTCGCGCATCACCTGGCGGACCGGCTCGACGTCCTCGGCCGACCGCACGAACGACAGCGCGACGAAGTCGACAGCCAGATGGAGCGCGAAGCGGAGGTCCTCGACGTCCTTCTCCGAGAGCGCGGGGACGCTGACCGGGACCCCGGGCAGGTTGAGGCCCTTGTGGTCGCTGACGCGCCCGCCGGTCTTCACCACGGTCTGCACGTCCGGGCCGTCGACCTCGACGACCTCGAGCCGGACCTTGCCGTCGTCGACGAGGATCGGGTCGCCGGCCCGTACGTCGCCCGGGAGACCGTCGTAGGTCGTCCCGCAGATGCTCAGGTCCCCGGGCACGTCACGCGTGGTGATGGTGAACGGGTCACCCGCCTTCAGGGTGACCGGACCGTCGGCGAAGGTGTCCAGCCGGATCTTGGGTCCCTGCAGGTCCGCGACGATGCCCACGCCGTGCCCGGTCGCGTCGGCTGCCTCCCGTACCAGGCGGTAGGCCCGCTCGTGGTCGGCGTGCGTCCCATGGCTCATGTTCAGCCGGGCGACGTCCATGCCCACCTCGACCAGCTCACGGATGCGCTCCGGGCTGGAGGTGGCGGGACCGAGGGTGCAGACGATCTTGGCTCTGTGCACGCGTCGAGCCTAGCCGTACTTAGATCGTTCCAACCAGCCCCGGGTCAGACGACGAGTGGGCGGGCCGTGGGCGGGATCGGGACCGGGAGGTTGGTGGACCCGGTGAGGTACCGGTCGACCGCGGCGGCGGCGGCGCGGCCCTCGGCGATCGCCCACACGATCAGCGACTGGCCACGACCGGCGTCACCGGCGACGAACACGCCGTCGAGGGAGGTGGCATAGCTGGCGTCGCGGGCGATGTTGCCGCGGTTGTCGAGCTCGACCCCGAGCTGCTCGACCAGGCCCGCCTTCTCGGGGCCGGTGAAGCCCATCGCGAACAGCACCAGCTCGGCCGGGAGCTCGCGCTCGGTGCCCTCGACCTCGGTCGGCCGGCCGTCCTCGAACACCACGTCGACCAGCCGCAGTGCGCGGACGCGGCCGGAGTCGTCGCCCAGGAACTCCTGGGTCGAGACCGCGTAGACGCGCTCGCCCGCCTCCTCGTGGGCTGCAGAGACCCTGAAGATCATGGGGTAGGTGGGCCAGGGCTGGCCGTCGGGCCGCGCCTCCGGTGGCTCGGGCATGATCTCCAGCTGCGTGATCGACGCGGCTCCCTGGCGGGTGGCGGTGCCGAGGCAGTCGGCTCCGGTGTCGCCGCCGCCGATGATCACGACGTGCTTGCCCTCGGCGGTGATCTGGTCGCCCTCCCCCGACGGCACGGGCTCCTCGCCGAGAGATGCGCGGTTGGACTGCGGGAGGTACTCCATCGCCTGGTGCAGGCCGTCCAAGTCCCGGCCGGGGGCCCGGAGGTCGCGGGGCTCGGTCGCT
The DNA here is from genome assembly GCA_045806805.1 of Nocardioides sp. Lineage (GTDB taxonomy): Bacteria > Actinomycetota > Actinomycetes > Propionibacteriales > Nocardioidaceae > Nocardioides. Next base: position 94 of record JBJMIQ010000172.1, on the reverse strand, counting down.
CCCATCGCGAGTACGACGGCGTCGTACCGCTCGGTCAGCTGAGCTCCGGTGAGCTCATCGCCAACCGCGACCCCGGCCCGGAAGACCGTGCCCT
>JBJMIQ010000171.1:0-3673 GCA_045806805.1 Nocardioides sp. | reverse complement strand
CGTGGAGTCGGGGTCGGCGGCGTCGAAGGTGACCAGGGGGTGGAGGTTGCCGTCGCCGGCGTGCCCGATCACCGGGATCGCCGTCTCGTGCTGCTCGGCGATCGCCTCCACGGCGGCGACGAGGTCCGGGATGCGGGGGATCGGCACGCTGATGTCCTCGATCAGCACGGTGCCGAGCCGCTCGACGCACGGGATCGCCATGCGGCGTGCTCCCATGAGCAGCTCGGCCTCCTCGGGGTCGTCCGATGCGGCGACGTACGTCGCTCCTGCGCCCTCGAACGCCGCGGCGACCGCGCTCGCCTCGGCGGGGCCGGCGTCGACCTGGGCGAGCAGGAGCGCGCCGATGCCCGGGTCGAGCCCCATCGGCCGGACCGCCTCGACGGCGGCGACGGCGGCGGCGTCCATCAGCTCGAGCGCCGACGGGCGCACGCCGGTGACGACGGCGGTGACGGCGTGCCCGGCGGCGACGACGTCGTCGAAGGTGCCGACGATGGTGGTGGCGGGTGGCGGCAGCGGGCGGAGGCGCAGGGTCGCTTCCGTGATCACGCCGAGGGTGCCCTCCGAGCCGATGAACAGCCGCTTGAGGTCGTAGCCGGCGACGTCCTTGATGGTGCGCCCGCCGAGCCGGAGGGCTCGGCCGTCGGCGAGCACCACCTCGATCCCGAGCACGTAGTCGGTGGTGACGCCGTACTTCACGCAGCACAGGCCGCCGGCGTTGGTGGCGACGTTGCCGCCGATCGAGCAGATCTCGTACGACGACGGGTCGGGGGGGTACCACAGGCCGTGCTCCGCCGCCGCCGCCTTCACCTCGGCGTTGAACGCGCCGGGCTCGACGACCGCGACCCGGCAGTCGGTGTCGATCTCGATGGTTCGCATCCGCTCGAGGCTGAGCACGATCCCGCCGTCGACCGCGCTCGACCCTCCAGACAGGCCGCTCCCGGCGCCGCGCGGGACCACCGGCACCCGGTGCTCCGCTGCCCACCGGACGGCCGTCTGGACCTGGTCCGCGCTCTCGGCTCGTACGACGGCGAGGGGAGTGCCGGCCGTGGAGTCGTGGGACCAGTCGAAGCGGTACTTCTCCATCGCCTCGGCGTCGGTGATGACCACGCCGTCGGGCAGCAGGTCGACCAGTGCGGATGCGTCCACCCACCCATCTTCACACCTCGACCGCCGTCCCGTCGTCCGCGTGGGCGATGTGCCCCAGCGCCTGCCAGACCACGAGCAGGGTGAGCCCCGACCCGACGAACGCGAACCACCACGGCGCGACCAGGCCCCACTGCTGTGCGATCAGCCCGCCGAGGAACGAGCCGATGAGCATGCCGCCCATCACGCAGATCTGGTAGACGGACCCGACCCGGCCCTGGAACTCCGTCGGCACCGCGCGCTGCCGCACCGCGCTGGAGAGCGTGCCCCAGACGAAGGCGTAGGCGCCGAAGAAGAACATCAGCGGGTACGCCGCCCAGGGAGATGTGGTCAGCGCCATCAGGAGGTGGAAGACCACCTCACTCAGCAGCGCCAGCCGCATGAGCAGCGCGAGGGGCACCTTGCGCTCGAGCCAGCCGTAGCTCAGCGTGCTCAGCAACCCGCCCGCAGCGGCCGTGGTGATCAGCAGACCGAAGCCGGCCTCGTCGATCCCGACGCGCTGGAGCGCCCACAGGACGAGCACCGACCACGGCGCGGCCCACGTGATGTTGAACGTGACGATGACCAGCGCGAGCGTGCGAACCGCCCGGTGACCGACCAGCCAGCGCACTCCCTCGACGATGTCCTGCCTGATGTGGGTGTCGATGCGTTCGCGCACCGTCCCCCGTGCGGTTCCGATCCGGCTGACCAGCAAGACCCCCAACGCGACACACACGGTCTGAACCGTGAAGGGCACCGCCATGCCGACGGCGAACAGGAACGCGCCGAGTGCCGGGCCCACCATCTGGTTGACCGTCACCAGGCCGGCCATGAGGCGCGCGTTGGCGATCCCGAGATCTGCCTTGTCGACGAGCATCGGCGTGAGCGTGCCGGTGGTCACGTCGGCGAACACCTCCGCCGTCCCGAGCACGAACATCACGACCAGCACCAACCAGATGTCGACGCGCCCGGTCACGATCACCAGACACAGCACCGCCAGCACGGCCGCGCGAACCGAGTCGACGAACATCACGACGACCCGGCGGTCGAGCCGATCGGCCAGCGCCCCCGCGACCAGCCCGAACATCAGCCACGGCAGCTGCGTGGACATCGCAGCGGCGGCGACCAGGAACGGGTCGTGCGTCTGCGAGGCGACCAGCAAGGGGCCGGCGGCCACCATCAGGCCGTCGCCGAGATTGCTGGTCCACGAGGATGCGAGCAACCACCGGAAACCGGCGCCGAGACGGGCCGGAACGACGGCTTCGACGAGTCGGCTCACAGTCCGCACACGCTAGCCGCTGGATCTGACCCCCTCAACGTGTTAAGCGCGTCCCTAAAGGAGTGTTAACGGAGGGTCAACTTTCGTACTAGTACCTATGCCCGATGGCGGTTGGTACTCGCCGAAGACGATGATCGTCTCAACAGCTACCGACCGGGCGGTGGAGTTCACTCGCAGGTTGGACTCTCCGTTAGGTCCGCAGCTCGACCCGCACGACACCCGGGGCGCCCCACCCCGTCCCCCCGTCCCGGGTGTCGTGGGTCGCTCTCCGTGCAGAGGCACTCCGATCGGGTCGGACTCTCATCCGGCCGCTCGTGTTTCGTCAGCCGCTCAGCTTTCGTCGGCCGGCAGGTGGTCCCGCGCCCAGATCGCGGCGCTGGTGCGATCGGCCACCCCGATCCTGCGGAACACGTTGCCGAGGTGGACCTTGACGGTCCGCTCGCTGATCTCGAGACGGCGGGCGATCTGCTTGTTGGCCATGCCCCGCGCGACCAGCCGCAGCACCTGGAGCTCGCGCGTGCTCAGTCCCGCACCGGGGGCAGGCGCCCGGTCGGGCAGCAGGGCCCGGGCAACCCGTGGGTCGAGCGGTGCATGGCCGGCGGCCGCGGCGCGGATCGCCGAGAGCACGTCGCCCGGCTCGCCGTCCTTGAGCAGGTACCCGATCGCTCCCGCTGCCAGGGCCTCGGCGACACGGTCGGTCTCCTTGAAGGACGTGAGGACGACGACTGCGCCGTCGTAGCCGGCCGCGAACAGTCGCCGGGTGGACTCGATGCCGTCGACCTCGGGCATCGACAGGTCCATCAGGACCACGTCAGGTTGCAGGTTCGAGGCGATCTTGACCGCCTCCTCGCCGCTGCTGGCTTCACCGACGACGCTGATGTCATCGGTGGTCGAGCCGATCAGCCCGGAGAGGCCGGCCCGGACGAGGGGGTGGTCGTCGACCAGCAGGACGCCGATCACCGCCGCGGCACCCGGAGCCGCCAGTGGCAGCCCGCCCCCGGCGCCGTCGAGACAGACAGGTCCGCACCCGCCGCCGAGGCCACGTCCGCGAGCACCCGGACGCCGAAGTGCCCCCCACGGGGACGGGCAAGAATGTCGACGGGGTCGAAGCCCCGTCCGTCGTCCACGACGTCCAGCACCATCTCGTCCCCTTCCGAACGCCAGGCGATCCGGACACTCTTCGCGCCGGAGTGCCGTCGTACATTGTGGAGGCACTCCTGGGTGATCCGGAAGACCAGACGCTCCACGTCCGGGTCAAGGTCGACGACGGCC
>JBJMIQ010000170.1:0-21148 GCA_045806805.1 Nocardioides sp. | reverse complement strand
TCGGGTTGTGGATCTCGACGTAGTCGTTCGCGTACGCCGCACCCGACGCGCCGCCCTCGGTGTAGACCTCGGTGATCTTGAGGGTCGGCGCGACACAGTCGCAGTTGTCGGGACCGGGCGAGACCGGGCTGATCGTGAAGTCGGTGTTGTTGTTGTCAGTGTCTGTGGGAACGGCCGCCCGCTTGTAGGACCCAGCCGTCGTGATCGTGCCGGACTTGAACGCGGTCTCGTAGCTCGTGGTCCCACTGCCGTACCCGAAGAAGTCGATCACCTTGCCGGCGGAGTAGTCGACGGTCCCGCCCGCGGCGACCGACGCCCCGCCGGTCACCGGCTGGACGCCGGCCGCCGAGTCGGCGAGGTAGACCTGCCCCGCACCCCCGCCCATGGCCAGCGAGCTGAAGGCGTCGGGGGACTTCGGGATCTCGACGCCGTTCGAACCGCCGGAGCCCTTGACCAGGAAGTACGAGTGCGCCGGGACCTTGACCGACGGCAACTCGAACAGGTTCGCACCGCTCGGCACGCCGGTGTTGGTGCTCGCGCGGTACTGAAGGCTCTTGCCGGCCAGGGACACCGGGGCGTCCTAGGTGTTGTGGAGCTCGACGAAGTCGGCGTTGTAGGTTGCGCTCGCGTTGCCGCCACCGGGGTAGACCTCGGTGATCATCAGGCTGGCGCTGGGCGCCCCCTGAGCGGGCGCGCTGAGCCCCAGCGCGAGGATGGTGCTGACGAGACCGACCAGAGCCGCGGCGACGCCTGCCTGGCGACGACGGCTTCCCCCGTGGGCGGGGAGCGACGAACTGAGCAACGCACGAGCCTTTCGCTTGACGGACTGCGGCTCGGCGAGCCGGGATGAGGTCCGGGGTACTGCTGGGTGCGGCGCCCGTGTGTAGACAGCCACAGTCGAGACGGTTGGAACCTGGAGACGTGACGCGGTTGAGGGCCCCTTTTTCAAGGGCTCCTCAAGCGGGTTCAGCGCGGGTTGGTGATGCGGATCGGCACCTCGACCTCGGTGCCGGTCTGGGGGCCGACGACGCGGAGGACCTGTCGGCCGGTCGGGGCCTTGCGCGGGATGTTGACCACCACGGTGGCGGTGCCCGCTTCGTCGAAGGGCTGGGTCATGAGGGTGGAGTCGACGGGTGCCTTGGCCAGGGTGCCGTCGAGCCGGACCCGTACGGCCTTGTCCTGCACGTCCCCCGCGCCGGTCATGACCAGCGACGACAGCTCGACCCTCAGCTGTCCCCCCCGCGCGACCTGGTCGCCGCCGGGCAGGTGGACGCCGACCGCGTGCTGGGCGTAGCTCGGAGCCAGCGGCGTGCTCGACGCGAACGCACCCATGTAGTCGACCATCGACTGGAGGTCGGAGACCCCGGTGTCACGCTTCTGGCTGGCCGCGGCGAAGCCACGGAAGTTGTCGCCGCCGCCGGCCAGGAAGGAGTTGACCGTCACGGAGTAGGTCCGGCCGAGGTCGAGCGGCTCGTCGTGCAGGTACATGCCCGTGACCCGGTCGCCCTCCGCGCGCGTCTTGTCGTAGGTGAACTCAAAGCCCTCGGACGTGCCGAGGCGGAGGAACGGCCGGGTCGGGACGTTGCCCGCGCCGTCGCGCTGCCACTGCTGCTCGAGGACGGTCTTGATCTGGGCGCCCGTCATCCGGAGATTGACCAGGGTGTTGGCGAACGGCTGGACGTCGGCCGCTTCGCGGTAGGTCACGGTCTCGGGGAAGCCGTCACCGGCGGTGTCGCTGAGGTCGGTGCGCAGTCCGCCCGGGTTCATGAACGCGATCTGGGCACCGCCTCGCTCCTCCGTACGGGTCGCCCACCGCTGGACCTCGGCCACGAGGTTGCTGAGCGTCGACTCCGCACCCCGGTTGTTCTCGGTGCTCCCGGCGACCGGAGCCGGCCGGTTGAAGGCCGCGGCGATCTGGCCGAGCTCGACCGAGCCGGGGCCCTTCGCCGCCTCCTGGGCCTCCTCGACGATCGCGGCGACCTGCGGGTCCGGCCGGTAGGAGCCGGTGTTGATGTTCAGGTTCTTGTTGGTGACGCCCAGGATCGTGCCGGTGTCCGGCTCGACGCTGAAGGTCAGCTGGTTGAGGAAGGCGCCGTACTGGCCGGCGGAGACGACCGGACGGGTTCGGGTGCCCCACTCGGACACGGGGTACTGGCAGCTGTAGTTGAGGTGGGTGTGCCCGGAGACGATGGCGTCCACATCGGGGCTGACGCCCTGGACGATCCGGCCCCAGGCGGAGTCGGGCGCGTCGACGCAGTCGCTGTCGGGGGCACCTTCGTGAACCAGCAGGACGACCACGTCGGCTCCGGCCGCGGTCAGGGCAGCGGCCTCCTCGTTGGTGGCGTCGACGATGTCGGTCACGGTGAGCCCCTGGATGCCGTTTGGGGACACCAGGCTCGGCAGGTCCTCGGTCACGGCGCCGACGAAGCCGACCTTCACGCCGCCGATGTCAGTGGTCCAGGACTCGGCGATGTCGTCGGCACCTGCCGGCTCCTCGATGTTGGCCGCGACGTACTGCCAGGCCGCGCCACCCTTCGGGTTCGAGGTGGACGCGGGAGCCATCACGCGGTCGACGAGGTCGCCGTACCCGTGGTCGAGCTCGTGGTTGCCGACCGCGGACACGTCGAGACCCATCTCGTTGAGCACGTCGATGGTCGGCTTGTCCTGGTTGATGAATGACTCGAATGTCGTTGCGCCGATCAGGTCCCCGGCCGCGGCAAAGATCGTGTTGGGGTTCTCGGCTCGCAGGGCGTCGACCGCTCCGGCGTACTTGGCCGCGCCCGGGATGTCGCGGTCGGGCAGCAGGCGGCCGTGGAAGTCGTTGGTGCCGATGACCTGGATGTCGACCGGGTCGGCGGCGTGGGCGGGCGACGTGGTCGTGAGGACGAACGTGGAAGACATCATGCCGAGCCCGAGGGCAACGGCCAGGCTCCTGGGAGCAGCAGGCATCAAGGAACTCCGAGCGAAGTAGGTCGGGGGTGGCCGCTGAGCCCGAGGCCCGAGAGCAGCGGCGGGGAAGAAGAGCGGCTACACCCTAACCCCGGACTAACCCATCAGGGTCATCAGAACTGACGAAGTCGGACTAGACGATTTGTGATCAGTTGCCACGCAGCGCGTGGCGCTGGCGCCACACGTCGCGGAAGAACTCGTAGCCGGACCACAGGGTCATCGCCACCGCTCCGGCCAGGCAGACCTGGGCGACGTAGAACAGCACCTCGCCCGGGACGCCGAACTGGTCGAACGCACCCCCATGGGCCTCCGCGTGGGGCAGGGGCAACAGCAGCAGCGACAGGGCGACCGCCTGCAGCACGGTCTTGAGCTTGCCGCTCCCGGTCGCCGCGATGACGACGTGCTTGAGCACGGAGAGCCGCAACAGGGTGACGCTCCACTCCCGCAAGAGCACCACGATCGTGACCCACCACCAGATGTCACCGACAATCGACAGACCGATGAACGCCATACCGGTGATCGCCTTGTCGGCGATCGGGTCGGCGATCTTGCCGAAGTCGGTCACCAGACCGCGGGCCCGGGCGATGTCGCCGTCGATCTTGTCGGTGATCATCGCCAGCACGAACAGGGTGAAGGCGACCAGGCGCCACGTCACCGAATCTCCGCCGTCCTGCAGCAGCGCCCAGCCGAAGAACGGCACCATCACGATGCGCAGCGTGGTGAGCACGTTGGGCAGGTTCAGGTTGCTGGCCTGTGCTCCGGTCTCGGTCACGCGGGGTCGCCACCGGCCGGTCGGGCGACGAGGTCGACACCGTCGCTCGCAACCACCACGGCCTCGACGAGGTCGCCGACCGACACGCTCTCGGCCACTCCCTCGACGATGGTGGTGCCGTCCACCTCGGGACCCTGCAGGGCGGCGCGTCCGACAGGGAGGCCGGCGGAGACGTCCTCGACGAGGACCTGAACGGTCTCGCCTACCCGCTCCTCGGCGCGTTGCGAAGTCAGCTCCTCGACCAGTCCGGAGACATGCTGGACCCGGGCGCGGATCTCCTCGTCGTCGAGCTTGTCGTCGTACGACGCGGCCTCGGTGCCGTCCTCATCGGAGTAGCCGAAGACACCGGTGACGTCCATCCGCGCGGCTACGAGGAAGTCGCACAGGGTCTGGAGATCCTCCTCGGTCTCGCCGGGGAAACCCACAATCACGTTCGAGCGGACACCCGCCTCCGGCGCGTGGGTCCGGATCTCGGACAGCAGGCCCAGGAAGCTCTCGGGGTCGCCGAAGCGGCGCATGCGGCGCAGCACCGTGGCGCTCGCGTGCTGGAAGGAGAGGTCGTAGTAGGCCGCCACCCCGGGGGTCGTGGCGATCGTCTCGACCAGGCCCGGTCGGATCTCGGCCGGCTGGAGGTAGGAGACCCTGACCCGGTCGATCCCGTCGACGGCGGAGAGCTCGGGAAGCATGGTCTCGAGAAGCCGCAGGTCGCCGAGGTCCTTGCCGTAGGACGTTGAGTTCTCGCTCACCAGGAACAGCTCTCGCACGCCCTCCCCCGCGAGCCAGCGGGCCTCCGCCAACAGGTCGCTCGGACGGCGGCTCACGAACGAGCCGCGGAAACGCGGGATCGCGCAGAAGGAGCAGCGGCGGTCGCAGCCGCTCGCCAGCTTCAGCGGTGCCATCGGTCCGGACTCGAGCCGACGCCGCGGGGTCGCCACCGCCACCGGGTCGAGCTTCTGCCGGTCGGTGGGCGCGAGCGGGAGCAGGGTCCGCCGGTCGCGGGGCACGTGCGCCTGGTGCTGCTCGCCCGCGACGATCGAACGCAGCCGGCTGCTGATGTCGGTGTAGTCGTCGAAGCCGAGGACCGCGTCGGCCTCCGGGAGCGACCGGGCGAGCTCGTCGCCGTACCGCTCCGCCAGACATCCCACCGCCACGACGGCCTGGGTCCGGCCGGACTCCTTGAGGTCGGCGGCCGCCAGCAACGTGTCCACCGAGTCCTTCTTGGCCGCGTCGACGAACCCGCAGGTGTTGACCACGACGGTGTCCGCATCGGCGGCGTCGGTGACCAGGGTGAACCCGTCGGCGGCGAGCCGACCGGCCAGCTCCTCGGAGTCGACCTCGTTGCGGGCACAGCCGAGGGTCACGAGGGCGACCGACATCGGCTGCAGGGCAGGGGAAGAGGAGGTCATGATCGCTCCCGAGTATGCCGCCTCCTGCTCCGGCACGCCGAAACGCGGGAGGCCAACCTGGACCCGAGGACGAGGCGATCAGGCGCTGTGCGGCCTGCATGAGCCGTTTCAGGCGGCGTTTGCCTCGTGGGGAGCCCCTTCGATGACCGAGACCAAGCACCAGCGGACAAAGTCGGGGTCATGCATGACCTGGCGCCAGGTGAACCGGAGGACGGTCCAGCCGTGGACGACAAGCAGGGTGTAGCGCCGGCAGTCGCGTGCGTAGGCATCCCTTGTCGAGTGGAACTCCCAGGAATCGGCTTCGAGCGCGAGTTGTCGTCCGCTGTCGACCACATCTGGATGCACCACCTCGTCGGGTCCGAGCGAGATGGGGACCTGGGGCCGGACCGCCAGGCCCGTCTCGATGGCGATCGCCCGGAGCATCGACTCGAACGGGTTGGCCGCCAGAGGAGACGCATGAGCCGCGACACGTCGGGCGCGGGCAGCACCCTTGCCGCGCACCGATGCAGCAGCCTCGACCAGCTCCGCAGGTCCCACGTCGCCGTGGCGCAGCGCAGAGTCCGCGACCGCCAGCGCGGGACCGAACTCCAGGCGTCGAGCGCAGTCGATGACCGTGCGTACCGGTGAGGTCACCAACGCCTCGACTTCGGAGACGTCGGCCCAAAAGATGAAGCAGTCGTCCTGCGCTGGGACGCCCACGTTTCGCGGGACCGTGATCCATGGGCACGTCGCCGGGAAGGCGACTTCCCAGCCATGGAGCGTCGCGGCACTCAGGTGAGAGGCGACACCACGCAGCTCCGAAGCTCGTACCCGAGCGAGGTCTGCTGACGCGAGACGGTAGACACCTCGGTTGGTGCGGGTGATCTCGCCGCGCAGCACCGCTCGGTGCAGGCGCTTGCGACTGGTCAGTCGCAGCAGGTCCCGCCTCCGTGCGACCCCACCCTGTCCTCGCAAGGCCTCTACCGGGTCCATCCAGCCGAGTCTGTCAGGAGACAGCCAAATCGTTCGGCGTCATCCACAGGGCCGCCATGAGCCGCACTAACCCACGGTGAAGGTGTTCTGGGCGCGTTCACCCGTGGCGCCGAGGGCCCCGCGGGGCTCCCCGTCGATGCCGATCTCCACCGACCCGTCGGACGACTGGACCCGGACCGGCGGGACCGCCTCGAACTTCCGGGTCTCACCGAAGGTAAGGGTGCCGCCGAACACCAGCTCGCCGGTCGCGTCGCGGACCAGGACCCGGGCACCGCCACCGGCGGCGGTGATGACCACCGGGACCGGGGCGGAGGCCTGGGAGGAGGTGTTGTGAACGCCGGCGGACCCGTTGAGCACGGGCGCCCCGCTCAGGTCGACCGGACTGTCCATGATCAGCCGCGCGACCGACCATGTCAGGACCAGCGCCATCACCGCCGCGATCATCACCGACCAGTTCGGACCGCCGCGGGTGCCGCGGATCGAGCCGTGCGCGCCGGTGGCGAGCTCGGCCTCGAAGACGCGGCGAGGGTTGATCGGGGCGTCGGCGTAGCGCTCGTCGTAGGCCGTCAGCATGGGCGTCACGTCGATGCCCAGCACCCGGGCGAGGGTGCGCAGGTGTCCGCGGGCGTAGAAGTCGCCACCGCAGGGCGCGAAGTCGTCGACCTCGATCGACTCGATGACGTGGGGCCGGATCCGGGTCCGCTCGGCCAGCCGGTCGACCGTGAGGCCGAGCCGGGTCCGGGCAGCGACCAGCTGGGGCCCGACCACAGGGTCCTCGGCCGGCTCGACGACGTAGTCGTCGACCAGCAGCGGCTCCACCGAGTGGCCGGGACGGGCGATCGGGCTGACCCGCTCGCCCCAGACCTGGGTGTCCTCGACCAGGTTGACGCTCCCGGCACGACGCAGCTCGCGGCCACCTTCGGTGTCGGTCTCTTCGTCGAGCCCGCCCTCGCGTCGGACCTCGGCCCGCTGGGCGGTGACCGGCTCGCGGAGCGGGCTGGGTGTGGCGCTGGCGACCACAGGGTCCTCGTCGACCCTGAAGTCCGGGTCGTCGACATCGCCGTTGTCGTCGGCCCGGCGAGTCAGCAACCCCGCCACCACGCCGATCGCGTGGGCGATGGCCGGTCGGGGATCGCGCCAGCGGCGGTGCGGCTCGACCTGCTCCTCTTCCGGCAAGGTCGGCTCAGGCTCGGGGGTGACGGGGTCGGTCCGGACCTCCGACTGTGGCTCGGCGTCAGGCTCCGGCTCGGGCTCGGGCTGGACCACCACGATCCGCGCTTCCCCTGCGGCCAGGGTTTTGAGGGCAGCGGTCAGGTCGTCGCCCGCCCCGCTCACCCGGGTCGAGAGGGCGAGCGGGACGGCGAACGGCGCACCGTAGAGCTTCTGGGACAGGCGGGACTGACGGCGACCGCGGGAGTCCAGCTCCTCGATCAGGCGCGCGGGGTGGCGGACCACCAGCACCAGACGACCGTCCCGGAGCGGACCACGCCGCGGCTGGTGCTCGACCCGGGCCAGCGCGCCCCAGGGCAGGCCGCGCCAGGTGTTGCCGAGGCGGATCCGCACGCCCTGGGTGTCCGCCACGAGCAGCGGCGTCCGCGCGTCGACGAACGCGGCGAGGTGGGCGATCCCGAGCACGCTCATCACCGCGGCGAGCCCCCAGTCGAGCGGGGCGCCGGTGTTGGCGGCGCGGGCCAGGTAGGCAATGGCGACGCCGGAGGCGAGCGCCCCGACGAAGGCGGCCAGCCCGGCGTTGCGGCGTACCTCGACGGCGTCGGGAGCCAGACCGAGCGGCTCGGTGGTGGGCGTCTCCTCCAGCTCGACGTCGACGTGGTCGCGGAACTCTGCAGCACTCATCATGAGTCCTCCCCCTGGATGGTGGCGATCACACCGTCGATCTCGTCCGGTTTGACCAGTACGTCACGTGCCTTTGATCCCTCGCTCGGCCCCACGACGCCGCGGCTCTCGAGGATGTCCATCAACCGGCCGGCCTTGGCGAAGCCGACCCGCAGCTTGCGTTGCAGCATGGAGGTGGAGCCGAACTGGGTCGACACCACCAGTTCGATCGCCTGGACCACGAGGTCCATGTCGTCGCCGATGTCGTCGTCGAGCTCGCGCTTGTTCTGCTGGGGCGCCGTCACGTCCTCCCGGTACGTCGGCGCCAGCTGCTCCTTGCAGTGACGGACGACCTGGTGGATCTCGGCCTCGGTGACCCAGGACCCCTGGACCCGGACCGCCTTGGAGGCGCCCATCGGCAGGAACAGCCCGTCTCCCTGGCCGACCAGCTTCTCGGCGCCCGGCTGGTCGAGGATGACCCGGCTGTCGGCCAGCGACGAGGTCGCGAACGCGAGCCGCGAGGGCACGTTGGCCTTGATCAGGCCGGTGACCACGTCAACCGACGGGCGCTGGGTGGCGAGCACCAGGTGGATGCCGGCCGCGCGGGCGAGCTGGGTGATCCGGACGACCGCGTCCTCGACGTCACGCGGAGCGACCATCATCAGGTCGGCGAGCTCGTCGACCACGACCAGCAGATAGGGGTACGGCGCCAGGTGGCGCTCGCTGCCGGCCGGCACCTCGACCTTCCCGGCCCGGACCGCCTTGTTGAAGTCGTCGATGTGGCGGAAGCCGAAGTTGGCCAGGTCGTCGTAGCGCAGGTCCATCTCGCGAACCACCCACGCCAGCGCTTCGGCGGCCTTCTTGGGGTTGGTGATGATCGGGGTGATCAGGTGCGGGATACCCTCGTAGGCATTGAGCTCGACGCGCTTGGGGTCGACCATGATCATCCGCACCTCGTCGGGCGTGGAGCGCATCAGGATCGAGGTGATCATCGAGTTGATGAAGCTCGACTTGCCCGACCCGGTGGCGCCGGCCACGAGCAGGTGGGGCATCTTGGCGAGGTTGGCCACGACGAACCCTCCCTCGACGTCCTTGCCGAGCCCGGCGACCATCGGGTGGTGGTCGCTCCGCGCCGGGCCCGACCGAAGCACGTCGCCCAGCGACACGATCTCCTTGTCGGTGTTGGGGATCTCGATCCCGATCGCGGACTTGCCGGGAATCGGGCTGAGGATCCGCACGTCCGCGGACGCGACCGCGTAGGCGATGTTCTTGGACAGCGCGGTCACCTTCTCCACCTTGACCGCGGGCCCGACCTCGACCTCGTAGCGGGTGACGGTGGGGCCGCGGGTGTAACCCGTGACCTGGGCGTCGATGCCGAACTCCTCGAGCACCTGGGTGAGTCGGTCGACCACGGCGTCGCTGGCCCGGGAGCGGGCCTTGTGGGGCGAACCCGGCTTGAGCACGTCGTTGGCGGGCAGGGAGTAGGCGATGTCGCCGGAGAGCGCTAGTTGTTCGACCCGCTGCGGTATGGGCGTGTGGGGTGGAGGCTCCAGGTCGCCGGTCACCTCGCTGACGACGGGGGTCAGCTCGGTCTCCGCGTCGGCAGCCTCGGTCTGGCGGCCGCGCCGCTTCTTGACCTCGCGGTCCGCCAGGACCGGTGAGTCATAGGCCGGGTCACCCTCGGGAGCCAGGTCGTCGGCGCCCCGGCGGCCGCGGGTCGGCTGGGTCAGGTCACGGCCGTCCTCGCCCGACGCATGTGGGCGGCCGAGCAGTCGATCGCGCGCCTCGGCCAGGCGGGCCGGTACCTGGTAGACCGGCGTGGCGGTGATGACCAGCACGCCGAACAGCGCGAGCAGGGCGAGCAGGGGCAGGACGACGTAGGCCGTGCGGAGCAGGTCGAGGAGCAGGCTGGACACGACGTACCCGACGGCTCCGCCCGCGCTGCGGAGGGAGGTGGTGTCGCCGAGAGCGGGCTGCGGGTTGCCTGCGGCGATGTGCACGATGCCGAGCACCCCGAAGGCGAGGGATGCCCAGCCGACGACCTGGCGGCCGGCGGGACCGTTGTGCTCGGGGTCGCGCATGTTGCGCCAGCCGATCAGGACCAGGATGAGCGGGACCAGCCAGCCCACCTTGCCGACCGAGCCGGAGACGATGGTCCGGGCCACCTCCATGATCGCGCCCGGGAGCTGCCACCACACGGCGGCTGCGGTGACGACCGCGAGGGCGACCAGGACCAGGCCGACCCCATCGCGACGGTGTTCGGGGTCGAGGTCACGGGCGGTGCGTCCGATGCTGCGGGCGGTGGCGCCGAGCGCGTGGGCGATCCCCATCCACGCCGCCTTCAGCGCGTGCCCGAGCGCCCCGAAGGCGCGCGAGACCGGGCCGGGGCCGTTGCGGACCGCTCGTGGCGCCGGCCGGCGGCTGCGCGTGGTGGTCTTGCGTGGGCTCTTGCGGGTCGTGCTGGAACCCTTGCGGGTACTCCGGGATCGGGTGCTCGAACCGCTTCGACCGCTCCGGCTGGACCTGGACGAGGACGTGCTCTTGCTCCGCGACCCCGGCGGGGAAGACGTACGGGTCGCCATGGTGATCAACCTAGGCCACAGTCACACCAGTCACAGGGATCACAGGAGTGCGTGTCGGCCGGCAGCCGTCGCGGTCCACGTGATCATCAGATTTGGTTGAAGTGCGCACTTCTCCCCGCGGGGACACGGGCGCTATCGTGGATTCAGGGAGACGGAGCCGGTGGTGCAGCGCGGCCACCGGAGTGGCTCACGTCTCCGGAAGGCTCAGCTGGTGAAGATCCTCACCCAGGCAAGTTGTCTCGCACTCGTAGGCGCCGGCCTTGCCGGCATCACCCTCACCCAGGCCTCCGCCGCGCCCAATGCGCCCGGCGAGACGCTGATCCAGCAGATGAGGACCGAGGCCCAGGGCCCGGTGGCCCTCACGCCCGAGCGCTCGACGGGCAAGGTCGGGTTCGCTCGCGTGGCCCGGTCCGGCGACCTCAGCCCTTCCGACGCGGCCCTGACTCGCACGGGTGCCGTTGAGAAGGCGGATGCCTATCTCGACCAGTACGGCGCCGCCTTCGGCGCGGCGCCGGGTGATCTGCTGCAGACCGGCGTGCGGTCCGATCAGTACGGCACCACGGTCCGCTTCCAGCAAGTGCACCAAGGCGTCCCGGTGTTCGGCTCCATGCTGCTCGCCCACGTCGACAGCCAGGGTGACCTGACCTCGGTCAACGGCTTCGCCGCACCGGGCATCGACATCTCCATGAACCCGCGGCTGACCTCCGGCCAGGCCGCGGCCAGCGCCGTTCGTGCGGTGAAGCTCGATCCGCCGTCCCACAACGGAGGAAAGGCGAGCACCACCGGACTCCGGGCAGCGCACACCAACCTGGTGATCTACCGCACCGGCGCGATCCGCGACGTCGCTGGAGAGAACGTCCTCACCTACACCGTCGAGGTGACCAACCACCGGAACATCCGCGACATGGTGTTCGTCGACGCCAACACCGGCAAGCTGCTCAACCGCTACACGCTGACCGACAGCGCCCTGGAGCGCCACGTCTTCGAGCAGACCTTCACGCCCGCGGCGGAGGTGTGGGCGGAAGGCGACCCGTTCCCCGGCGCTCTCAATGTGGACCAGCAGAACATCGTGCTCGGCTCCGGCGAGGCGTACTGGTTCTTCCGCGACACGTTCGGCCGTGACTCCTACGACGGCGCAGGCCACCCCATGAACACGGTCAACAACGACCCGACCATCGCCTGCCCCAACGCGAACTGGAACGGCTCGACCACCAACTACTGCAACGGCGTCACCGCCGACGACGTCGTGGCCCACGAGTGGGGCCACGCCTACACCGAGTTCACGCACGGCCTGATCTACCAGTTCCAGCCCGGCGCGCTCAACGAGTCCTACTCCGACATCTGGGGCGAGACCGTCGACCTGATCAACGGCCGGATGGACGACGACGAGGGCGACATCCAGACCAAGCGCCCCGATGGCCAGTGCTCGGCCTTCATCCGCGGCGACATCTCCATGACCATCAACACCCCGGCCTCGGCTGCGGGGCCCTGCACCGCGGAGCCGGCGTCATTCGGCCCGGTCTTCACCCAGGCAGGCACCACCACGGACGTCGTGGTGGGCCAGGACGCCGCGAACCCGCAGGGTCCGGCCACCACCGACGGCTGCACGACGCTCTCCAACGCGGGCGCCGTGGCGGGGAACTTCGTCTACGTCGACCGCGGAACCTGCACATTCCAGGTGAAGGCGGACAACGCCTCGGCGGCCGGTGCGGAAGGCGTCGTCGTCGGTGACAACGTCGCGGGCCGGGCACCGATCTCGATGTCGGGCACCTCCGACATCTTCGGTCTCATGGTCACGCTCGAGGACGGCGCACGGATCAAGGGCGCCGGCACCGTGAACGCCACCATCAGGGCCAGTGGTACCGCGCCCGTCGCCGACTCCTTCCGGTGGCTGATCGGTGAGGACGCCACTGCCTTCGGTGGCGCGATCCGCGACATGTGGTCGCCCACCTGCCTCAACGATCCCGGCAAGGTGTCGGACGCGCAGTACTTCTGCGCCTCCGACGACAACGGCGGTGTGCACAGCAACTCCGGCATCCCGAACCACGCCTACGCGCTGACCGTGGACGGCGGCACGTTCAACGGCCAGACCATCACCGGGATCGGCCTCACCAAGGCAGCGGCGGTGTACTTCCGCGCGATGACCACCTACCAGACCCCGACCACGGACTTCGCCGACCACGCGGATGCCCTCAAGACGGCCTGCCTGGACCTCGTCGGCGAGCGTCTCAACAACCTGAGCACGGCGCCCAACGACAGCACCGTCTCGGCGGAGCGGGTCCGGAGAGCCGACTGTGCGACGTTCGACGCGGTGGCGGCCGCGGTGGAGCTGCGGCGTCCGCCGACCCAGTGCAACTTCAAGCCGATGTTCACGCCGGGCAGCGGCCCTGCCCTGTGTGGACCCGGCACGACCACGCACACGGTGTTCTCGGAGAACTTCACCGACGGCCTGGCCGGATGGGACCGCGCGAGCCAGGTCGTGAACCCAGGCGCGAGCGGCAAGGCGTGGGTCGCGAAGACCGGCGCCCCGACCGGCAACGGCGCACCGCACGCCGGCAGCGTCGCTTACGGGGCGGCGCCCGACCAGGGCCAGTGTGACGGCAGTGCCGCGGACTTCTCCTCGCGCGACTCGATCATCAGCCCGGCGATCAACATCCCGAAGGGCAAGGCGGTAGCGCGCAAGCTGTCGTTCGACCACTACGTGGCCACCGAGCTCGGCTTCGACGGCGGCAACGTGAAGTTCCGCACCGGTCCGCAGTGGCAGGTGATCCCGGCTTCGGCGTACATCTTCAACGGGCCAGGTCAGCTCGAGACCGCGGCCGCGGGCAACACGAACCCGATGGCCGGCGAGCCGGCTTTCACCGGCACCGACGGTGGCGAGGTCACGGGCTCCTGGGGCACGTCGCAGATCAACCTGTCGGCACTCGGGGTCAAGGCCGGTCAGACGCTCCACCTGCGCTTCGACATCGGCCGTGACGGCTGCGGCGGCATCGACGGCTGGTACGTCGACGACGTCAAGGTCACGGTCTGCACGGCTGGGGCCCGGACGGCCGGCATCGTGGCAGGGCGGAGGAGCTGACCGGGCGGTACTGACATGATCACCCGGTGCCAGCCGAGGTGATCTGGGTCCTGCCGGGGTGCTTCGCGCTCGTCGACTGGTACGCCGTCGCGCGCGACGACCGACGGACGGAGACCTGGGCCAAACCGCTGGTCCTGTCCTCCCTCATCGTCGCCGCCGTGGTGCTCGGGGCGACCAGCACGGCGGCGGGGGTCTGGCTGCTCGTGGCGCTGGTGTTCGGGCTGCTCGGTGACGTCGCGCTGCTCTCGGACACACTCCCTCGCTTCCGTGCGGGCGTGGCGGCGTTCCTGGTCGGCCACCTGGCTTACGTCGCCTGCTTCGCCTCGCTCGGGCTCTCCAGGCCGGCCTGGTCGTGGGCCGGGCTGGCGGTTCTGGCTGCTGCGCTGTTCGCCACCCGCGGAGTCGTCCCGGCCACCCAGCGGCTCGAAGGCCCGGCGTTGTCGGTGCCCGTGGCGGTCTACTCGGTGGTGATCGGGGCCATGCTGCTGTGCGCGTGGTTCACCGGGGTGCCGCTCGTGGCTCTCGGGGCGAGTGTCTTCGTCGTCAGCGACGCGGTCCTCTCGATCGACCGCTTCGTGCGGCCGATCCCCCACGCCCGGCTGATCCTGATGGTCACCTACCACCTCGGACAGGCGCTGATCGTGGCCGGCGTGCTGACCACCTGAGGGCGAGGGGCGATCAAGCCTCCAGGACGATCGGGATGATCATCGGCCGCCGGCGGTGGGTGCTGTTGACCCAGCGGCCCACGACGCGTCGTACCGTCTGCTGGAGCTGGTAGGAGTCGTCCACGCCCTCGCGGACGGCGGCGTCGAGCGCATCGATGATCGGCTGCTTGATCTCGTCGAAGGTCGAGTCGTCCTCGGCGAAACCGCGGGCGTGAATCTCGGGGCCACCGGAGACCTTGCCGCTGACCGAGTCGACGACCACGATCACCGAGATGAAGCCCTCCTCGCCCAGGATCCGGCGGTCCTTCAGGGATGCCTCGGTGACGTCGCCGATCGAGGAACCGTCGACGAAGACGTAGCCGCAGTCGACCTTCCCCGCCACTCGGGCCACCCCGTCGACGAGGTCGACGACGACACCGTCCTCGGCGATGACGACGTGATCGTGGGGAATGCCCGTCGACCGCGCCAGCTCGGCGTTGGCGCGCATGTGTCGTATCTCGCCGTGGATCGGCAGCACGTTGCGCGGGCGAACGATGTTGTAGCAGTAGAGGAGCTCGCCGGCGCTGGCGTGCCCGCTGACGTGGACCAGGGCATTGCCCTTGTGGACCACGTTGGCTCCCCACCGCGACAGGCCGTTGATGACGCGGTAGACGGCGTTCTCGTTGCCGGGGATCAGGCTCGAGGCGAGGATGACGGTGTCGCCCTCCTCGATGTGGACGAAGTTGTGGTTGCGTTGCGCGATCCGGCTCAGGGCGCTGAGGGGCTCGCCTTGCGAGCCGGTCGAGATCAGCACCTGGCGCTCCGGCGCGAGGTCGGCGAGGTCCTTGGCGTCGACCAGGACACCGGGCGGCACCTGCAGGTAGCCCAGGTCACGGGCGATCGCCATGTTGCGGACCATCGAGCGTCCGACGTAGGCGACCTTGCGTCCGTGGGTGACCGCGGCGTCGAGCACCTGCTGGACGCGGTGCACGTGGGAGGCGAAGCAGGCCACGATGATCCGCTGCCTGCTCTGGTAGAAGACACCGTCGAGGACGGGGCCGATGTTCTTCTCACCCGTGGTGAAACCGGGCATCTCGGCGTTGGTCGAGTCGGTCATGAACAGGTCCACGCCCTCCTCGCCGAGTCGGGCGAAGGCCCGCAGGTCGGTGATGCGGGAGTCGAGCGGCAGCTGGTCCATCTTGAAGTCGCCGGTGTGGAGCACCAGCCCAGCGCCGGTGCGGATCGCGACCGCCAGCGCGTCGGGGATCGAGTGGTTGACCGCGATGAACTCCAGGTCGAAGGGCCCGAGGCTGATCCGGTCTCCCTCGCTCACCTTGTGGTGCACCGTCTCCTTGAGCCGGTGCTCGCGCAGCTTGCTCCCGAGGAGGGCCAGGGTCAGCTCGGAACCAACCAGCGGGAGATCCCCACGCTCGCGCAGGAGAAAGGGGACCGCGCCGATGTGGTCCTCGTGGCCGTGGGTGAGGACCACGGCCTCGACCCGGTCGAGCTGATCTCGGATCGGGTCGAAGTCCGGGAGGATCAGGTCCACGCCCGGATGGTGGTCCTCGGGAAACAGCACCCCGCAGTCGACGATCAGCAGCCGACCGTCGTACTCAAAGACGGTCATGTTGCGACCGATCTCGCCCAGCCCCCCGAGCGGGGTGATCCGCAAACCCCCGTCCGCCAGCTGTTGCGGTGTCGTGAGTTCGGGATGGGGGTGGGACATCAGACTCCTAGAGAAGGCCGGCCGCGGCGAGCCCCGAGCGCAGGGCGGCCACTTCGTCGTCGTCCAGTGGCACCAGGGGCCCGCGGACGTTGCGGTTGTCGAGGACGCCGAGCAGCTGCAGCGCGGCCTTGGCCGTCGTGGCGCCGTAGTTGGCGACGCCCATCATGGCGTCGATCGCGGGGAGCAGGCTTCGGTAGATCTCGAGTGCGCGGCCCTGGTCGCCGGCGAAGAACGCGTCGGCCATCCCCTTGAGCTGGTCACCCGCCGCGTGCCCGACGACGGAGACGAACCCGCATCCACCGTGGGCCAGCCAGCCGAGGTTGGCGACGTCGTCACCGGAGTAGACGGCGTAGCCCAGTTCCGTGAGCCGTACGCCTCGTGCGAAGTCGCCGACCGCGTCCTTGACGGCCACGATCGTCTCGCAGCCGATCACCGCCTCGTAGGTCCCGAGGGAGATCGTCGTTCCGGTGCGCGCCGGGACGTCGTAGAGCATGACCGGGACGCTGGTGGCGTCAGCGACGGTCCGGAAGTGGTGGACACAGCCCGCCTGGCCGGGCTTGTTGTAGTACGGCGCCACCAGCAGCAGCCCGTCGGCCCCGATCTTCTCGGCTTGCTGGGCCAGCTCGACCGAGTGGGCCGTCGCGTTGGTGCCGACCCCGGCGACCACCGTGGCGCGACCACCCACGGCATCCTTGACCGCCGCCAGGATCTGCTCGTTCTCGGAGACCGAGGTGGTCGGTGACTCCCCCGTCGTGCCGGACACCACGACACCGTCGTGTCCGTGGTCGACCAGGTGGGTCGCGATCCTGGCGGTCGCCTCGAGATCGACCGAGCCGTCGTCATGAAACGCGGTGGCCATCGCGGTGAGCACGCGCCCGAACGGCGCCGGCGCGCGTTCGGTGGGTGCGCTGGTCATGGGGTCAGGCTATCGGCTCGCCTTCCAAGGGCCATGTACGACCGGCCAACGGCCGTATAGACCGCATGCGCCATTTTCCATGGTTCGTCAGCGAGCCTCTTTGACTTCCTGAAAACTCGTCATTCGCCCGTGGGGATGGGCGCTTTGTTCGGGGATTCTCGGGAGGTTGAGATGCAGCACGCCAAGCACCGGGCGCCGACGCGTCCGCGCGCCGCGGGACGCGGTGTCATGCTCCTGCTGAGCCTCCTGCTCGTGATGGCTGGGGGACTCCAGGCCGCCGATGCCGTACCCGGCAAGGGAAAACCGGGTGCTGCCGCGCCGGGCCCCGGCGCCAAGCCCGGCCAGGTCGGCGCAACGGAGAAGCCCGAGGAGGAGCCTGAGGTGCCGGTCGGCTTCCCGGGGACCATCGAGGCCCACGAGAAGTACGGCTACGGCTTTCCACTTGCACCCGACTGCGACGAATCGCCCGCCACCAACGGTGGCTGCGCCGGCGACGATCGCGGCTTCTTCCAGGGACAGTGCACGTCCTGGGTCGCCCACCGGCTGAGCCAGCTGAACGGCATCAGCTTCAGCAACTGGTACGCGGGTCGGCACTGGGGCGACGCGGAGCAGTGGGCCGAGGTGGCGAAGAGCATCAAGATCAAGCCCTCCGAGAAGCCCACCCCCGGCGACGTCGCCTGGTACGCACGCGGACACGTCGCCTACGTCGAGTCCGTCAACGGGGACGGCAGCATCCTGATCTCGGAGATGAACTTCGACGGCCACAACGGCTTCCGGATGATCACGCTCTACCCCGGGTCGAGCAGCTGGCCGGACAAGTTCATCCACATCGCCGACATCGTTCCGGGCGCGGCCACCGTCGTACCGGTCGACACCACCGCGCCGACAGCGCCCAGCGACCTGCACGTGGTCACCCACCGCGGGCGGATCGGGGTCAGCTGGAAGCCCTCCACCGACGCGTGGGGGGTGGCGGGTTACCGGATCTCGCGGTCGGGAGCTCCCTTGGAGACCCTCTCGGCGGACGCGTCCACCTACTGGGACCAACAGGTCTCACCCGGTCAGTCCTACTCCTACTCCGTCGTCGGCTACGACGACGCGGGCAACGAGTCCGCCCCTGCGACGATCGACGTGGGACAGTCCGGGGAGGAGGCCGACCGCGCCTGGGTGACCACCGACGCCGGGCCCGCGCTGTGTGGTCGCACCGGGGATCTCAGGCACGAGCGGCTCGGCTGCACGGTCCTGACGCGGCGCGGGTGGAAGTTCGCCGGACTGGGCCGGGACACCAACTGGGGCCGTCCGGGCACCCGCTCCTTCGTCGCTTCGGGCGACGGGGGTGTGGCGTACTGCCGGAGCGTCGGGCACGGAGCCACCCCGCGCGGTGTCGCGTGCACGACGCTCGACCCGAAAACCCTGTTGTGGGGCTATGACCGCATTGCCGGCGCGACGGACCGGACCCTCGCGGAGGAACGCACCTGGGTCCCGACCGGCGAGGGCCCGGCGCTGTGCGGCCGCTCCGGCACGTCGGCCCACCAGCGGGTCGGCTGCACGGTGATGACCGATGCCGGCTGGACCTTTGTCGGCCTGGGCCGCGACTCGGCCTGGGGCCAACCCGGATCGCAGGTGTTCCTGAGCTCCGCGAGCGGCACTGTCTCCTACTGCCGCCGGACCGAGGGCGCCAAGGAGCTCCAGCGGCCAACGTGCACGTCCCTCGACGTGGCCAGACTCCGCTGGGGGCGTGACCAGGTGTCGCGGACCCCGGACCCGACACTGGACGACAACCGCACCTGGCTCTCGACCGCTGCTGGGCCCGCCCTGTGCGGGCGCGCCGGCACCGAAGACGGCCAGCGACTTGCCTGCAGTGTGCTGACCACCGGCGGCTGGGAGGTGACGGGCGTGGGCCGAACGCTCGCGTGGGGCGACCCGGCCAGCCGGGCCTTCGTCCCGGCCGGGCGCAACGGCGTCTCCTACTGCCGCACGGTCGTGTCACCGACGGGCGACCGGGCCGCCTGCACCCGCTTCGACGCCGCGACTGGCGCCTGGGGACACGACCGGGTGGCTGCCGTCGTGGCGCACACCGACGCGGACAGCCGCACCTGGCAGGAGACCGGCGCCGGTCCGGCGCTGTGCGGTCACAACCAGGGCCCCGACGGCCAGCGGGTGGCGTGCTCGGTGCTGACACCCCGCGGCTGGACGGCCCGGGGACGCGACGCCGCATGGGGTGTGACCGGGACGTTCGTTCCGTCGGCCTCCGGCGCGTTGTCGTACTGCCGCGGTCTCGATCCAGCGGTCGGGCCGACACGTGTCGTCTGTACGGCGCTCGCGGCCTCGGGACGCGCCTGGGGACCCAACCGGGTCTCCGGCCCGGCCCGGCTGACGCTCTCCGACCCGTTCTGATCGTCGCCGCGAAAATCGGTTGTCCCCCACTCGCGGTATCGCGAGGGTGACGACATGGACGGCTTCGACCCCCTGCAGAGCTTCGGCCCCGAGGCCGCCTCCCGCTACGACGACTCGCTTCGCGGCGACGAGGAGGAGACCGTGGACTTCCTCGCGGACCTCGCGCGCTCGCGGCCGGCACTCGAGTTCGCGGTCGGCACCGGACGCATCGCGCTCGCCCTTGCCGAGCGCGGGGTGCGGGTGGACGGCATCGAGCAGTCGGCCGCGATGATCGCTCGGCTCCGCGAGAAGCCGGGCGGGCCGGACCTGCACGTGGTCCGGGGGGACATGGCCATCGACGAAGGGCCCGGTGGTCCCTACGGACTGGTCTTCCTCGTCTTCAACACGATCGGCAACATCCTCACCCAGGAGGGGCAGGTCGCCTGCTTCGAGAACGCCGCCCGCCAGCTGTTGCCTGACGGGGTCTTCGTGGTGGAGAAGCAGGTGCCGTGGGTGTCGGTGCCCCGCGAGCAGTTCGTCAACGCCGAGTACGTCGGCGCCGACGCCGTCGTACTGGACGTCAACCGCTACGACCCCTCGACCCAGATCCTCTGCGAGAACCACGTGCGGATCGGCGCCGAGGGGATCCGTATGGGGCCGATCTCCCAGCGGCTCGTGTCCCCCGCCGAGCTCGACCTCATGGCCCGGATCGCCGGCCTGCGGCTGCTGGACCGCTGGGGCGGCTGGAAGGGAGAACCCTTCACAGCCGAGTCGACGCGGCACGTGAGTGTCTACGGCCGCTGAGCAGCGCAGGAGGCGTTGGTCTAGCGCACCGGTTTCGGTCTGATCGAAATCGGGGATGCTGCCAGAGAGGGACCAGATCTGTTGGGAAGGCCGCCGTGCCTGGGATTCGTCACCGTCGTCCGCGTGGAGTCAGACCTCGGATGCGTGCGCTGAGCGTGCTGCTGGGCGCGGTGACCTTCGGCGCCTTGCTGGTCCTGCCCCAGAGCGCCATGGCCGCCGGGAGCATTGGCGCTCTCTCCATCAACCCCGACTCGGTGCGCAACGGCGAGTCGACGACCGGCACAGTGGATCTCGGCTTCGCCGATCCGGATCCCACGGTGGTGCGCCTGTTCTCGAGTGACCCCACCGTGGCCCAGGTGCCGACCTCGATCACGATCCCGGCCGGGCAGACCACCGGCAGCTTCACGATCACGTCGAACGCTTCGGCACCGCCGACAATCGTCCAGATCATGGGCGCGACACCAGACAACATCTCTCGAACCCACAACCTCTCGGTGAATGCCGCTACCCCGGCCGGGCCGTCGCTGTCGTCTGTCTCCTTCGTTCCAACCTCGGTGGTGGGCGGCCAGAATGCCACCGGAACCGTGCGGTTCACCGGTCCCATGACCCAGGGCGCGTCGGTGCAGCTCTTCAGCAGCAACCCGGGCGTCGCTCAGGTTCCACAGGAAACCGTGGTGAACGCCAACAGCTCGAGCGGCACGTTCAACGTGGCGACATCGCGTGTGAGTGCCTCCACGACTGTCACCGTCACCGCCAGATGGTTCGACGTCACGAGGACCGCCACGATCACGCTCACTCCCGGAACGCCACCAGCCGCGGACGTCGTACGGATCACCAAGGCCACCTGGAAGTCGGGTCTGCTCAGGATCGAGGCCACGAGCACGAATCCGAACGCGATCCTGGGTGTCTACTCGTCGTCGGGCAACTTCATGTTCAATCTGACGAACCAGGGCGGTGGCAGGTACTCCGACCAGCGCGGCTTTGTCACCAATCCCCAGCGGATCACGGTGCGCAGCAACTTCGGCGGCTCGGCCTCGGCAACGCTGACGTCTTAGGCACCGCAACCGCGCCGTGGTCGCGATTGGTCAGGCG
>JBJMIQ010000169.1:0-5541 GCA_045806805.1 Nocardioides sp. | reverse complement strand
GCACCCGACATTTTGCGCACTAGCCACGGCGAAGCCGTGGCGTCCAATGGGCAGGTTGAGCAGCGCCGCGGCTGAGGACGAAGCCGCGCTGGCGCGTGTCGAAACCCGGTGACATGCGAGCAGACCGCAACCAAGAGAGGATGTCCCCGTGACCGCACAGACACTCGACGGCAAGGCCACGCTCGACGCGATCAAGGCGGAGCTCGCCGAGCGGGTCGCCAAGCTGCGGGAGCTCGGGGTCGTACCCGGGCTCGGGACCGTGCTGGTCGGCGACGACCCCGGCTCGCGGTGGTACGTCGGCGCCAAGCACAGGGACTGCGCCGAGATCGGGATCGAGTCGATCCGGGTCGACCTGCCCGCTACCGCGACCCAGGCCGAGGTCGAGCGGGTCATCGACGGGCTGAACTCCGACCCGGCCTGCACGGGCTTCCTGGTGCAGCAACCCACCGGGCTCGACGAGTTCGCCCTGCTTTCCCGCGTCGACCCGGACAAGGACGTCGATGGGCTGCACCCGGTCAACCTCGGCAAGCTGGTGCTCGGGGAGAGCGGCTCGCTGCCCTGCACCCCGATCGGGATCATCGAGCTCTTGCGCCGGCACGAGATCGAGATACGGGGGGCCGAGGTCGTGGTGGTCGGTCGTGGCCTGACCGTCGGCCGTCCGCTGGGGCTGCTGCTGACCCGTCGCTCCGAGAACGCCACCACCACGCTCTGCCACACCGGCACCCGCGACCTCGCGGCCCACACCCGACGGGCCGACATCGTGGTCGCCGCCGCCGGTGTGCCGGGGATCATCACCGGCGACATGGTCAAGCCGGGCGCGGCCGTGCTCGATGTCGGAGTCTCCCGGGTGGACGGCAAGCTCGCGGGTGACGTGGCCGCCGACGTCTGGGACGTCGCCGGCTGGATCTCACCCAACCCCGGTGGGGTGGGCCCGATGACCCGCGCCATGCTGCTCTCCAACATCGTGGAGATGGCGGAGAAGGCGCTTTCCGGACCGGCTCGTGGCTGAGCTGACCGAAGTGGACCAGCCTCCCGTCGATCCGCTCCCGGACGAGGAGGCGTCCGAGCCGCAACCCCGCCGTCACCCCTCCACGATCGGGGGACTGTTCTATCTCGTGGTCCTGGCCATCACGGCCGTCGGAATCTTCATCGCCTGGACCGGCGACTGGCGCCTCGGCGTCAAGTGGGTCGGCGTGGCCCTGGTCCTCGGCGCGGTGGTGAGACTGGTTCTGCCGCGCCGGGACGCCGGCATGCTCGCGGTCCGCCACCGGGCCATCGACGCCGTCATGCTCAGCGGCGTGGGTGTGACCCTGATTTTCCTCTCCGAGTCGATTCCCAATCAGCCGCTCTGAACTGACCCGCCCGAAAGTTTCGGGCGGGTCAGCGGGGTTCGGCGGTGGTCGGGGTTGGCTCTCGCCCTACCGGGTCTCGACTCGCGCCGCTCGCTCGACCACCATCAGCGCATCCGCTGACGCGGCTGCGCTCAGATAAGACCCAGCCCCTTGACCGCGTCCCGCTCCTCGGCGAGCTCGGCGGTCGAGGCGTCGATCCGGCCGCGAGAGAAGTCGTCGATCTCCAGGCCCTGGACGATCTCCCAATTGCCGTCGCGGGTGGTGACGGGGAACGACGAGACCAGCCCCTCGGGCACGTCGTACGACCCGTCGGAGACGACCGCCATCGACACCCAGTCGCCCTCGGCGGAACCGAGCAGCCAGTCGTGGGCGGCGTCGATCGTGGCGGAGGCCGCCGACGCGGCCGACGAGGAGCCCCGAGCCTCGATGATCGCGGCACCCCGCTTGGCGACCGTCGGGATGAAGTCGTTCTCGATCCACGCCTGGTCGTCGACGACCTCGGCGGCGTTCTTGCCTCCCACCTCGGCGTGGAAGATGTCGGGGTACTGGGTCGCGGAGTGGTTGCCCCAGATCGTCATCTGCTTGATGTCGGTGACTGCGGCGCCGGTCTTGGCGGCCAGCTGGGAGATCGCCCGGTTGTGGTCGAGCCGGGTCAGGGCGGAGAACCGCTCGTGGGGGATGTCCGGGGCGTTGGTCATCGCGATCAGGGCGTTCGTGTTGGCGGGGTTGCCGGTCACGCCGACCCGCACGTCGTCGGCCGCCACCTCGTTGAGCGCCTTCCCTTGCGCGGTGAAGATCGCACCGTTGGCCTCGAGCAGGTCGCTGCGCTCCATGCCCGGTCCGCGGGGCTTGGCGCCGACGAGGAGAGCCAGGTTGACGCCGTCGAAGATCTGGTGGGGGTCCGCGCCGATCTCGACGCCGGCGAGGGTGGGAAAGGCGCAGTCGTCGAGCTCCATCACCACGCCCTCGAGGGCCTTCAGGGCCGGCTCGATCTCGAGCAGCCGCAGCTCGACGGGGCGATCGCCGCCGAGCAGCGCGCCGCTGGCGAGACGGAAGAGCAGGCTGTAGCCGATCTGACCGGCGGCACCGGTGACGGCCACCTTCAGGGGAGAGCTCACGACGACTCCTTGGGACGTACGACGGGCGGACGATGCGGTGGGCGTACCCAGAAACGGACGCTAGCAGCGTCGTACCACGCCTGGGGAGGAGGGTTCGGGCCCCCCGCAGGCCCGGTGCGACATGCTGGAGTCCATGACCCGACGGCCGAAACTGCTCGCGATCGCGGCCGTCCTCCCGCTGCTGGCGTCCGGGTGCGGCTCCTCCCCCCAGAAGAGCCCGCCGACCGGCGTCGACGGGCTGGAGATTCCCACGCCGTCCGCCGACCCGGACGACTTCGTCGAGGGCATCGACAACCCCTACCTGCCACTGCGGCCCGGGAGCCGGTGGGTCTACGAGTCCCGCAACCTCGACCAGGAGACCACCACGGTGACCGTCACCGGGGACACCCGGGAGGTCCAGGGGGTGACGACGACGGTGGTCCACGACGTCGTCAAGGACGCCGACGGCACCGTGGTCGAGGAGGCCTTCGACTGGTTCGCCCAGGACACGGCCGGCAACGTCTGGCGGTTCGGCGAGGACACCACGTCGTACGACGCCCGCGGCCGGCCCGACCACTCCGGATCGTGGGAGGCAGGCGTGGACGGCGCCCGGGCCGGAGTGGCGATGCCCGCCGCCCCCCGGATCGGCGACGGCTACCAGCAGGAGTCCGCGCCCGGCCGGAGCGAGGACCGGACCGAGGTGCTGGCCACCGACGAGTCGGTCAACGTCGAGGTCGACTCCTTCAGCGAGGTCCTGATGACCGAGGACACCACCCCACTCGAGCCGGGGCTGGTCGAGCGCCGGTACTACGCGCCCGGAGTCGGCCTGGTGCTCGAGCAGACCGTGCTCGGTGGCTCGGAGCGGGTCGAGCTGGTGTCCTACGACGGGGGCTGACCCTCGTCGGTCTCGGTGTTCCACTGCTCCTGCAGCTGGTCGGGTGCGCCGTACCCGGGGACCGCGCCGACGCCCGGCGCCGCCATGCCCGGGCCGACCGGACCGGGTGCGATCTGGATGCGGACGAGCCGCAGCCCGGAGCCCGGGACGTCCTCGGCTCCCCGGCCGAACAGCAGCGCGTAGGTGATGCCGGCGATCGCTCCGCCCAGCAGCGGGGCCAGGATGAACAGCCAGAGCTGCGCAACCGCGTCCACCCCCGCGAAGACGCCGACGCCGATGGAGCGCGCCGGGTTGACCGAGGTGCCGGTGGCGGCGATCGACCCGAAGTGGAGCATGGTCAGGGTCAGGCCGATGGCGAGCGGAGCGAGCGCCGGGTGCTCGTTGCGCACGTCGGTCACCGCGAGGATCACCCAGATGAACACCGCGGTCATCAGCATCTCCAGCAGGAACGCCGCCCACCAGGCGTAGCCGCTGCCGGCGTCGCCGAAGGAGTTCTGGGCCATGTTGCCCGTGGCATCGAAGCCCGGGAAGCCGTGCATGAGCGTGAACAGGAACAGGCCTGCGGTGAGGGCACCCAGGAGCTGCGCGCCGATGTAGACGGGTACCTGCCGCCACGCGATCCGGCCTCCGACCGCGGCGCCGAGCGTGATGGCGGGGTTGAAGTGCGCACCGGACACTCTGCCCAGGGCGTAGGCCATGACCAGAACCGTGAGACCGAAGGCCAACGCGGTGGCGACGTAGTTGGTACCACCTTCGAACTGGGTGGTCATGAGCACGGTGCCGCAACCGAAGAACACCAGGACGAAGGTGCCGAGAACCTCGGCACTGGCCTGCTGGACGGTGGTGGATGACTCAGGCATCGGTCCCTCCCAAGGGCCCTCACGACGGGAGCCCGCATCCTGCGATCGTAGATCGACGGCCCCTCGGGTAGCGTCATCCGCTGTGAATGAGTCCACGATCATCTACACCCGGACCGACGAGGCGCCACTGCTGGCGACGTACTCCCTCCTGCCAGTCATCGCGGCCTACGCCGCCAAGGCCGGCGTGGAGGTGGAGACCCGCGACATCTCCCTCGCGGGGCGGATCATCGCCCAGTTCCCCGACAGGATGACTGACGAGCAGCGGCTCGACGACGCCCTCGCGGAACTGGGGGAGCTGGCCAAGACCCCCGAGGCCAACATCATCAAGCTGCCCAACATCAGCGCCTCGATCCCGCAGCTGAAGGCCGCGATCAAGGAGCTGCAGGAGCAGGGCTATGACCTCCCGGCCTACCCCGACGAGCCGAAGACCGACGAGGAGCGCGACGCCCGGGCCCGCTACGACAAGGTCAAGGGCAGTGCGGTCAACCCCGTCCTGCGGGAGGGCAACTCCGACCGCCGCGCCCCTGCGTCGGTGAAGAACTACGCCCGCAAGCACCCCCACTCGATGGGCGAGTGGTCTCACACCTCGAAGACGAACGTGGCACACATGGAAGCCGACGACTTCCGCAACAACGAGAAGTCCACGGTGGTCGAGAAGGACGGCTCGGTGCGGATCGAGCTGCAGGGCGACGACGGCTCGACCACCGTCCTCCGCGAGTCGGTACCGGTCCTCGCCGGTGAGGTCATCGACGCGACTGCCATGCGGGTCGCGGCGCTGCGGGAGTTCCTGACCGATCAGGTGGCCCGGGCCAAGGCCGAGGACGTGCTGTTCTCGATCCACCTCAAGGCCACGATGATGAAGGTCTCCGACCCGATCATCTTCGGCCACGTCGTGCGCGCATTCTTCCCCGACGTGTTCGCCGAGTACGGCGAACAGCTCGCCGCCGCGGGGCTCTCACCGAACGACGGTCTCGGCGGGATCCTCTCCGGGATCGAGGCCCTCGAGGACGGCGAGGCGATCAAGGCCGCGATCCAGAAGGGGCTCGACGAGGGTCCGCGCCTGGCCATGGTCGACTCCGACCGCGGCATCACCAACCTGCACGTGCCCTCCGACGTCATCGTCGACGCGAGCATGCCGGCGCTGATCCGCAACGGCGGCCGGCTCTGGGGCGCCGACGGCGGTGAGGACGAGACCCTCGCAGTGATCCCGGACTCCTCCTACGCCGGGGTCTACCAGACGGTCATCGAGGACTGCCAGGCCAACGGCCCGCTCGACCCCGCCACGATCGGCAGCGTCCCGAACGTCGGGCTGATGGCCCAGGCGGCCGAGGAGTACG
>JBJMIQ010000168.1:0-5867 GCA_045806805.1 Nocardioides sp. | reverse complement strand
AGAAGTGCGGAGACCTTGTCCCCGACGCCTTCCAGCGCGCCGCTGGTCTTGCTCTTGGCGCCGCCGGACGTGATGTCCTCCATCAGCTCGGGGAGTCCGGAGGTCTGGGTCTCGTTGAGGTCGAGGCGGTTGACCGCCTCGGCGAAACGCAGGTAGGTGTCGACGCTGGCGATCACGATGCGGGCGTCGATGGTCAGCAGCTCGATCCCGACCAGGGAGACCCGGACGTAGATGTCGATGACCAGGCCCTTGTCGAGGATGACCTCGACGACGTCGGCCAGGCTGCTGGGTGCGGGCCGCTCCACGTAGCGGTTGGGCGTGGCGCTGATGGTCATGACGTCCCCTTCTGGAGTGTGGGATCTGCAACCTCGTCGCGATTGAGGAGTTCCTTGCGGATGTAGGAGCGGTTCTTGGAGAGCGCCGCTGCGATTCTCGCCTTGTTGCTGCCGTGGAGGTAGCCGATGCACCAGTCGAGCTGTTGCAGTGCGTCCTCGGCCGCGCGGCGGTAGCGCTCAGCCTCATCGCGCACCCGGGCGAGCTCGTCCTCCGGAGCTTCTCTCCGGGCTTTCGAGCCGGGCGCGCGGGTGGGAGTCACGACGAGCTCCGGGACGCCTTCTTCGCCGTCCGCTTGCTAGTGGACTTCTTGGCGGTGCGCCCGCTCGTGGTCTTCTTACCTGTCGACTTCCTCGCGGCGGCCGCCCTCTTCGAGGTCGACTTCCTGGCGCCGGCGCCGCCGCCGCTCGACTTCTTGGCCGCGGACTTGCGGGGGCGGGAGCTGCTGCCGCTTGACTTCTTGGCCGCGGACTTGCGGGGGCGGGAGCTGCTGCTGCTCGACTTCTTGGCCGCGGAGCTGCTCGACTTCTTGGCCGCGGACTTCCGGGCGCCGGAGCTGTCGCTGCCGGAGTCACCCTCCGCGGACTTCCCGGACTCCGACCGCTTCGACGCGGACTTCTTCGCGCTCGACTTCCGGGCGGAGCCGCTGCCCCGGCTGCTCGATGACGACTTCTTGCTGGCGGAGCGCTTGTCCGACGAGTCCGACTTCTGGTCCTCGTTCTGACCCTCGTCCTGCTTGTCCTCCTCCTGGCCCTCCTCGTCGCTCTTGACGACCTCCTTGTCGCGGATCTCACCGCGCCAGCCGTCCTGCTCCTCCTGCTCGAGCACGGTGTGCATGCTCATCTCGCGCCGGAAATGACGCAGGTCGGCCCGCGCCCGGCGGCCCTGGGCGCGCCACAGGTTGGCGGTCTTCTCGAAGAATCCCTGGGGGTGGTACTCCAGGGTCATCATCACCCGGGTCAGGTCGGGTGCGAGCTCGTGGAAGGTGACGGCACCGTCGACGTGCCCCTTCTCGCCGCTGGACTCCCAGACGATGCGCTCGTCGGGGACCTGCTCCTTGATCGTTGCCTGCCAGGTGCGGTGGGACAGGAAGATCTGGGCCTTCCACTCGACCTTCTCGTCCTCCTTCTGCTCCACCTTCTCGACCTTGCGGGTGTAGTCCGGGATGTCCTGGAACTGAGTCCACTTGTCGTAGGCGACCCGTCGCGGAACCGGAACGTCGACGGTCTCGAGGATGTTGACGACCTTCATCTTCTTGCCTCCTCCGCCGCCTCCGACGGCATCCTTGACCTTGTCCTTCAGGGCCGAGGTGCCCGCCTTGGTGGCTGCCTTGACCGGCGACTCGCCCTTCTTGACGCTCTCGACGGCCTTGCCCGCCGCGCCGCCGCTGCCATCACCCATCTTCTCGATGACGGAGGTGAACCCATTCTTGGCCACGGCCTTGCCGAGCTCGGTGACCTCGCTGCGCAACCGGTCGATCGGCAGCTCGTCGAGCAGGCCTCCGCCGGATCCCTTGTCGCTCATGCTGTGGCCTCCTCGTCCTCGTCGAACTCTTCGTCGTCGTCAGCGGGTTCTTCGTACTCGTCTTCCTCGTCGACGGGCTCGTCCTCGTCGGCCGGTTCCTCTTCGTCGTAGTCGTCTTCAGTCTCTTCGTCGACCGGCTCGTCTTCGTCTTCGGCGGGTTCTTCGTCTTCGTACTCGTCTTCGGGTTCTTCTTCGTCTTCGTCTACGGGTTCTTCGTCTTCGTCGACCGGCTCGTCTTCGTCTTCGGCGGGTTCTTCGTCTTCGTACTCGTCTTCGGGTTCTTCTTCGTCCTCGGCCGGCTCATCCTCGTCGTACTCGTCCTCAGGCTCTTCGCCCTCGTCGTCTTCCTCTTCTTCGTCCTCGTCCTCGTCCTCGTCCTCGTTCTCGTCCTCGTCGGAGGCGGAACCGTTCAGGGCACTGGTGCGTTCGGCCAGCTTGTCGGAAAACGAGTCGAGGCGGCTCGACACCGCTCCGATCGCTGCCTTGCGGCCGGCGCTCACGAGC
Organism: Nocardioides sp.; assembly: GCA_045806805.1. Lineage (GTDB taxonomy): Bacteria > Actinomycetota > Actinomycetes > Propionibacteriales > Nocardioidaceae > Nocardioides. The sequence goes on along the minus strand of JBJMIQ010000168.1, from coordinate 3,506 downwards.
TGCTCGCCGACTGGCCCTATACCGGCTGCGTCGGACAGCTTGTCGACCTGCTCGGAGACCAGCTTGCGGTTGGCGATTGCCGAGCCCACGATCAGGGCCAGCTTGAGCTTCTTCGTGCGGCCGAGCAGGTATCCAGCGGTCACGCCGGCCATCACGCGCGATGGACTCACCTTCGTCATGCGGTTCCCTCCCTTTCGTCTTCTCCCTCGCGACGCCGTACCCGCGCTTCCGGTATGGAAACCCGCCGCGTGGTGCTCGGGTCCTCCCGCCGGTCCAGAGTGGCATGCGCTCGGCCGGCGCCGCTAGGGTCGGCGGGGTCCGATATGAACGATCCAACGAAAGGCTGACGCATGCGGGTCGGAGTGCTCACCGGAGGTGGCGACTGCCCGGGCCTGAACGCGGTGATCCGGGCCGTGGTCCGCAAGGGCGTACGTGAACACGGGTTCGAGTTCGTGGGCTACCGCGACGGATGGCGCGGCCCGCTCGAGGGCGTGACCATGGAGCTCGGGATCGAACAGTGCCGCGGGATCCTTCCCCGCGGCGGGACGATTCTCGGCTCATCGCGGACCAATCCCTTCAAGATCGACAACGGGGTCGAGCAGATCAAGGACAACCTCGCCCGGGACGGCGTCGACGCCCTGGTCGCGATCGGCGGCGAGGACACGCTCGGAGTGGCCACCAGGCTCGCGGACCTCGGGGTCGACGTGGTGGGCGTCCCGAAGACCATCGACAACGACCTGTCCGGCACCGACTTCACCTTCGGGTTCGACACGGCCGTCAACATCGCCATCGAGGCGATCGACCGGCTGCACACCACGGCGGAGTCCCACCACCGGGTGCTGGTGGTCGAGGTGATGGGCCGCCACGCCGGGTGGATCGCCCTGCATGCGGGGATCGCCGGAGGCGCCAACATCGTCCTGATCCCCGAGCAGCCCTTCGACATCGACGAGGTGTGCAAGCTCGTCGAGAGCCGCTTCGAGTCCCGCTACGCACCGATCCTCGTGGTCTCGGAGGGCGCGGTCCCCCGCGAGGGCGGGGACATGACGCTCTCGTCCGGTGAGGTCGACCAGTTCGGGCACGTCCGGCTGGGTGGGATCGGCGACCGGCTGGCCACCGAGATCGAGGCGCGGACCGGCAGTGAGGCCCGGGCCGTCGTGCTCGGCCACGTCCAGCGCGGCGGCACGCCCTCGGCGTTCGACCGCTGGTTGGCGACCAGGTTCGGCCTGCAGGCCATCGACGCGGTGGCGGACGGCGACTTCGGCAAGATGGTGGCACTGCGAGGCACCGCCATCATCCGGGTCCCGCTACGCGAGGGCACCGACCACCTCAAGCTGGTCAGTCCTGAGGAGTACGCCGAGGCCGAGGTCTTCTTCGGCTAGGCGCGTCACTGGCGCGGCGGGTGGCGATGCCGCCACGATGGTGCCTACACGGGACCCACCTGCCGAGGAGGCAACGCGATATGACCACCGGCGCGCCAGCTGAAGAGATCGACGTCAACGGGCCCGAGCCTGACCTGAAGCGGGTGATGGGACCCAAGCTTCTGCTGCTGTTCATCGTCGGTGACATCCTGGGTGCCGGCATCTACGCCGTCACCGGGGACATCGCGGGTGAGGTCGGTGGCATGGCGTGGCTGCCGTTCCTGGTGGCCTTCGCCGTGGCCACCCTGACAGCGTTGTCCTACCTCGAGCTCGTCACCAGGTACCCGCAGGCCGCCGGCGCGGCGCTCTACGCCCACAAGGCGTTCGGTATCCACTTCGTCACCTTCCTGGTCGCCTTCGCCGTGGTCTGCTCCGGCATCACCAGCGCGTCTACCTCCGCCAGCCTGCTCGCGGCCAACCTGTTGGCAGGCCTTGACGGCACCATCGGCGGCGTACCGACCGGCACCACGCCCGTGGTCGCGGTGGCGATGGGCTTCATGGCGCTGCTGGCCCTGATCAACCTGCGGGGTGTCGGGGAGAGCGTGAAGTTCAACGTCGTGCTGACCCTGGTCGAGGTGACAGCCCTCGCCATCGTCATCGCCATCGGGTTCTACGTGATGGCCACCCAGGGTGCCGACCTCGGCCAGATCGTCGTCTTCGACAACTCAGCGGACCGCGGCATCTTCGCGGCGGTGACCGTGGCGACCGCGATCGCGTTCTTCGCCATGGTCGGCTTCGAGGACTCGGTGAACATGGTCGAGGAGACCCGGGAGCCGGAGCGGATCTTCCCGCGGGTGATGCTGACCGGCCTGGGCATCGCGGTCGTGATCTACATGCTGGTCGCGATCTCGGTGATCATGGTGCTGCCCCTCGGCGAGATCGAGGGCTTCGACGCGGAGACCGGCATCCTGATCGAGGTGGTCAAGCAGGGCGCGCCCAGCCTGCCGGTCGACAAGATCTTCCCGTTCCTCACCGTCTTCGCGGTGGCCAACACCGCGCTGATCAACATGCTGATGGCGAGCCGGTTGATCTACGGCATGGCCACGCAGGACGTGTTGCCGCGTGGGCTGGGAAAGGTGCTCCCCGGCCGTCGCACGCCCTGGACCGCGATCGTCTTCACCACCGTGCTCGCCCTGGGACTGATCCTCTACGTCACGTTCGGCTCGGTGTCGATCGTCGAAGCGCTGAGCGGCACCACCGCCCTGCTGCTGCTGTGCGTCTTCACGGTCGTCAACATCTCGTGCCTCGTCGTACGCCGCAGGTCCGGCACCGCTCCCAGCTTCCGCGCACCGAGCTGGTCGCCGCTCCTCGGCGCCGTGACCTCGGCCTTCCTCGTCGGGCCGTGGGCGCGGGACCCTGAGGACTGGATCCAGTACCGCATCGCGCTGGTTCTGCTGGCCATCGGAGTGGGACTCTGGGTGATCACCTGGCTGACCAACCGCGGTGGTCGGGCGAAGAAGACCGGGTTCCGCGACGTGGACCACCTCGGCGGATGAGTTAGGGCCCGCCTGCGTCCGCGTAGGCTGACGGGGTGACCCTTCGAGACGGCTCGTCCCTCGCCTCCTCAGGGACCACGATTCCGGACCTCGCCGACCTGCACGCGCTCGGTGCGGCCCAGCAGCCCGCCTACCCCGACGAGGCGGCCGTCGAGCTCGCCGTGAGCCGGCTGCGCTCATGCCCGCCGCTGGTCTTCGCGGGCGAGTGCGACGAGCTCAAGACGAAGATCGGGGCCGTGGCCCGCGGGGAGGCGTTCCTGCTCCAGGGCGGTGACTGTGCGGAGACCTTCGCCGGCGTCACGGCTGACAACGTCCGGAACAAGCTGCGGGTCCTGCTGCAGATGGCCGTCGTCCTGACCTACGCGGCCTCGGTGCCGGTGGTGAAGGTCGGCCGGATCGCCGGACAGTACGCCAAGCCTCGCTCGTCCGACACCGAGATCCGCGACGGGGTCGCCCTCCCGGCCTACCGGGGTGACGCCGTCAATGGCTTCGACTTCGTCCCCGAGGCGCGTACGCCCGACCCGCAGCGGCTGGTCGACGTCTACAACTCTTCGGCCGCGACCCTCAACCTGGTGCGGGCCTTCGTCACCGG
>JBJMIQ010000167.1:0-13739 GCA_045806805.1 Nocardioides sp. | reverse complement strand
ATTTCGCCGTGCCGCTGCGGGGGCGAAGGACGTCCTGAACGGCGGCCGCCTGCTTGCTCCAGCGGGTGCCCGGCACCAGCACGCCCTGCTCGCCCAATGCCTGCTTGTTCTCGAACAGTGACTTCTGGACGAAGGTCGTGCCCGACTTCATCAGACCCACATGGAGGACGACGGTGCGCTGGGCAGCCTGCGGCTGATGATCCTCCGCTGGCATGCGGGGCACTATAGCGACCTACCGGCGGCGGCCCTGCGAGGCCCGCACCAGCGCCTCCAGCCCCGCCACGGCGGCGTCCAGCCGCTCCTCGGCGGGGACGCTGTCGGGGTGCGCGCCGGGGACCGGCACGGGGTTCAGGTCCGAGAGGTCGCCGACCACGCGGACCCCGAGTTCGCGAATGCGGCCGATCATCCGGGTGGACAGCTCCGGCAGCCACTCCGGGACCTCGAAGCCCAGTGGGGGTTCCTGCTCCCGCCGCAGCGCGAGCACCTTCTTGGCCAGCCGGTGCTTCACGATGGGCACGTACTCGGAATACGTGAGGTCCTCGACGCGCGCGTTGAGACGTCTCAGAACCTCCACCGAAGCGGCCCCGAGCGACTCGTTGCCCTTCGGGGGACTCTCGACGTCGCTGCCGTCGATCCCGATCGCCTCGGCGAACCGGTGCCAGAGCACGGCACGCTCTGCCCCGGGGGGCGGCACGGTCACCAGGGTCACCCGATCGACGCCGAGCACGTCGCTCCACCGGTGACACATCGCGGCGATGGTCTGCTCGCGCCAGAACGCATTGCCCGGACCGTCATGTCGACGAATCGCGTCGACGTACTCGTCGAACGTGAACGCCCGCCCGTTCTTCAGCGTCTCCTGCCACATCGCCGGGATGCTGCGGTTGAGGTCTCGTGCGGTCACCACCGCTTCGACAGTCCCGGCCGGGAAGGACGACACCACCCGCTCGATCTTGCGCAGCCCGAGCGGGCCGAGGAACTCCATGGAGATCAAACCCGTGCCGTGCCACGCGGCGATCTCGTCGACCAGGGACTGCCAGGCCCCCTCCTGGGGAGGGATCGCCACCCGCTCGCGCTCCAGCACCTCGGCGACACCGCTCACCTGGTCGCGCCAACCGCGGCCCGGAAAGAGCAGCGATCGCGTCGTGAGGAGCTCGCGGTTGGTCGTCATCAGGCTCTGCAGATAGCTCGTGCCCGACTTCATCGAGCCCACGTGCAGCACCACCCGCTGAGCCAACGAGACACCCCCTCATCCGACGCGGTCCACGGCCTGTCCCAACCCTAGGGCCTGGTGGGAGCTGGTCTCCCGAGGCGATGACGGTCAGGCGTTGAGCGCGTAGTCCTTGAGCAGGGACCTGCCGATGATCATCTTCTGGATGTCCGAGGTGCCTTCGCCGATGAGCATGAACGCGGCCTCCCGGTAGAGCCGCTCGATCTCGTACTCCTTGGAGTAGCCGTAGCCCCCATGGATGCGGAACGAGTCCTGGACCACTTCGTTGCAGTACTCGCTGGCGAGCATCTTGGCCATGCCTGCTTCCACGTCGTTGCGCTCGCCCGCGTCCTTCTGGCGCGCCGCACGGACCATCATCGCGTGGGCGGTCTCGACCTTGGTGGCCATCTCGGCGAGGCGGAAGAGGATCGCCTGGTGCTGGGCGATCGGCTTGCCGAAGGTCTCCCGCTGCTGCGCGTAGGCAATGCCGAGCTCGAAAGCCCGGTTGGCGATGCCGCACGCGCGGGCCGCGACGTTGACTCGACCGACCTCGACGCCGTCCATCATCTGGTAGAAGCCCTGGCCGGGCTTGCCGCCGAGGACCTGGTCGGCGGAGATCGCGTGCGACTCCAGCACCATCTCGGTGGTGTCGATGCCCTTGTAGCCCATCTTGTCGATCTTGCCGGGCACGGTGATTCCCTGCGCGACCTCTCCGAAGCCCGGCTCCTTCTCGACCAGGAAGGTGGTGAGGTTCCTGTAGACCGACTCGGCGCCCTCGTCGGTCTTGCACAGGACGGCGACCAGGGTGGAGGTTCCGCCGTTGGTCAGCCACATCTTCTGGCCGGTGATCTCGTAGCCCGACTCGGTCTGCTTCGCCTTGGTCTTCACGGCCGCCACGTCAGAGCCCAGGCCCGGCTCGGACATCGAGAACGCCCCGCGGACCTCACCTGCCGCCATCCTGGGCAGGTAGTTCTTCTTCTGCTCCTCGGTGCCGTGCCTGATCAGCATGTAGGCCAGGATGAAGTGGGTGTTGATCACTCCGGAGACACTCATCCAACCGCGGGCGATCTCCTCGACACACAGCGCGTAGGTCAGCAGCGACTCTCCGAGGCCGTCGTACTCCTCGGGGATCATCAGCCCGAACATGCCGAGCTCCTTCAGGCCCTCGACGATCTCGGTGGGGTACTCGTCGGCGTGCTCGAGCTCGGTCGCGACCGGCAGGATCTTCTCGTCGACGAAGGTGCGCACCGCGGCCAGGATCGCCGTCTGGTCGTCGGAGAGTCCGTCGGTCTGGCAGAGGCGACCCATGGTGGTCCTTCCGGTGGTGGAACGAGATCGAGTCGGATGTTACCGGCCGGAAACCCGGCGGCTGTCGCGGTGAACAGTGGGATTCCCCACGCCATCGGGCGGGACTTCGCTATCCCCGCGTCCCGCTTCGGAGACGGCGGAGCAACCGGCCCGCCCGCGCGCGCAGCGAGCGTCCGCTCGCTCCCGCGGGGCCGCCGGCCGGCCTCGCACCCCGCCCTCTCGCCCGGCGGTGCTTCGCTTGTGCCCGCAGCTCGAGGATCTGCGCCAGCGCCTTCACCGCGGCCTCCTCCACGTCGCGGTGGGTCGGCTCGTCGTCGCCATCGGCGAAGGCCTGGTCCGGGCCGCGCAGGTCAGCCAGCTGCCCGGTGACGGCGTAGCCCGCCCCCTCGAGCGCCTTGATCTGCCGTTCCGCGACCTCGTCGCACCACGCCCGGAACTCGGCCGGAACCCGGATCGGGCGCGCCTCCTGGGCAGCCAGGACCTGGGCCGCGAAGAACCGCTTGCCGACGCCGCCGTAGATCTGGCGGGGAAGCAGCTCGTGCGGAAGTTCGCCGTTGACCCGACGCAGCAGCTCGACCTGGACCCGTCCGAGGCTGGTGTTGACCCGTGTCTCTTCCGGCACCATCCGGTCCGGGTCCACGTCCAGCACACTGCAGAAGCGCTCGAGCAAGGTGGTGGGCGGGCTACCCGGGGGAGGAAGCGTGACCACGTGCATCCGGGAGGGGCCGACGGGCTCCGACCAGCGTGTGAGCATCTCGGCGGCGTTCAGATGCCGCCACGGAAACCGGTCGACGCCGCGCTGCTCGAGGGCCCGGGCCCGCCGCAGGAACTCGTCGTATGTCATCGATCCCCCGCTCTTCAGCCGCTGTTGCCACGCCGAGGGCAGCTGTCGGGCCAGGTCCCGAACGGTCGCGACCACGTGCACCTCCCGGTCCCCACAGGCATCGAGGAGGCGTCTGATCTGGGGAGGCGTGGCCGCCGCCAGGGACTCCTGGCTGATCAGTGCCCGCGATCCCGGCGCCCGCTCGAGAAGGGTCGGGAACCGGTCGAGCGAGTCCTGCACCGAGGCGGAGTCGAGCGTCGGGTCGTAACGGTCCCGAACCAGCAGCATCAGCTCGAACGCCTGCCGCTTGGTGGGCGGGACCAGATCGAGCCCCTGGTCGGCCAGGACCGCCCGGTTGTGCAGCAGGGCGGCCTGCAGAAACGACGTCCCGGTCTTCGGCAGGCCGATGTGCACGTAGAGACGGCGGCTCGTGGGCATGGGCAACTCCTACGCCATCGCCGCGCTCAACGGCAAACCGGGTCGGCTACGAGCGGCGGCCGAACCGAGATCGGACCCGGTCGGTCACGGTCTGTGCCCGCGACTCGGTGCCTACCACACCGGGGGCCCGCTTCTCGGACGCGCGGATCGCCAGCATCCGCGCGAGGGCGGTGGCCGCGGCGTTCGCGACCTCGCGCTCTCGCGGCGCCTCCGCCTCGTCGCTGAACGCGGTCTCGGGACAGCGCAGGTCGGCCAGGGTGCCCTCCACGTGATAGCCGGCCCCCTCGAGCGCGGCCACCTGCCGGCTCGAGACCTCCTCGCACCAGGGCCGAAGCCGGCTCGGCACCAGGATCTTGCGCGAGGCCTGGTCGCCCAGCACCGCCCCCGCGAAGAACCGCTTGCCGATACCGCCATACACCTGACGTCGCAGCAGGTCCTCGGGCAGCTCCCGGTTGACGCGGCGCAGCACCTCCGCCTGGACCAGACCCAGGCTGGTGTTGGCGGGGGTCTCCGGGTGGGTCAGACCGGCAGGGTCCACGTCGATCACCCGGCAGAAACGTTCGAGCAGCAGGGTCGGGGAGCTCCCGGAAGGCGGGACGGTGACGACGTGGAGCCGGTCCGCCGGGAGCTCGGCGGCCCATCGAGCCAGCACCGCCGGGGGGTCCAGCTGGATCCAGGGATGCCTGCCCGCACCGTTGCTCTCCATCCTCTGCAGGCGGCGCAGGTAGCGCCGGTAGGGGATGGTGCGACCAGCCCTGAGATCCTGCTGCCACGCGGAGGGCACCGAGCGCGCCAGGTCGCGGACGGTGATGACGACGTGGACCTCGACGGAGCGGCAGGCGGCCAGGAACCGCTGGACCTGGGCGGGTTTTGCTGCCGAGAGCGACTCCTGGCTCAGCAGCATCCGCGGCGCGCTCATCCGGCCCAGTCGGGACTCGAACCGGGTCAGCGCATCGGCAACCACGGCAGGGTCATGGCCAGGCTGGTAGCGGTCCCGGACCTGGAGCATGAGCTGGAAGGCCTCCTTCTTGGTCGGAGGCACCAGCGCCAAGCCCCGTGAGGCCAGCCGATCGCGATTGCCGAGCATGACCGCCTGGAGGTACGTCGTACCGGTCTTCTGCAGGCCGATGTGGACGTAGAGGCGGCGGCTGGCGGGCATGGCCAACTCCTACGCCATCGTCCTGCTCCTCGGCAAGGCGGGAGGAGACGTCGGCGAGCCCGGCGCCGGCCGGGCGCTCACCGCTTGGTGGGCACTCGGTGCAGCTCGTACCCCGTGGCCCTGGACAGCGCAGTGTTGACCCGCGCGCGCCACCCACCGGCAGGTTGCGCAGGTGGCGGCGGCGGGGTCGGTTCACGGTCCGCAGTGAACTTGAGGGGAGCGACCGGGTCCCACCCGGCGGCCATGGCCGCCTGGCGGGAGCGGCATCGCAGGGTCACGCGCCTGCCGGTCGCATAACCGTCGAGCCCCGGCATGGGCAGTCGGCCGGCCAGCTGACGCTTCCAGTCATGCATGGACTCGATCTCGAAGCCGTAGTTGCGCACCAGCATCTGCAGCGCGGCCACCGAGGGCCGCAGCACCAGGACCCGGTCGACCGACCAGGCATCCTGGGCGGCACTGCGGATGTCCGCGGCGTCGGGCTCGCGAACCAGCTTGAGGATCGGCTCCGCGCCAGGCGTGACCATCGTGTCGACGATCAGGTGCCTGGGGGCCAGATGGTGAAGGCGGTACATCAATTCGGTGTGCCGGTAGGTGTGGTAGAGGTACCCGAGGCACAGCACCACGTCGACGTCGAACTTCTCCCGCTCCAGCACCTCGAAGATGTCGCCGCAGACGAAACGATAGGTCTCCGGGTCCCGGCCGTAGAACTCAAAGGTCTCCTGAGCCTTGTCGACGAGGCTCTGCCTGACCTCCACCCCGGTCACGTGGGCCGCCCCGGTGTGGAGCGCTGCCATCGAGAATCGCCCGTCGTGACTGGCCAGATCGAGGACCCGCGCGCCCTCGAAGATGTCCCGGTTGCTGGCGAACAGCGCCTCGTAGCGCTCGCTCATCCGGTTCCGCTGCTCTGTTGCGCTGCGGTTGCGTTGGCGTTCGTCTTCCGGACTCAGGTCCGGTGTGAGCTCGCTGACTTCGATGAACCGCGGGTAGTCGTCAGCGAACACGTGTCCCCCTCGCTAGGTTTCGGACTCTTCTTACCTGCTGCATCCAACCGAACAGCACTCCCGACCACAAGGGATTCGCCGATGGCTCAGGCTCAGAGCCCGGCAAACGCCGCTCGAGCCGCGTCCATCTGCGTCGTCGAGTTGGTGATCCGGGCGGTGGTCCGGCGGGTGATGATGGTACGCCTGAGCGGACGCGAGACGTCGATCCGCTCCTTCCCCTGACGGTCGGCGCCGCTCACCAGCAGCAGGGAGGGCGGCTCATTCGTCTCCCATTGGGTGCGGCACGCGTCCTGGCAGCGCCGGAGCCAGCTGCCGTTGGCGTCGAGGGTCTGCTTCAGCCTCCGCTCGACTCCCGTCAGCTGCAGGCTTCGAGTCGTGACCCGAACCCGCACGCCCCGGGCCTCGGCGTGGCGTAGCGCCCGGTCGACGAGACCCAGGTTCATCCCCCGGGTCCCCAGCTGCACGGTGTCCCCGGCCACGGTCTGGGCGAGGTGGAGGCGCAGCTCCCGCGCGACGGCGCGCCGCTCCGCGGTGGTGCCGTCGGGCTGGTTCTTGACGGTAGTGGTCACCTCGGGCCGGGGTGCCTCGGTGGTCCATGAGAACCCCGCCACGACGGCGTCGTGATCGGAGTTGAGCTCGACCGGCCGGTGCCAGTCCGCCTGGAGCTGGCCCTTGCCGCGGAGGAAGAGGTAGTCGATGGTGCCGCCGTGGTGGTCGCCGGTCGGGAAGGACGTGCCCAGCAGGTCGTAGGTGGGCTTCAGCCCCGCCTCGGTGAGGAGGTCGCGCGGATAACGGGCGCTGTTGTAGGGAGCGTTGAAGTCACCCCCGACCAGCACCGGGCCGTAGCCCTTCAACTGGTCCACCAGCAGGCTGAGGCGGCGAACGGAGGGCCGGACCAGGTCGATGCGGTTGCCCTGGTCATCAGTGAACGGCGGAGCCACGTGCGTCGACACGACTGAAAGGCGGCGACCGTCAACAGACTCCAGCTTGACCCAGTTGGCGTACCGCAGACCCAGGAGGGTCTGTTTCCCCGGAGGCCTCTTGGTGTAGTTGGAGATTCGCCAGGTGCCGTGCTCCACGTCGTGCCAGACGTTGGTCCGCCAGGCAACCGGGTTGTGCCCGGTGTAGTGGCCCGGCGTGCGCCACAGCTGGTATCCGTCGGGCGCGAGGAACATGTCCTGCCGGAACGCCACCTCGTTGTAGGTGATGAGGTCCGGGTGCTGTGCGATCACTTCGCGCGCATCCTGCTGGAACCCCGTGGCGGACTGGGGCGAGCGCAGGTTCGCGGTCACGATCCTGATGTCGCTGGCGCTCTCGACCACCGCTGCCTGCGCGGTGGTCGTGCCCTGGGCGCCGAGCGAGAGCACGAAGGCCTGTGCGGCGAGTAGGGCCACCAGGCCGGCACGGCCGAGAAGGCTGCGGGCCCGGGTCCGGCGGACGGGATTCGCTGCGGGGGACACTGAGGCTCCTCTAAAATTGGAGGGGTCCTCCGAGATGGGCCCCGTCTGCACAGTTATCACATCAGCCACATCTGTCACTCGCAACCTGTTCAGGTGAATCCCAGAACTGTAATTCGCGGCCTGCCTCGAGCGACGGGGTACGGCGCCCGGCGGCGGGTTGGCTAGCCTCTCTGCATGCTCGTCACGGCCAGCACGATCCTGGACACGCCGGCCAATGTGCGGCGGTTCGTCGCGGACAACCTGGCGATGGGCGTCGACCACATGGTCGTGTTCCTCGACGACCCGCAGGCGCCCGACCAGGACCAAGTGGCGGACGAGCTGGGCCGGCACGGGCAGGTCACCTGCGTCCCGACGGGTCGGGACTGGTGGGCCGGGGACCGCCCGCAGGGGCTCAACGTGCGGCAGCGGATCAACGTCAACCTGGCGCTCGAGCTGCTCAAGGGCATGGAGTGGGCCCAATGGGTCTTCCACATCGATGGCGACGAGGTGGTGGCACTCGACCGCGAGGTGCTGGCCGCGGTCCCGGCCAGCACTGGTGCGGTCTGGCTCACTCCTCTGGAATGTGTCAGTCAGTTCGGCGCCACCGAGCGGCCGAGGCACTTCAAGCGGCTGCTCGACGACGACGACCTCAACCTCCTGCGCGTGCTGGGCGTGCTGGCCAAACCGACCAACTCGGCGTATTTCCACGGGCACGTCCTCGGCAAGTCGGGCGTGCGTCCCAGCTCAGGGCTCCGACTCACGCTCCACCACGCGGTGACGTCCTCCGGTGACCGCGTGTCGAGGCATGAAGACCCTCGCCTGCGCGTCCTTCACCACGACGCGGTGTCGGGTGAGGAGTTCGTCCGCAAGTGGACCGCGCTGCTCGGAGCCGGATCCGCGCGCTTCCGCAAGGACCGGGCTCCCACCATCAACGCGCTGCGCACCCTGACCGGCAAGGACATTCCCGCACCGATCGCCGAGAAGTACCTGCGACGTATCTACGAGATCACGACCGAGGACGACGTGACCACGCTCCGCGACCTCGGGCTCCTCGAGGAGGTCGATGCAGGTCTGGGCACCCACGACCCCGAGCCGCTCGCCGAGAGGGACCGAGCCATCCTCGCCGACCGGCTCGCTGCGGCGCGCGGAGTGCCGAAGCGACCGTTCCACGTGATCCAGCGCCCGGGGCCGGCCAAGGCCACGAACCGCCGGCAACGGCTGCGCGGCCTGCGCGGCCGCGCCCAGGCCTAGCGAAAGGCCCTCAGACCGCGGGGCGACCAAGACGGGTCCGCAGGCGACGCCAGGCCCGCCGACCTCGCTCGACGTACCGCCGGCCCTCCGGAGGCGGTTGCCGACGGGCGTTCCGTAGCGCCCGCACGTCCCCCAGCATGGTCGCGGCCAGCCCCACGGCGACGTCGGCCACCTCGGCGTCGGTCACCGAGGCGGCGAGCCGGCGCGGCTCGAGCTCGTCAGGAACCAGGAGATGTTCGAGCTGCCCCGACACGTCGAAGCCGCTTCCCTGCAGGTAGGACACCGTGGACACCGCCCGTTGCCGGCATTCCGCGACCTGGTCCGGCTCGGGCCAGAACTTCTCGCCCCGTCTGGGCACCAGGCGCTCATCGGCCAGGAAGGTCCGGATGTAGACCCCCTTGTCAAAGGCCCGGTCGAAGCCGTCGAGGCGCATGTTGATCCGCCTCAGCGTCTCGGCCTCGGCCACGCCCATCGAGGTGTTGGGGAAGGACTGGGAGAGGTCGAAGGCGTCCGGGTCGACACCGAGCAGCGCTGCGAACCGGCGCCAGATGTCGGCCTGGTCCGCCGTGGGGTCGAGCACCAGGACGTGGATCCGCTCGGGCGGCACGGCCTTCGACCACCGCTGGAGCACGAGCCGGAGGTCGAGCGTGCGCCAGTTCCAGATCGCCGTGGGGCTCTTCGAGACCCGGCGTGCGTAGTCGGCCATGGGGGTGGTCGAGCCGTTCTTCAGGCTCTCCTGCCAGCTGGCCGTGAAAAGCCCGAGTGGCTCGCGTGCCGTGACGACCACGTGCACCTCGGCGTCGCCGAGTGCCGTCACCAGCTCGCGGGCCTGGCGCGCGGACGCCGCGGCGAAGAACTCATGGCTGAGCAGGCCGCTGCCCGAGGACGTCGCCAGCTCGTGCCGCAACCGCGTCCACGCGGTCCGGTGCAGCTCGGGCGCCCGCGCCTGGTGTGGGTCTTCGCGGACCTCCCGCGACGCCCACAGGTGGTCGGTCCGCCTGCTGCCGGGCACCACGACTCCGGCCTTCCGCAACCGGTCCCGGTTGCTCCAGATGATGGTCTGGAGGTAGGAGGTCGCGGTCTTCGGGAGCCCGATGTGGACGAAGACGCGGTCGACCACTCAGAGACTCTTGTTGAATCGCTCGATGGCCTCCTGCACCTTCACCTCGTCGCGCGAGGCCAGGGGGATCAGGAGCTCCTGGACCACGTCGGAGATCTCGGCCAGCCGCAGGTTGTGCCGGCGTACCTCGGACATGTCGGCCTCGAGATCGGCGACCCGTTGCTCCAGCTCGGCGACCGACCGGATGCGGGCGACGACGTTCAGTTTGTCCCTGACGTTCACGCTCACCACTCTCCCACGAGTCGAATGGCAGGTCGCTTCCCGCCCGTGACCTCGGTGTGGCTGACGCTCTTGGCCCCGCCCTCGATGAGCCACTCGGCCATCTGGCGGGGATCCACCTCGCCGACGGTCCACGCGACGTCCTCGCCCGGCTCGCTGAACTCCGCGACGAGGGTGCCGCCTGCCCGCAGGGCCATGGCGCACCAGCGTGCGAATCCGCGGCGACCCCCGGAGTCGGTCGCATCGAGGACGTGCCTGGCGAGCACGACGCGAGGGGCCGGCGCATGGGCGAGACGGGTCCCGTCGCCGAAGACCGAGCGCCACTCGGTGAGGTTGAGCTCTCGTACGTCGAGCGCGAGCCCCTCCTCCTGGGCGGCCGTCGCCACGGCCGCCAGCCCGCTGCGGGCCGCGTAGTCGTAGGCGGTGACCTGGTGACCGCGGCGCGCCAGCCAGAGACTGTCGGCACCCTTGCCGGCACCGACCTCCAGTATCGAGGCCCCGAGCTTGCGCGCCTCCTGGTCCACATGACGGGCCGCGCCGGAGGGGCCCCGCTGCGGGAGCTCGCCCATGCGCCGGCTGAACCGACGCTGCCAGAGTCGCCGGTTGGGACCGAGTCCCCGGAACCAGTCGTTGAAGGCGCGAATGGTCCGCACCGACGTGCCGAACTGGAAGGCGGGATCCGGCACCCGCCATCCGGGCCCGTACATCGCCTCCAGCAACCGCTCCGGCTTGGCCGGCACCGGCATCTCGACGCCCTCGAGCATGCTGGTCGACAGGGGATGGATCCACGAACGCTCGAACTCGACGCCGACCTCACCCAGGACGTACAGCCGCCCCGCGCTGAAGAACCCACCGAAGACGTCCAGGCCCCGGACCATCCCGTCACCCTCGGTGACCTGGACCCGGAAGGCAGCCCCGCTGTATCTGCTGGTCTCGAACCCGAGCCTGACCAGCTCACGCTGCAGACGGAAGGACTCGCGCGAGACGTCGACCGGGTTCTCGTGGTCGCTCACGTAGCAGACGTCGGCGTCGGAATCGTGCCCGAGCACGGCCCCCTCACGGATGGCGCCGAGCAGGGTGCCGTAGCCGAGGAAGGGCTCCACCCCCGCCGACTCGAGGGCCTCGAGAACCGACCGGGTGGCAGCAACGAGATTGGCGATGTCGCCACGGCCACGGGTTTCGAAGGTCGGCATCAGCTTGCCGGACTTGTCGTATCCGAGCTGCATCCCCCGCCGGTTGACGACGCGGATCCGCTCCTCGCCGTCGCCGAAGGAGACCTCTTCGTCGAAGTACGACACCGAAGACCCGGGCTCCCGGACAACGACGTTGGTGCGGCCGTCGAGGAACTTGCGCAGCGGTCCCGGCCACGGCGCCAGCCGGAGTCGCGCCCGGAGCGGCTCGGTGTCGCGGCGAACCCAGAACGACCAGATCCGTTGACCGTCGAACAGGACGTCGACGGCCCGGTCGTCCCGGCTGCTCACGACGATCCCCTGCTCGTCGACGCTGCGGACGCGCAGAGGTCTGCCCACCGCCCGCTCAGTCCATGTCGACGTGCGCGTAGGGGTCGACCCCGTTGATGGGGCCGGTGCCGAAGAGCAGCCCGTCGACCAGCCGACCGTCCTGCGCGGCCTGCGCAGTCATCCGGGCGGACCGGTTCGCCGAGTTGAATCCAGACCACCCGAACCAGTAACCGAGGAACTCCTGGTAGCGCTGCGTGATCCCCTTGCGCCAGTGGACACCGAGGTTCTCGTCGGAACGGATGCCGCGGCCAGACCAGTTCGACGACCCATTGAGGGTCAGGTAGTTGCTCCGGTCGCCCCCGATGTGGCCCACGACGGTCATCGACTTGAGATGGAAGTAGTTGTCGAACATGCCGTCGCCGTTGTTGTCCTGCACCAGGTGACGCATCGGCACGCCTCGACCGCGTGGGCCCGGACGACGCATCATCTTGCCGATGGTCCCGCCCACGATCGTGTAGCCGACCCGGACGTCGCAGCCGTTCTGCCACAGCTGCCAGATCTTGCGCCCGAGACTCATGCCGCGCTCCTCCCGGAGCACGTCAGGCGCGATGAGGAGCCGGGTCCGGTGAGAGCTTGTGTTGGTGGCCCCATGACACTTGACCTTGTCGAGCAGCCTCATGACGGGGTCGTACTTCCGCGGACCGGGGAAGAACATGAACTTGTCACTTCCGTTGGTCCACGAGGTGTAGGGCGACCGGACTGCTCGGTCCTTGGCCATCTGGGAGAAGACGTTCACGAAGAAGTTGTAGGGGGCCTCGCGGTTGACGGTCGTTTCGACGTCGTTCCACTGGTTGGTCGTCGAGGCCGTGGTGAGGTTGGCCGAGCCGTGGATCACGACCTGTCGTGCACGTCCCGAACGGGAGAACAGGTAGTACTTGGCATGAGCCGCCCCGGACCTTCCCCGGCACGAGCTGGCGCACGTCCGCGCCCAGCTGTGGCGAGACTTCTTGCGGTGCGCATTGCCTGCCTGCAGACCCCGGTCCAGCCGGGCCCAGCTGGTGTTGTGGATCGCGGCAGCGTTGGACCGCGACATCAGGACCCGGACCCGCACTCCCCGCCGTTGGGCCCTGAGCAGAGCATCGACCCCGGCCCGTGACTGGATGTTCCAGCTCATGATCCGGATGTCCTGGCCGCGTGGGGTCGAGCGGATGCTCCGGATGATCTTGCCGATGATCGCGGTCCTCTTCGCGTGGCTCCCGACCGGCGAGTTGTAGGTGATACCGGGTTTCGGCGTGTACCTACCCGCATGTGCCGCCGGAACCTCGAAGACCGCAGCGAGCATGGCGATGACGACCACGGCTACGGCGCGCCTGAAAAACATCCGTTCCCCTTCAACGTTTGTTGTTGGCGTGTTGACTGCCTGGATTTCGAGACCAGCGGATTCGGGCCCCTCGGGCGGACCTGGAGTCAGGCCCGACAGCTTGCGACTGCGACACGGTACCCGCGGTCGTCCTCCAATGGCGATTCCGTCTCGTGGATCGTGCCTCCGGGCACGGCGTAGAAGTGGTCGCCGTAGCGCACCATACGCTGCCCCGACGAGCATCCGAGCGTGTCGCTGGCCACGAATCCCTCCTGGGAGTTGCAGCCGTCGTAGGACCGCGGCAGCTCGCCACCCCCCTTCCAGACGCCCGCACAGTCCGGGGCTCCGCTCGACGCGGACGGGCTGGCGGACGGACTCGAAGAGGACGAGGGGTCGCTGGCTCGAGGGGTCGACCCTTCATCGCCGCAACCCCCGAGCGCGAGGGCCGCGAAGCCGGCCACCGCCGCGAACCGGGCGACCCCGGTCAGTCCTCGTCCGTGCACGTGGGAAGCCTAGCCGCAGAGCGGGACAACCGCGGTGTTCCCGAGGCCCGACGCGCGAGCGACGGTAGCGTTGGCGCGTGAGCACCGCCCCCTCCCGCGTGTACGCCGCCCGGCTGGTCGGCCTGCCGATCTTCGACCCCGTCGGGGACCAGGTCGGCAAGGTGCGCGACCTCGTGGTGGCGGTGCGGTCGGAGGTGAGCCAGCCGCGGGTGCTCGGGCTGGTTGCCGAGGTGTTCGGACGCCGGCGGATTTTCGTGCCGATGACCCGGGTAACGAACATCGACGCCGGGCAGGTCTACACGACCGGGCTGCTCAACATGCGCCGGTTCGAGCAGCGGCCGACCGAGACGCTGGTGATGGGCCAGATGCTCGACCGCACCGTGACCATCCCGAGCGCGGGCGTGACCGGCACCGTCTACGACGTCGGGATGGAGCAGGCCCGCAACCGCGA
>JBJMIQ010000166.1:0-4606 GCA_045806805.1 Nocardioides sp. | reverse complement strand
ACGCACCCTGCTCGAGCACGCCCTCGCCGCGGTCGCCGACGCGGTCGAGGTGGTGGTGGTCGGCGCGGAGGTGCCGCCCACGCGGCCGGCGACGTTCGTGCGCGAGGATCCACCCCACGGCGGCCCGGCCGCCGGGCTGCTGGCGGGTCGGGACGCCCTCCAGGGTATGCCCGACCATCTCGCGGTGCTGGCCGTGGACATGCCCCGCGTCGGCGCCGACACGTTCCGGCGGCTCCGGGCTGCGGCCGACAGCCGGGACGGCGCGTTCCTTGCCGACCCCTCCGGTCGGCGCCAGCTGGCGGGCGTCCTCAAGCTGGCGGCGCTCGACCGGGTGCGGCCCGACGATCCCTTTGGCTTCCCCCTTCACCGGCTCCTGGCCCCGCTCGACCTCGCGGCCGTCGCAGCTCAATCGGGCGAGGCGCGCGACATCGACACGTGGGCGGACCTGCGCGATCTCGGAGACGGAGCTGATGCCTAGTCAGGGGGTTGCGGTGGGGGCCTTCAGTGGCAAGTCTGGACCTGTGAACCTTCACGACTGGATCGACGAGCTGTGCGACGTGCTCGAGATCGAGGAGGCCGAGGTCGACGAAGGGCTGATCCTCGACCTGGCCCGGGTCAGCGCCCATCAGGTGGAGCGGGTCGCCGCCCCGGTGACGACGTACATCCTGGGCCTTGCCGCCGGTGCCCACGGGGCGGACCCCTCCCAGGTGGAGAGCTTCGCGGCGAGGGCCCAGGCACTCGCGGAGGGCTGGGACCGCCCCGCCAACGCACCCGACCCGGACGACGTCGACGAGCCGATCCCGGACGACAGCACGGTCGACCACAGCAGCGACGAGTTCGTTCGCTGAGCCGGCGCCCTCGCGCGACGGAGGACGCCCTCTAGGCTGCCTGCCATGCGCGCCGTGACCGTCGCCGAACCCGGTGGCCCTGAGGTTCTCGCACTTTCCGAGCTGCCCGACCCCGAACCAGGGCCGGGCGAGGTCGTCATCGACGTCGCCGCCACGGCGGTCAACCGGGCCGACCTGCTCCAGCGCCAGGGGCTGTACCCCCCACCACCTGGCGCCTCCGAGATCATCGGCCTCGAATGCAGCGGCACCATCTCCGGCGTCGGCCCCGAGGCCGGGGACCACGACGTCGGCGATGAGGTGTGTGCATTGCTCGCCGGCGGCGGTTACGCCACCCGCGTCTGCGTGCCGGCCGGACAGGTGATGCCGGTCCCCTCAGGGCTTGACCTGGTCACCGCCGCCGCCCTGCCGGAGGTGGCCTGCACGGTGTGGTCGAACGTCTTCATGGTGGCCGGGCTGCAGCCGGACGAGCACCTGCTCGTGCACGGCGGAGCCGGCGGCATCGGCACCTTCGCCATCCAGCTCGCCTCGGTGCTGGGCGCCCACGTCCTCACCACGGCGGGCTCGGCGAAGAAGCTCGCGGTCTGCGCCGAGCTGGGCGCCGACGTGACGATCAACTACCGCGAGGACGACTTCGTCGAGGCCGTCCGCGGGGCCACCGACGGGCACGGCGCCGACGTCATCCTCGACAACATGGGTGCCTCCTACCTCGGCCGCAACGTCGACGCGCTGGCCACAGAGGGTCGGCTGGTGATCATCGGCATGCAAGGCGGTACCAAGGGCGAGCTCGACATCGCGGCCCTGTTCCGCAAGCGCGGAGCCGTGGTCGCCACCGCGCTGCGGTCGCGCCCTCCCGAGGAGAAGGCCGCCATCTGCGCGGCGGTCGCCGAGCACGTGTGGCCGCTGGTCGCCGACGGCCGGATCCGCCCGGTGGTGCACACCACGTTGCCCCTCGCCGAGGCCGGCCAGGCCCACGCCCTCATGGAGTCGAGCGACAACGTGGGCAAGATTCTGCTCACCGCCACCGATGCGTAGTGTGGGCCGCATGAGCACCCCACAAGATCGCTCGCTTCGCTCCCAATTTCGCGGGGACCCCGCATGACTGAGCACTCCACGGAAGACTCAGAGGAGCAGGTCGTGGTCGTCGGACCCGACGGACAGCCCATGGGAACACTTCCCGCCAGCGTGGTCGCCCAGGCCAGGTCCGGTGGTGACGACGACTCCGCCGGCGAGACCGGCGTCACCGACCTGGTCGAGCAGCCGGCGAAGGTGATGCGGATCGGCAGCATGATCCGGCAGCTCCTCGAGGAGGTGAAGGCGGCTCCGCTCGACGACGCCAGCCGCAACCGGCTCAAGGAGATCCACCGGGCCTCGATCAAGGAGCTCGAGGCCGGTCTCGCCCCGGAGCTGGTCGAGGAGCTCGAGCGCCTCTCGCTGCCGTTCACCGAGGAGGGCACCCCCTCCGACAGCGAGCTCCGCATCGCCCAGGCACAGCTGGTCGGCTGGCTCGAAGGACTCTTCCACGGCATCCAGACCGCGATCTACGCCCAGCAGGTGGCCGCCCGCGTCCAGCTCGAGCAGATGCGGCAGCTCCCGCCGGGAGCGTCTGCCCAGCAGCCCATGCGACCCGGTGACACCGAGGCGGCGGTGCGCGGCGACCGCGGCGGGATGTACCTCTGACCGGCCATGGCCGTCCGGATGGAGCAGTCCCTCGCAGGTTCGGGTGAGGAGCTGCGCTTCCACCCGACCCCCAAGCGGATCCGGGTCAGTCTCGGCGGCCGGTTGATCTGCGACACGACCTCGGCCGTGCTGGTCTGGGAGCCCCACCGGATCGTGCCGACGTACGCCGTACCCGCGGCCGACCTGGTCGCCGAGCTCGAGCCCGCGGAGTCGCGTCCACTGCCCGACCCGATGCCGCCCTACCTGGGTCCCTACAACTTTGCCGCGCACTCCTGTCCCGGTCGCGCCTTCTCCGTCCGGGTGAACGGCGAGCTCGCGGAGGCCGCGGCGTTTGTGCCCGAGGACGCCGATCTGGCCGATCATGTGGTGCTCGACTTCGGCACCACCACGCCGTTCACCTGGATGGAGGAGGACGAGGCGGTGATCGGTCATCCCCACGACCCGTTCAAGCGGATCGACGTACTGCGCAGCGACCGGCGGATCGTGGTGTCGCACGAAGGCGAGGTGCTGGCAGACAGCCGTCGGGCGATGGCGCTGTTCGAGACCTCCCTGCCGACCCGGTGGTACCTCCCCCGCGACGACGTGCGCCTCGACCGGCTGACCGCGAGCGAGACTCATACGGTCTGCGCCTACAAGGGCACCGCGTCCTACCTCTCCCTGGCTTCGGGAGCGGCGGCGGACATCGCCTGGTTCTACCCCGAGCCTCTGCACGACGCCGATGGAGTGCGCGATCACGTGTGCTTCTTCGCCGAGCGGACGGACCTCACTGTCGACGGGGTCGACCAGGCGCGGCCGGAGACGCCGTGGTCCAGGCCGGCGAGGTAGCCGCAGCGGGCAACTGGCTCAGTCGCGGACGCGGCGCACGACGAGGAGGCCGAGGAGGCCGACCAGGACGAGCGCGGCTCCGGGAGCGGCGATGCGGGTCAGGCTGTCGGGGTCGGCGTCTGAGACCTTGGTGAACTCCACCTCCACCGGTTCGTCCGGCTTGTTCGTGCCACCCAGGGTCGAGCCGGCGCCGAGGACCTGCTCGACCTGACGAACGAGCTTGCCGCTGCTGGCGGCAGTGCCTCCGCACTGGTCTGCCCGCAGCTCGGAACTCTGCTCGGTCACGAAGAAGACGTAGGGCTTGTCGGACCTCAACTCCCCGAGCGAGCAGTCGTCGTTCTTCGAGCGGACATCGACGGTGGAGGTACGCACGTTGCCCTTGTAGACGGTGTCGGCCTCGATCTCGTAGGTCGCGAAGTCGCTCTTGCTTCCTCGAGCCGTGCCGGAGGACTCGACCACGACACCGCTGAAGACCGCGTCTGCGCGCTTGATGTCGGTCTGGACGTCGCTCTGCTGGACGCAGCGGCACACCGCTTGGGCGGGTACCTGGGCCAGCACGATCCCGACACACACGAGCACCAGGGCTGAGAACAGCCGAGGCAGCAGCAAAGGGGCCTTCACGAACACCCGGCCATTCCAGCAGATCACAGGTCGAAGAGCCCAACCAGCACCGTCGCCACCCCATCGTCGTCATTGGCCGGAGCGACATGGTCGGCGGCGGCGATGACGGCGGGGTCGGCGTTGGCCATCGCGTAGGAGGTGCCGGCCCAGTCGAGCATCGGCAGGTCGTTGGGCATGTCACCGAATGCGATGACCTGTTCGCTGGCCACCTCCAGACGCTCACACAGCACGGCCAGAGTCGTGGCCTTGGTGACGCCGGCCGCACTGATCTCGAGCAACGCCGAAGCGGACGACCAGGTGACCACCGCCAGGTCACCCACGGCGGCCTCTGCCCGGTCCCAGAACTCCCGCGACTCCAGCTCCTCGTGCCGGGCGAGCAGCTTGAGCGCCGGTCGCCGGTACAGCTCGGACAGCGGACCGCGAAGGCTGCCCTCGGGAATCGGGTGCCGCTCCATGAACTCCGGCTCGAGCGCGATCCCCTCGAGGGTCTCCACGGCGAACGCCGAGCCGGGAACGGCGTCGCGGATCCGCCGGCAGACCTCGAGCCCGACGTCCACCCGGAGCGTGCGTTCGAGGACGACCCGCTCCCGGGCGACGTCCCACACCAGCGCGCCGTTGGAGACGACCGCAAGGCC